>NZ_BTPD01000008.1:0-318606 GCF_036245625.1 Algoriphagus confluentis
GGTAGATCAATTGAAGTAAAACCGAATGGTCCACTTCGTCAAAGAATCCTTTCAGGTCGATATCCACAATGTCCTGATAGCCATCATTCCTGCCTGTATTCTAAGGTTTAAGCAAGAAGAATTTCAGTTTTTTTACGCGGCGTATTTTAAAGTATCTACATAGTCGGAATTTCGGTTGACAACAGCAAAAGCCCTTGCAAGAAGTTTATTTCTGACAATGTTAAGGGTACTCATTTTGCTTTTTCCCTCCTTGATTCTTCTCTTGTAATAGGTCTTCATTTCGGTGCTGTATTGGATAGCCGTTCCTGCACATAATGTCAGCAGTGTTTTAATTCTCTTATTCGCCAGCGTACTGGTTTTGGTTCTTCCTCGATAGGATGTACCTGACTGGTTGGGAAACGGTGCTGTTCCTGCATAACTGGCAAACTTCCTCCAGCTATCAAATAGGGTAAACCCTTCTGTTAAAACGATGAGTGCAACAGCTGTCTGCGGGCCTATACCTTTGATAGAATTAATCAGCTTGTATTGGTTCAATAACAGCTCATCTTTGCGTAAAAGTTTATCTATTTCTTTCTCTACGGTTTCGATCTGCTTATCCAAACAAGCGATCACTTCGGTATTGGATTTTTGATAGACTTTTAATTTGTTTCCTGAGACAACAGCCTCATATTCTTTGATACGAGTTATATATGCTGCTCTGTCTTTTACAAGTCGCTCTCTGTAATTAAACAGCTTTTTGAGGTCCTGGATGACCTTTTTGGGAAGAGTAGTAGGGATAATCTTCTCCTGCTTTTCATAGAGATATTCAGTTATATCTTTTGAATCTGCCTTGTCAGACTTCCCTCTTCTTATTCCTAAAGATCGCTTTAATTCAAGTCCTGAGATGATACAAAATGGAAGGGAGTGCTTCTCAAGAAACAAAGCAAGTTCTGAAGAGTAAATCCCCGTGGATTCGAATCCGAAAAGCAATTCTTTAGCAAGTACTAATCCAGAGTTTTCCATCACCCATTCCACCAGCTCCTGATACCCCTGTTCATTATTATCAAAGACTGCGTGACAGTGGTTGATCTTCAGATAGGCATCAAGGGTAGATTTACTTACATCGATTCCGATAATTGATTTGAATTTCATAATTTAGATGTTGAAGTTTAACGAAAGAGAGTTGCGGAAACTAAAACCTTTATAAGGCCTTCAAGCCTAAAATTCTAACTGGTTACTGGCAACTCAATTAAGAATGGGGACTGATACAGGCACTAGGTCACTAGCCTATGCGGCAGGAAAGTTCACCCCATTCTTTTTTAATTTATTAAATCTCTGAGTTACTTAATAATCGGAAAGATATTAGCTCTGATATTCCCAAATAATTCTCCTTTGCAAACCTAAAGGTCGGCAGACAGGGATGTTTTTCAGGGCTTGTGTTAGAGCCTTATGGATGTTCTTTTCGGGACGGAAGCCATAGCTGTGATCTTCGAATGTGAGTTCATATTTGGTCATCAGTACTTGGCTTACCGCCTGTTGGAGCCATCTGTCTACCACTGTGGGAACTCCAAGTAATCTGGTCTTTCCATTACTCTTGGGAATTTCCACTCCCTTGATAGGTTTGGGTACATAACTATGGTTGAGGATGGAGGTCAGAAGGCTGTTCCTATTGCTTTCCAGAAAGGAAAACAGTTCGGTGACCATCATATCGTCCACACCTGCCGAGCCTTTGTTCTGCACCACCTTTCGGTAGGCTTTGAAGAGGTTCTTACGGTTAAGTACTTGTTCTATCATTATTAAAACTGGTAACCTTGTCCGCTTAGGAAAAGGCTATTCCGCAGGACGGAACTCCTCATCGAATTTGGACGTAATCCAATGTTCAGTCCTTCGCCAGTTTCATGAGGCCTCCATAGTTCTTATGGCTCGTTTCTGCTAGCTACTATGACCTCTGCTGACTTCTCTTGAATGTTCTCGACATCCAGAGATCTCCCCAGGTAAGAGCATATTCCTTCCCCCAATCTCCACTGGATCTACCAGGCAGGCACTTGATGGTTCCCCACCCTTGGGACGTCAGTATGCTGTGCTACCTTATCCGACCTGTCAGGCCTCCTTATCCAGTTCCTGTTCGTTGGAACCGGGGTTTGCAGGCTCGCTTCCTTCAGTGCATGCCTTACGACAAACCACCTTGCGACTTGCTAATGCTTCAGGGCGTTACCCCCGCGCATAAGGGACTTTCACCCTCTGGAATAATTTGATATCTTCGATATCAGATGCCCATGCTGGGCACACACAGCACCTTGGATACAGCGAGCGGTTCCAAGTAAATAGAAAGTTTAGTATCTTAAGAAGTTAGGAGTAGGCTGGAAGAGAACGGCTCCGAATGCCCGCCGTCTCCAAGCTGAATCCCGTTGTGCGTCATTTAAGGAGTGCGTTAATTAAACGAAAAGAATCAGTCACACAATTGAGTTTTTACGAAAATCGGAATTGAAATATTTTTAAAATGATACAAATTAGACTTATTGCCATATTTTAAATCTCCAAAAACTATCACCCCTACCCCTCCTAGTCCTTGACTTCCAAAAAGCAAACTTCAGAGATCAGGCAAATTAATACCCGAATACCTGCAGGATTTGGGTATTTTCCAGGAAATAGTAAATAAAAAATGCATTGAGGCAGATCGCCGAAATGCTGTTCATCCCCATGGCCCAGGAATAGCTGGCATATTTTTCATCCTTTCGGATAAATCCAAACCAAATCAGAAAAAATAACATCACCGGAGCCATAGCCCCCAAATAGACCCAAAGGATCGAATCCTGATTTTTATCCAAAAAGTACCAAACGAAGGCCAATCCGGTCAGTGCGAAAAAGAGGCTGGAAAAAAGAAAAGTGCCTTTTATTCCCAGCTTCAGGCTCAGGGTCAAATCCCCCCTTCGGGAATCTTCCCCATGCTGATAGACCTGAGTAAGCGGGTAATTTCCCCATAGCATCAGACTGGTCAATAGCCCCGGTGTCACAACGTGGGCCTTGAAAATCACATGCCAACCCAGATCACTTAGACCTGCGTAGGCCATCGCAAAGGTGAAATACCCCTGAAAAAATCCGGCAATCAACCAGCTCGCCCAAGGGTACTTTTTAATCCGGATGGAAGGATGACTGTAGGCCATGCTGACCAGTCCATAGACTGCCAGCATGGAGGCGAAACTCCAGCTGATCAACGCTCCCAAAATCAGGGCAATCACAAAAAAACTTTGAGCCAGCCAAAAAAGGTCTTGGGTGACTTTGGGTGGATTTTTCAGGCCTCCTATGCTCTCCTCATCCCGATCAAAAAAGCTGTTGTATCCGTTGCTGGAAGGGTAAAGAAAAAGGTGCAGCGCCAAAAACACCAATGCGAGCCTACCCTCATTGAGATTGGGAGTCAAGGCCAAAGCAAAGAAAAAAACAGGCATCAGGAATAGAGAAAATGGGATTCTCAAATGACTGATGCTGGAGCGGGTGATCATAGGGATAGGGATTAGATAAAATAACCTTATTCTTTGGGCTTAGTTGTCAAAGAGACAGACCAAAATAGAAATAATCGCTTAACTTGAATCAATGAATCCCAGCATAATTAGTATCGGGCTTGCCAGTCCCGGAGATCCGATTTCCCAAGCTGAAATTGCCCGCTTCATGCAGACTGCCCATCAATTGGATGAATTGGAAAGCAGAAAATTGGGGTTTTTGTACAAAATGTCCGGCATTGAGACCAGACACAGCGTCTTGAATGATTTTGAAAAAAAGGATTACCGGGATTTTTCTTTTTTTCCAAAAAATAAAGAACTGAGCCCGTTCCCTGGGACCAAAGCCCGAATGGAAATCTTCCAAAAAGAAGCTCCCGGGCTGTCTCTCCAGGCATCCCGGACTGCCTTGGATCAGGCTGGAGTCACCCCCGAGCAGGTCACCCATCTGATTTTGGTCTCCTGCACGGGCATGCTCGCGCCGGGAATAGAAATGGGCCTCATGAATGGATTGGGAATCCCGGACTCAGCCGAGCGGTTTTGTCTCCATTTTATGGGCTGCTATGCGGCCTTCAGCGGGATCCGATTGGCTGATAAAATCATCAAAGCAGAACCGGAAGCCCAGGTTTTGCTGGTTTCGGTGGAGCTGTGTACCCTCCATTTTCAGAAGGAATACACCGAAGACAACCTACTGGCCAATTCCCTTTTTGCGGACGGAGCGGCGGCTGCCCTGATCAGAAAGGATGAGTCGGGACTGAAAATCAACGATTACCTGAGCCAAGTCCTGAGAGAGGGAGAAGAGGATATGGCCTGGGGAATTGGTGATTTTGGATTTGAAATGAAGCTGAGCAAATACATCCCCAACCTTTTGGATCACGGAATCAGAGAGCTTTCGGCCTTGTTTGAAAAAAAATTCAACCTCTCAAAAATAAGTCATTTCGCTATCCACCCGGGAGGAAAGCAAATCCTTCAAAAAGTGCAGGAGGCGTTTGGATTAGCCCCTGAGGTCAATCTCCACGCCATGGAGGTCTTAAGAAAGTTTGGAAATATGTCCTCAGCCACTATTCTTTTTGTACTCGAACGAATGATCCGGGACCCCCATGTATCGGGAGAGATCCTTTCCCTCGGTTTTGGACCCGGACTGACACTGGAAACCCTCCACCTCACCAAGCAATGAGCCGATTTGCCCAAAGAAGTACCCAAAAAGAGCTCATGGACGACCTGGATTGTTCTGGTCCTGTTTTGGAACAGACCCTCCGGGAACTGAAAACCATCAATCGCTGGCTGGGCGGAAATCACGTGACTACCGACGGTTTGGAGACCCTGATTCAGGCTTTTCCCCAACCTTCCTATTCCATTGCAGACTTAGGCTGTGGGGGGGGAGATATGATCCGAATCATGTACGAGTGGGCAAAAAAGAGACAAATCAAGGCTGATTTCACCGGAATTGACGCCAATCGGAACATTATTGAGTTGGCCAAGGTTAGACAAAAAGATCTGAATCCCGTACGATGGGAAGTGGGCAATGTTTTTGATCCGGAATTTTCGGCCAACAAGGTAGATTTTGCCACTTGCACACTATTTACCCATCACTTTACTGATCGGGAACTGGTAAATTTATTGATTGCCATTCGGAAAAAAACGAAGTTGGGCTGTGTCATCAATGATCTTCACCGACATCCTTTGGCTTATCATAGCATCCGAATATTGACCAGACTGTTTAGTAAGTCTCCGATGGTTCAACACGATGCTTCCCTTTCTGTACTGAGGAGCTTTTCCAGAAATGACTGGAAAACCATTCTAAAAGAAGCCGGAATCGAAAATTACCAAATCCGTTGGTTTTGGGCTTTTCGATGGCAAATTTGTATAACGTTTAACTAATTAATCATCAATTTTCTAAACTATGGAACTTTCACCGGATACCATCAAAGTACTTTGGGAAGAGGGAATCAGTCTAGCTGCCCAAATCGTCCCTTCACTCATTTTTGCCCTTTTATTTTATCTGATCGGTAAATTTATCGTCAACAAGTTAGTCAAAGGGTTTCGCTTGATTCTGGAAAAACGGGAGGCAAACCCCTCTCTGAACAGCTTTTTGGTAGGACTGGTCAAGGCTTTACTTTATGTCTCCCTGTTTATTGGTGTAGCCACGATTTTGGGTGTGCCCATGTCTTCCTTTTTGGCCATTTTGGGTGCTGCCGGTTTGGCAATTGGTCTGGCCTTGCAGGGTTCCCTGTCCAATTTCGCAGGGGGAGTTTTGATTTTACTTTTCAAGCCCTTTAAAGTGGGCGATGTGATTACCGGTCAAGGTCATACCGGTACCGTCAGCAAAATTGATATCCTCTACACCCATCTGTTGACTTTTGACAATAAAGAAGTAGTCATCCCCAACGGAAACCTGGCCAATTCGGATGTGGTCAACATTACCGCCCAGCCGACCCGGAGGGTAGATTTGACAGTAGGGGTATCTTACAGCACGGATTTAAAGAAGGCAAGACAGGCTATTTTCGACATCCTGAAAAACGACGAACGGGTACTTCCCGAACCTGCGCCTGTGGTATGGCTGAATAATTTTGGGGACAGTTCTTTGGATCTGGTCATTCGCGCATGGGCAAAAAAGGAGGATGTCTGGCCGGTATATTTTGAGACCATGGAAAAAATCAAAGAGGCTTTCGATCAAAACGATATCGAAATCCCATTCCCTCAGCGGGTGGTTCATCAGCTATCTTGATTGAAGGAATTCAAACAAAAAGGCGACAAATTCAGAATTTGTCGCCTTTTTCATGACCTCCCAAATCAGGATCTTGGAAGGGTAACCGTTCGGGTAGTACCATTGAAAGTGATGGAAACTTCCCTGTCACAGGTATCCGAACCGAAATCTATTTCGATTGCTCCTCGCGTCTCTACTCTGATGAGCATTACCCCTTCGCTCGGCATCCTGATACCTGAGCGAATGCATCGTTCTGCAAATATCAGTGGAGAGGTGATTTCCACCACGTATGAATTCCCTTTTCGGTTGACTCCACGACTGCCGCCATCTACTGCATAGATGATCCCTCGGTTTTCATTGGGTAAAAAGACCCGTTTGGTTTGTCTGGATTCAAAAGTTCTGAAAGTGCCATCAGGCCAGGTTACTTTCCCTCCCTCGACCACTGTTTTGAAGGTAAAGAATCGATCGTTGGCATTAAATCCCTCATTAGTCAAAACTCTTATTCCCTCGATCTTACGATCATCCACATAGTAGTTTTCGAAAGTAGTAGTGATTACTGTACCCGGTGCCCAATATCTTCCGGTATAGCTAACGATGATTTTACCCTTTCGGGTGACTCCTCTCGGACTGGTACAACCTTCTCCGAAATCAATAATCATTTTCTTTTCATTGGGAAGCCACTCGATTTTTACCCGTTCGCAGAGGTCTTCCTCTAGGGTTACGAGAGTTCGGTCGGTGAAGCCATTCCTTTGAAATCCAGTCAGGGCTACTTCATCCACGTCTTCCAAAGTGGCAGTGAGGTCCATTTCTTGGGAAGTTTCCTCCGTGTCATTAAGCTGATCCGTAGGGTTGGCATCTTCTTCTGAGCTACAGGCAGAAATCAAAAAGAGGCCTGCCAGCACAGAAATCTTAGCAAGGGACAAATAAGTTGGTTTCATGATAGATAGATTTTTGTGAAAACTGCCCTTTGGACTTGCCTTGGAGAAATTGGTTTAATAGCGGACCAAAATTTCTTCCAAAGATTTGCGCTGAAGGTCAGGAACATAGGTTTCTTCTTTGGCAAAGCCTACTGGAAGCAGGAGAAAAGGTTTTTCATTTTCGGGCCTGTTCAGAATTTTGGAAAGGAAATTCATCGGACTGGGTGTATGCGTCACTGTGACCAAACCGCACTGATGAATAGCTGCAATCAACAAGCCACAGGCAATCCCCACCGATTCCGATACATAATAGTGTTGAATCTTCTCCCCGTTTTGGATTCCATACGATTGCTTAAATACGACAATCAGGTAGGGAGCTTCTTCCAAAAAGGGTTTTTCCCAATCGGTACCCAAAGGCTTCAAGTCAGCTTTCCAGTCTTCGGGCATTCGCTGGGAATAGCTGATTCGTTCTTCTTCCTCAGCGGCTTCACGTATTTTCTTTTTGATATCCGGATCGGAAATGAGACAAAACGTCCAAGGCTCTTTGTGTGCACCGGAGGGGGCCGTGCCTGCCGTTAGAATAATATTTTCCATCACCTCCAAAGGAACAGGACGGGAATCAAATTCCCGGACGGTTCTTCTGAGGTTCATTTCCTGAAAGAATTGCTTGGCCTTTTCTTTCAATTCGGCTTCTGTAAGCTCTGGCCTCCGGTAGCGGACATGCAAGTGGCCGTTTATTTCTTTTTTTTCCATTTCATAAAAAAGGCTATCCCTAAAGATAGCCTCCTCATTGGAATTAAGTAGTGGTATTAGTCTATGGTAAACATTTTAGCTCCTCCCGGGTAGGTGATTTCTACAGTTTTGTCACAGGTGCCAAATCCATAATCGACCGAGACCGTAATCTGGGAATAGGTAAAGCTAAGCACCCCACTGCTCGGGATATAGATCCCTTCGTCCACACAGCTTTGCTTTACAATCAATGCATCCGTAACCGCGGCAGAATAGTTTTTCCCATCTCGACTGAGTCCCGAGGCAGTTCCGGTAATGGAGGCTTCGTAGCCCGACTCGCTCAAAGAAACCACCCGGGTTTGATCAGAAGTATAGGTCACTGAAGAATTATCAGGCCAAGTGATTTTCCCGTTTTCGATTTTCACCCGAAGGGTAATTCGGCTATTGACCAAATCAATTCCTGCATTGGTAATGGTACGGGTCCCATCGATCCGGATGCCGTCCACTTCATAGCCTTGGAAAGTGGTGGATATGGATGTTCCCGGAAAAAGGAAGTTGTTCCCGGTATATACCATTGTGATTTTTCCCTTTCTCAGCACTCCATTTGGACTGGTACATCCCTGTCCAAAATCCACCACAATGGTTTTCGTATTCTGATTGTGATTGACACTGGCTCCGGCGCAAAGATCCGCAGTAGCGGTGGTCCTCAATCCCAAACCGCTGCTCTGAAGAACTTCCAAAGTCAAATAGTCCAAATCTTCAAAGGCAGCGTTGATCACAAATTCATCCTCCACCAAATCCAAACTTGGCTCCGGAACTACGGGGTCAGAATTCTCTCCGCATGAAAACATGCCAACAGAAAAGACTGTCAAAATTAAAAGAGAGAGGTGAGTTATCTTTTTCATAGGCTTTAATTCGTTAAAAATCAGGCAAATTTATTTACTATTTTCTTCATTTTTTGTAGGAACAGGTTTTTTATTCCTTGGTTTACCTACACATCCTATATTCTGAGTAAGCGATATTCCCTCAGGCAATATTCCCATTCCTTCTCGGGGATCCCATTCCTCAGTATCCGGAATGGGGAGTTTGGGCAGCTTTTCTTTCGATTTCATTTGGAGTAGGATTGGATTGGCAACCTTTTTCTAACGCCCTGAGTGCGAATTTTTATCTTTGACCATGGGAATATTTGATTTTGATCCTCAAGGTCTGGAAGACAAATTGAAAAGTACGAAAAAAAGAGAGTCAATTCTTTCACTCGGTAGGTTAATCGCATTTTTTGCAATTCTGGGACTCGGGGTTCTCAGCATCTCAGACTCACTGGGGTGGCTGGTTCCGACCCTAGGTCTGGGGATTGTTTTTCTCTACCTGATCCGAAAATTCAACCACACCCTGGATCAGCAAAAAATCTATCGTGCGCTGGCCCTTTTGGCAAGCCGAAAGGCACAACGTAGGGACAGAAACCTGAAAGGGCTTGATTCGGGGGCGGAATTTGCAGATAAGAACCATCCTTATTCCGGGGATTTGGATCTTTTTGGGGATCATTCCCTTTTCCAACTGATCAATCACACCTATTCTCCCGCTGGCAAATCGAAGCTGGCCCAGGTGATGAAAGAGTCTTTCAGTCCTGAAGAGTCCCAACAAAGAAATCTAGCAGTACAATTTCTTTCCAATCGTCCGGATTTTCTGCGGGCTATGGAAGCTTCAGGAGTAGCTTTTGCGAAAGATATTCCGCTTTCCGAAGCCTGGAAAAAATGGTTGGGAACCCAGGAAAAAAGACCGAAGATCAATCAAGTTTTCGCAGTATTGGGACCTTTGGGAGGTCTCTTCCTTTTGGGCGCCACCATTTGGGGAAATCTTCCCCAAGGGTATTTAGGATTATGGGTAATTCTGGGTACGGTAGCGCTAAGTCTGGTTTTTAATCCGCTTAAGCAAGCAGCAGAAGCCCTTCCTGTCTCCTCTCTTTTAAGGTCGTTCAGCGTACAGGCTCATTGCATTGAGCAAGAGACTTTCCCAACTCCTCTTCTGGAGGGAGAAAAAAGAAAACTTTTTGGCGGAGACAGATCCATAAGTCTCCAACTGAGTCAACTGGACCAACTGGCGCTTTGGGTACAAAACCGAATGAATCTGCTTTATATCCCGGTCAATCTTCTGTTCTGGACAGATTTTATCCTTTATGATCGGCTTTTGTCCTGGAAATCCAAAGCGGGCCCATCTCTTTCTACCTTACCAGAACATCTCGCCGACTGGGAAGTTTGGGTGTCCTTGGGTGCATTTGAACTGGAAATGGAAGGGAAAGGAAAAACTCTTTGGGCTCCAGAACGGCTATTTGAAGCCGAACAGATGGTTCATCCACTCCTTTTGCCTATCCGGGCTGTCCCCAATTCCCTGAAATTGGATGAAAATCAGAAATTAGTGCTGTTGACCGGTGCCAACATGAGCGGAAAAACCACCTTTATGCGCACCTTAGGCACCAATTGGGTTTTGGCCCAAATGGGCCTTAGCCCCTTTGCCCAATCCCTCACCTTAGGAGATTTCAAGCTGTATACCAGCATGAGAAATACCGACAACCTCGGCGAGAGTGTAAGCTCTTTTTACGCAGAGCTATTCCGTATCAAAACCCTGATAGATCGGCTGGACTCGGGAGAGCGGGTTCTTTTTCTCCTTGATGAAATTCTAAAGGGAACCAACACCGAGGATCGAATTTCCGGATCAAGGGCTTTGGTGGAACAGATTCTTCAGACCCGCGGATTCGGAATCATCTCGACCCATGATATCGAGTTGGCCGATTTGGCCACTACCCAAAAATCGGTCAGCAATTACTCCTTCCATTCCGAAATTCAGGATCAGGAAATCCGATTTGACTTCCTTCTCAAGGAGGGTGCTTGCCCAAGTTTCAATGCCCACAAATTGATGGAATTGATGGGAATCAGGTTCGGGCAAGGATAAGCTCGGACCTTTCCTTGATGGAAAGAAAAAATTAATTTTCATAGGAAAATATTCACAATGTTTTTTAGATTTCGGGAAGTCAATTAGATTCATCGAGAAAAACCAGAATCCGCTTGGCTTGAACTTTGTTTGAATTATGCAGAGCAAACCTTCTCTTTGAGAGGATAAAGCTTCCATAAGTAACTTTTATTTAACCTAAACTAAAAAGCCATGAGTTCTCTTTTGTATTTCATCGCAGTCATTTTAATCATCGGATGGATTTTTGGGGTGTTTGTCTACAGTGTTGGGGGATTAATCCACATTTTGTTGGTCTTTGCAGTGATTGCTATTTTGCTGAGACTGATTCGGGGAAAGGGAGTCTGATCTTTCTGGAATTTCCAAGATTTCGGGGATAAATCCTTAATTTTGGGTCTTCTATGACCCATATCTCTCAAAATCAGATTTTAGGTGTTTTGGGTGGCGGACAGCTCGGAAGAATGCTCATCCAGTCTGCCATCAATTACAATCAGGAAATTCATATTCTCGATCCGGATCCGAATGCTCCCTGCAAGGATATTGCACAGCAGTTTCAGGTCGGATCACTCAAGGATTTCGACACGGTTTATGCCTTCGGCAAAAGCTGTGACGTGATCACCGTGGAGATCGAGGCGGTGAATACCGATGCTTTGCAAAACCTGGCCGATGAAGGGAAAAAAGTTTTTCCTCAACCTCATATCCTGAAATTGATTCAGGATAAAAGGGAGCAGAAGAAGTTTTATGCCCAGCAAGGGATTCCAACGGCAGATTTTGTCCTGACTGATACCAAAACCGATGTCATTTCCAAAAAGTCCTTTCTTCCGGCAGTCAATAAGCTGGGAAAAGAAGGCTATGATGGACGTGGGGTTCAGATTTTGCGAAGCGAGGCCGACTTGGATCAGGCTTTTGATGCACCCGGATTGCTTGAAAAATTGATTGACTTTGACAAGGAAATCGCAGTGACCGTAGCCCGAAATGAAAAGGGGGAGCTGACCGCCTACCCGGCTGTGGAATGTGCTTTTCATCCTACGGCCAACCTGGTTGAATTCCTTTTTGCGCCTGCTGAAATTTCCGCCGAAGTAGAAGCCAAAGCTCAGGAAATCGCCAAAGCCGTCATCCTGAAACTGGGCATGGTCGGAATTTTGGCCGTGGAAATGTTCGTAACCAAAACCGGCGAAGTCCTGGTCAATGAAATCGCACCTCGTCCGCACAATAGCGGTCACCATACCATCGAAGCCAACTTCACTTCTCAATTTGAGCAACATCTGCGCTCCGTGATGAACTGGCCCCTAGGCAATCCCGACCTGAGATGTCCCGCTGCCATGATCAATCTGCTTGGCGAAGATGGATTTTCTGGCCCTGCCATCGTGGAGGGAAAAGAAGAAGCCATGGCAGAAAAGGGAGTATACATTCATTTGTATGGAAAAAAACTGACCAAGCCTTTTCGCAAAATGGGCCACGTGACCATTTTGGATGAAAATGTGGAAAGTCTGAAAGCCCGAGCACACCGAATCAAAGAATTGATCAAAATAAAATCAAACGCATGAACCCTCAGGTAGGAATCATCATGGGAAGTCAGTCTGACCTCCCGATTATGGCAGAAGCTGCCCAGTTTCTCGAAGAACTCGGAATCGCTTACGAGCTTACTGTGGTCAGTGCGCACCGCACACCTCAGCGGATGATCGACTATGCAGGTTCGGCACGCGAGCGTGGGATCAAAGTGATCGTGGCAGGAGCGGGGGGGGCTGCCCATTTGCCTGGGATGGTGGCTTCCCTGACCAGTCTACCCGTGATTGGAGTCCCGGTAAAAAGCTCCAACTCGATCGATGGTTGGGACAGTATTTTATCCATTCTCCAAATGCCAAGTGGGATTCCCGTGGCAACGGTTGCACTCAACGGAGGGAAAAACGCAGGGATTCTAGCCGCTTCTATCGTGGGTGCTTACGATGCTGAGATCGGGAAAAAGATGGATGCTTTCAAGACAGGACTTCGTGAAAAAGTCGAAGCATCTGCCGCCCAGATCGAGGAAAAAGGCTGGAAAGCGGTGTTGAAGAAATGATCAATGGCCAATTTTCAATGATCAAAATTCAATAACCCATACCACCCCATGAACTGGAATAAGCCTATCAAATTCAAATTCGGTGGTGAGGATTGGGAAATGCCCCTTTCCACCCTGCTTTTGCTTATTTTTTTGACCCTGATCTTAATGCTGGGAGGTGCTTGGTTGGGGTTTCAGTTTGGGGCAGGACAGGTTTAAGTTTGAATCTGAATTATGTGATTGTAAATTTTATGTAAGGGAAATGATCTTTTCCTTTCATTTAGTAACAATTGTCTTTTTTTAATTTCTATTCAGTTTTTCCATAATTTGATTAATTCCTTCACCAATCAACCGAATTATGAATACAAAGCGATTATTACCCGCCGTATTTTCCATGGCCCTAACCCTATCATTCGTGGGGTCATCCCACCAAATTCTGGCCTAGTCTTCTTGGACATCTCCCACTTACCAAAAAGAGGCTGATCGCAAAGTGATCGTGCTGGCCAAAACCACCAATTCCGGTGCGAAGCGAATGCTCGAAAATGAAACAGTTGCAGAACTCAAGGCAAACGGAATCCAAGCCATTCCTGCGTATTCCAACTTTATTGAGGCGGATTTGGTATCAGAGGAGACATTTATGGCCAAAGCCAATCAGCTGGAAGCGGATGCCTTGCTCGTCTATACCTTCAATCCCCCCACCACGGAGTACAAAAACTCACCCACAGTAAGTGCAAGTGCAGGAGTACCGGTACGGGTTGGGATTTTTAGTGGCTTTTTGGGAACCAGCGTCCCTGTTGCAGGTGGTCCAAAGCGGGTAGAAAAATTCTCCGGTTCAGTTTCATTTTTCAACAAACAGGGACCGGATATGCAGTGGACATTGAATATCGGAGGGAAAATCGGTTCGGAAGCATCCAAACAAGCTCGATCTGTCTCCAAAAATGTGGTGAAAACGGCAATCGGTGACGGGATTTTTTGATTCAAAATCCCAAGAGAAGGGAGAGAAAGGAGGAAACTTTTCCAAAGTTCCAAACTTTGGAAAAGTGGATTCCCTAACTTGAACCCATGAATCACCTGATCCAACTAAGACATACCCTCCACCAATTCCCAGAAACCGCTCTTGAGGAAAGACAAACCGCTCAGCGGATTTTAGAGTTTTTTCGACCTCTTGCCCCCGATCAGACCTACCAAAATTTGGGAGGAACAGGTCTAGCTTTCCTTTTTAAGGGGAAAAAACCCGGCAAAAGGCTGCTCTTTCGCTGCGAACTGGATGGATTACCAATAGAGGACTTGAACCCGAGCGATCACCAAAGTCAGATTCCCGGCAAAGGACATCTCTGCGGACACGATGGACATATGACGATTCTTTGCGGTTTGGGTGAAAAACTAGCTCAAAACCGACCTGAATCCGGAGAGGTCGTGCTTCTTTTCCAGCCGGCAGAAGAGACTGGAGATGGAGCGAAAGCTGTCCTTTCGGATTCCAGATTTGAGCAAATACGACCTGATTTTGCCTTTGCACTGCATAATCTACCCGGCTATCCGCTCCATCAGGTGGTGATGAGAAAGGGAACTTTTGCCGCAGGAAGTACAGGGATGACCATCACACTGACCGGCAGGACCTCTCATTCCGCCCATCCGGAAGCCGGTATCAATCCCGCCGAGGCACTTGCGAAACTGATTCAAGAATTGCCCAAGTTGCCTCAGGAGGCAAATGGCTTTGCTTTGCTGACTTTGATCCATGCAGAATTAGGAAGCTTGGCCTTCGGTACCAGTGCGGGTAAAGGAAGCCTGAGTATGACTCTGAGAGCCTATGATCAGCAAGACCTGGACGAACTGATAGAAAAAGTAAAGACCACAGCTGAAGCCATTGCCACATCCGAGCAATTGAAAGTTGAATTCTCTTTTGTCGAACAATTTGCAGTTTCGGTCAACGATCCAAGTTTGTACCCAGAGGTGGAGAAAGCCGCCAAGGGTCTTGGTTTAAGTTTGATCGAAAAGTCAGACCCCTTCCGTTGGTCAGAGGATTTTGGCTTGTTTTCCCAGATTTGTCCATCCTTTTTGTTTGGTTTGGGTGCAGGGGAAAATTGCCCACAACTCCATGAAGGAACCTATGATTTTCCGGATGAAATGATTGAGACGGGAGTGGGCATGTTTTGGAGCCTTATCAAAAATTCCTAACAATCACCCTTTTTTCAGAACTCAGGAAACGTTTCCCCTACCATCCTCCACCAAGCGCCTTATACAACACGGCATAACTGCTCAGCAATTCCTGCTTGGTGCCTGCATAGTTGAGCTGGGCGTCAAAAGCCTGCCTTTGGGACTCCAAGTATTCCAAATAGCTGGTGACACCCTGATTGTATCGCTCCTGGGAAAGGTACTGCGCCTTGACCGCCGCTACCACATGTGCCTCCCTCGCGATGAGTTCTTTTTTCAGGGAGCGGATGTTGGCCAAGGTATTTTCCACCTCCTGATACGCATGCAGGACTGTTCTTTCGTAAGCCAAAATGGCCTGCCGGGTCCGGCTTTCTTCGATATCCACTTGTCGCTGCAAGGCTCCCCAGTTGAAAATCGGTCCAGCCAAGGAAGCCCCGATATTCCAGGAAGCACCATTACTTCCAAGCGCTGAAAACTGGGTTCCTGCCACGCCGATTAGCCCGCTGAGAGAAATATTCGGCAGTCGGTTTGCTTTGGCAGCCCCGGTGACCGCATTCTGCGCGATGATTCCCTGCTCCGCTGCCAAAACATCGGGGCGTCGAGCCAGCAGCTGCATGGGCAGTATCTCAGGAATAAAAATATCCAAAGACTGCTCTCTCAGTGGAATTCCTGCCTCTATGCTTCCCGGAATATCCCCGGTGAGCACGCGGATCAGATTTTGGGTCTGAACAATCAGCCTTTCCCAGATAGGCACACTTCCGGCGGCTATAGCAGTCTGGATTTGAGCTTGATTGAGATCGATTTCGGCTATGATTCCTTTTTCAAAGCGGGCTTCGATGATGGTCTCCATGCTGTCCCTCAGCGCCAAGGTTTGCTGGGAGATTTCCAGACTTAGTTGGTACTCCAAAAGCTGAAAATAGGCATTAGCCACCGTACTGACCAAGCTGAGTCTAGTCGCCCGATAGCCTTCAGCCGAAGCCAAGATATCCGCACGTGCGGCTTCGTTGAGTCTTCGGAATTTACCCCAGAAATCAAGCTCCCAACTCAATGACCCAAAGCCTGTTAAGAGATTGCTGGTTGGGATGGAGTTGTTAAAGGCAAAATTACCCCTGCTGGCACCGGCACTGTAGCCCACTGCCGGGAGCATTTGGCTTTTTTGGACGGCCAAGGCACTTTGGGCTTGCTGAATGGTCTCCGCTGCAATCAGGAGATCCTGATTTCTTTCCAAAGCCTTTGCCACCAAGGTATCCAAAACCGGATCCTGAAAAAGATCAAACCAAATGATGTTTAGCGTAGAATCCAACTCAAGGGTATCTACCTTTACCTCTGAAATCGTTTGGGAATATCCCGGATCATTTTGTTGAAATCGATCCGTGACCGGCACCGTCACCCCCTGATAATTCTGTCCCGACTTACAGGCAGCCAACAAAAGACCTGCAAAGAAAATTAAGCTTAGCTTCTTCATGGCTGAGTGGATTTAATTTTTTGAAGGTCTCTTTTCTCTTCATACTTGGCTAGCTTCCCTACCAATACAAACAGCATGGGATAAAAGAACACCCCAAGCAGAGTCGCTACCCCGATTCCTCCCAGAAGGGCCATTCCCATGACCTTTCTCGCTTCTGCCCCGGAGCCGGATGCTAAAATCAAGGGCAAAACCCCAAGGATAAATGAGAATACCGTCATCAAAATGGGTCTGAACCTGAGTTTGGCAGATTCCACTGCGGCATCGAAAAGAGTAAGCCCTTCGTCAAACTTAATCTTGGCAAACTCGACAATCAGGATGGCATTTTTAGCCGCCATTGCGATCAGCATGACCAAGGATATCTGAGCGAAAATATTGTTCAGATAAGCTTCATCGACCAATCGAGCCAAGTAGAGAAACAAGAATGCTCCAAATAAGGCAAATGGAGTACCCAAAAGAATCGCGAACGGCATTGACCAGCTTTCGTACTGAGCCGCCAAAATCAAAAAGACAAAGAGAAGAGAAAACGCAAACACTATTCCCGCCTGTCCGGAGGCTTTTTTCTCCTGATAGCTCATGGCATTCCAGCTGTAGCTCATGTCATCCGGCAATACTTCTGCAGCTACTTCTTCCAGGGCATCCAATGCTTGGGCAGAGGAAAATCCGGAAGCAGGAGTCCCGGTGACTTCTGCAGAACGATAGAGATTGAAGCGGTTGGTATAGTCTGGACCCGCAGTTTTTTTGACCCCGACAAAACTGGAAACCGGAACGGACTCTCCTTCACTGTTTTTGACATAGAAAAGTTCGAGGTCATTTTCGTTTTGACGATACTCAGGTTCGGCTTGAACATAGGCTTTGTACAATCGCCCAAACCGATTGAAATCATTCACATAGGCCCCTCCCAAAAATGCAGCAAAGGTGGTGTAGACGTCATTCATTCGAACTCCTGTTTTGAGCAATTTGTCCGAATTGATCTCGATGGAGCGCTGAGGGACGACCGCTTGGAAGGTCGTAAAAGCCGAAGCGATTTCAGGCCTCTCCTGAGCAGCTTTGATAAATGCATAGGTGTTTTGAGCTAAATAGGCCGGGTCTTTTCCTCCCTTATCCTGAATCATGATGCTGAATCCGGAGCCATTACCCAAACCGGGGATGGCCGGTGGGCCAAAGCTGATCGCCATTCCTTCTTGGATTTCTTTGGCAAAAATCCGGTTCAATCGAGCCTGCATTTCCCGGGCAGTGGTCTCTCGCTCGTCCCAAGGCTGTAGGGTCAGAAACATAAAGCCGGTGTTGGGAATAAAAGCATTCGCAAGCAAACTGAATCCAGAAAGACCCGTTGCATACTTCACCTCAGGCTGGCTGAGGACAATCTGCTCGATCTTTTTCATCACCGCATCCGTCCGCTGCATGGAAGCGGCATTAGGTAGCTGCAGGTTGATATAAATGTAACCTTGGTCTTCTTCAGGCAAGAACCCTCCGGGAACCATGGAACCAAAAATCCCAGGAGCAACCAAAGAGATCAGAATGTAGAAGGCTCCACGTTTGAGTTTTCCGGCAAATACTTTCGTAACACCTGTATAGCTTTCGGTACTTCGGTCAAACCAGGCATTGAATTTCCCAAAAAACCTCCCCAAGAACCCCTTACCTGCTGCCTCGGGTTTTTTCAAAAGCAAAGCACAAAGCGCCGGGCTCAAGCTCAGCGCATTGATCGAACTGAAAATTACCGAGATAGCAATTGTGATTGCAAACTGCTGATACAACTTGCCGGTAATCCCGGCCATAGCAGCTACCGGGACAAACACGGCCACCATAACCAATGTGGTCGCGATAACCGGGGCAGTTACTTCCTTCATGGCGTGCGTGGTCGCATCTTTGGGACTCATCCCTTTTTGAAGATTGACCTGAACAGCCTCCACCACCACGATGGCATCGTCTACCACGATCCCGATCGCCAACACCAAGCCTAGGAGAGAGAGGGTATTGATCGAAAATCCCAAAAGTGGGAATACCATAAAGGCCGCAACAAGGGAAACCGGAATCGCCAAAGTAGGGATCAAGGTCGCTCTCCAATCCTGGATAAAAAGGAAAACGACCAAAATCACCAAAACCAAGGCGATGATCAGCGTTTCGATGATCTCATTGATTCCGGCTATAATGGGCTCGGTAGAGTCCAGAGAGACATCATAGGCGATACCTTCCGGAAAACCTGCCTTCAACTCTTCCATAGTCCCGATCACTTCCTCTGCCATAGCAACTGCATTGGACCCAGGCGATTGGTATAGGGCAATGATCGCACATTCTTTTCCATTGAGGCGGGTGAAGGCATTGTAGGATTCTACGCCCAGCTCCACCCGGGCAATATCTTTAATCAAAACCTGACTTCCGTCAGAGCCAGACCTTACGACCACGTTTCCAAATTCTTCTTCAGTCACCAAACGATCCGGAAGCTTCACGGTGTAGGTGAATTCCGTCCCGGCTGGAGCTGGTTCTGAGCCAAATTTCCCTCCCGGAGCGATTACGTTTTGCTGACGGATCGCATCGGTGATTTCCGGAATGGTAATCCCCAACTTCGCCAATCGATCCGGTTTGACCCAAATACGCATGGAATAGTCACTCGCTCCCAAAACCACCACCCGTCCGATTCCTTTGAGTCGGGCCAGTTGATCCTTAATGTTGATGCTGGCGAAATTGCCCAAAAACTGCTGATTGTAAATTTCCCCGGGAGAAGTGAGAGTGATCAGCATGAGAATATTGGGCATGGACTTTTCGGTCTTCACTCCAAGTCTTTTCACCTCTTCAGGGAGCTTGGGAGTAGCTGCTGCAGCCCGGGTCTGGGTAAAGACTGTATTCATATCCGGATCGGTGCCCAGATCGAAAGTCACATCCAAAGCCAAAGTACCGTCATTTGCATTGGTGGACTTCATGTAGAGCATGTTTTCCACTCCGTTGATTTCCTGCTCCAGCGGAGAGGCCACCGACTGCTCTACGGAGATTGCATTGGCTCCGGTAAAGGCAGTACTAACTCTGACCACAGGAGGGGTGATCGCAGGATATTGCTCAATAGCCAGTCCCAAAATGGATATCCCTCCCACAATCACCATGAAAAGTGCAATGACTATCGCAACAATGGGCCTTCTGACGAAGAAGAGGTGTTGGTTTTCTTCCAATTTGCTCATGGCCTCAGTCTTTGTATTGAGATTCAAATTGGAAAGGAACCGGCTCGATCACCAGTCCCTCGGCCACTTTTTGCAAGGCCTCTAAAACTACCTGATCTCCCTCCTTTAGTCCGGAATCAATTAAGTAGTAATCCCTGTATGGGCCTAGAATCTGCACCTCCTGTTGCCTGACTTGATTCCCTTCGCCCACCACAAAAACAAAAAACCGACCCTGAAACTCATTCACAGCCCGCTGGGGAATGATTACCCCGTTTTCTACAGATCGGATAGAAGCCCTCACTCTGGCAAATTGACCGGGACGAATCAGGCTTTCAGGATTGGGAAAAGTGGCCTGAACCAAAATGGTCCCCGTATTGGCATCGATCTGACGATTGATAAAGTCCACATAGCCTTCGTGATTGAATACACTTCCATCTGCCAGAATAAGTTTGAGGGGCTGAGATCTTTGGGCTTGATTGTGATTTTCCTGATACTCTCTGAAAAGCTGTAGATAGTCATTTTCTGAAAGGAAAAATTCCACCCTGACCGAGTCAATGATCGAGACTGTATTTAAGATAACCGGGTTGGGGTCGCGTCCCACAAATTCTCCTACTTTAGCATTGGTCTTGCCGATCAATCCGCTAATGGGTGACTTGATACTGGTATAGCCCAATTGGATATTTTGAAAATTCACACGGGATTGGGCTGCCTCTACCATGGCCTCTGCTGATTTTTTCTTACTGATGGCAGCGTCCAGATCTTTTT
Organism: Algoriphagus confluentis; assembly: GCF_036245625.1. Classification (NCBI taxonomy): domain Bacteria; kingdom Pseudomonadati; phylum Bacteroidota; class Cytophagia; order Cytophagales; family Cyclobacteriaceae; genus Algoriphagus; species Algoriphagus confluentis. The sequence continues at coordinate 20,356 of NZ_BTPD01000008.1, forward strand.
GGGAAATAGCATTGATCTCCGCCAGAGGCTGGTACCTCGCCAAATCATTTTCTGCCTGGGTCAGAGAAACCTTGGCCTCGGCCAATTGGCTCATGGCCGTGTTGACATTTTCTCTCAAAGGGTCAGGATCGACGGTGTAGAGCAAATCCCCTTTTTTTACCATTCTCCCTTCCTGAAAATGGATTCCCTCCAAAAACCCTTCCGTCCTCGCCCGGATGGGAATGTCCATCTTGCCATAGATCTGTGCCACAAAGTCTTTTTCCAAATTAACCTTTTGACTGATCACATCAATCACATGGATTTGGGGCGGTGGGGGGGCTTGGACGGTTTGGTCTTTTCCGCAGGAAAAAAGTAAAAGAGTCAAACCAATGGCAGCGAATCTTGATTTCATGGAAATGGAATTTTTTAAATTCTCTGGTAATTTACCTGAAAAAGCAAATTATCTTAGCCAAACCCCATTCCTGATTCCATTTACCAAGTGTTTTTTCAAAAAATTCATACAAAAAATCCCGAAGATCTCTCTTCGGGATTTCATTTTATTTTTTGCTCTGGGCTTTTTTCATCGGATTGTCTCCCATTGAAGCTCCTCGGACTCCGCCTGCACCTTTGAATAGTTCAAAGCGTGTGGGCTGATACTGTCTTGGCCAATAATTGCTACTTTCGTCGATGTCAGCAGTCTCCCGCTTGGGATCAAGTACGAAGCGAACCACTTCTTTTTGCTTAGCAAAAACTTTGGTCACCTGAGACTCATTTTTTCTCCAGATTTCTGCTGGAATTCGCTCGATCTCAGAAGTGCCATCGGCATAGTGGAATTCGATAATCAAGGGCATCACCAAACCACCGACGTTTTTGAAGGTCATTTCGTAGAAATTCATGTTGCTGTTGAGCAAGGCTTTTTCCTTTTCAGTCAAGCTAGCCATGAATTTCTTGTAGGCATCCTCATCTTCCGGTGTCACGGTAAATGGATTGTAGCTGTTGTAGAAATCACGGGTGGCCGGGTCGGCTTCGACTACGGTTTGTTCCACGTCAGTTTTATTATACTCTTTGGAAACGTAGGTTTCTTCCCGGTCAAATTCAGCCTTTACATCCGCCTTTTTCTGAGCAGGAGTTCGGTTGTCCAGCTTGTACCAGCTTACATTTTCGATGGAAATATCCACCGGTTCCGTGTCATAGAACCAACCTCTCCAGAACCAATCCAAATCTACAGCGGATGCATCTTCCAGCGTTCTGAAGAAATCATCCGGAGTTGGGTGCTTAAACATCCATCTTCTAGAATATTCCTTGAAAGCGAAGTCAAACAACTCTCTGCCCATGATAGTCTCCCGAAGGATATTCAAAGCAGTGGCAGGTTTGGCATAAGCATTTGGTCCAAATTGGATGATGTTTTCAGAATTGGTCATAATCGGCTCGAGCAAGTGCTTCTCACTTCTCATGTAAGGCACGATTTTGTGAGCTGGACCCCGACGGGAAGGATAATTTCTATCCCACTCTTGCTCAGCCATAAACTGCATGAAGGTATTCAAGCCTTCGTCCATCCAAGTCCACTGACGCTCGTCGGAGTTGACAATCATCGGGAAAAAGTTGTGCCCTACTTCGTGGATAATCACGGAGATCATCCCGTACTTGATCGCATCAGAGTAAGTACCGTCTGCGTCCGGACGTCCATAGTTGAAGCAGATCATCGGATATTCCATCCCGTTGCTCGCCTCGACAGAGATGGCTACAGGGTAAGGATAATCAAAGGAATGTGCTGAGTAAGACTTCAGCGTATGAGCTACCACTTTGGTGGAGTACTGCTCCCAAAGGGGATTTCCTTCTTTGCCGTAGTAAGACATGGCCATCACATCTTTTCCAGCCAATTTCACTGCCATGGCATCCCAGATGAATTTTCTAGACGAAGTCCAGGCAAAGTCTCGGACATTTTCAGCCTTAAATACCCAAGTCTTTTTGCCGGATGCTTTCTTTTTCTCCAAAGCCTCTGCCTCTGCCTGAGTTCGGATGATCACTGGCTCATCGTAGGTCCGCTTAGCCTTGTTCCAACGCTCCAGTTCGGTGGAAGAAAGGACTTCCTCAGGATTCTGCAGTACCCCAGTCGCACCGACCATGTGGTCAGCAGGCACGGTGATCCGCACTTCGTAATCCCCAAAAGTCAAAGCAAATTCTCCTGAACCCAAAAACTGCTTGTTTTGCCAGCCTTCGAAGTCAGAGTACACGGCCATTCTTGGAAACCACTCCGACATGGTGTAGAGGTAGTTGCCGTCTTTTGGGAAAAATTCATAACCCGGACGGCCTCCGATAAATCCCATTCGGTCGGTGATGTTAAAGCTCCAGTCGATGGAGAACGTAAAGGACTCTCCAGCTTTAAGTGGCTGAGGAAGATCCACGCGCATCATGGTCTTGTTGATGGCGATATTCAGAGGATTGCCATCAGCACCTTTGATCGAAAGGATTTTGATATCGTGATCATCCGAGTGCCAGAGAATTCCTTCCAAAGCCCGCATGGACATCCTAGGTCCTATGCTGGATTCGGTCACTTTTGGGGTGTCGGAGTCTTTGCCCCGGTTGTTTTGATCGAGCTGCAGCCAAAGGTAAGTGAGCTGATCCGGGGAGTTGTTGATGTAGGTAATTGTTTCGGAGCCTTTGATCGACTGATTGTCATCATTGAGTTCGACCTCGATCACATAGTTGGCCTGCTGCTGCCAGTACATATGGCCCGGGGCCCCGGAGGCAGTCCGATACACGTTGGGTGTGCGGAGCATGGTGCCGAGTTGCTCAAATCGCACGGCATGGTTTTGCTCGGTATGCTGAGCCAAGAGTGGGGAGATTCCTGCCAGTCCCAAAGCAGCAATCGTGAGTAGTTTTTTAGTCAAATTCATATTCGATCTTTTTCAATTTTCTAATTAACAACTTGATGTCTAAACAGAAAAGAATTCTGTTTTGGGTGGTTATTTTTTACCAAAATTTGGTTTCCAACATCAGCATACAGGCAATACCCAACACAAATGCGGATACGATCAGTGTCCAGTCCTTTCTATTGACCCCGGCTAGGTGCAGAAGAGAAGTCACCACAAGAAATGAGGCGACAATTACGATTTGGCCCACTTCCAGGCCGATATTGAAAGCCAACAGGGGCTGCCAGATACTGGCTTCTTTTCCCAGTAATTCCTTTAGGTAATTGGAAAAGCCCAAACCGTGAATCAAGCCAAAAAATCCCGCGAAGAAGTAATTCAGAGAGACACCTTTCCCATTGGAAGGTTTGGGCTTAAACAGGGTGACCAAGGCAGTAATGGCAATGGTGACAGGAATCAAAAACTCGATGACATCCGAGCGGACATTGACCACATTGAACGTAGCCAAAGCCAAGGTCAGGGAATGCCCGATGGTAAAGGCAGTGACCAGAATCAGGATTTTTTTCCAGTCCCGAGCCACATAGACGGCGCAAAGGGCTAGGACAAATAAAATATGGTCAAATCCGTTGATATCGAGGATATGCTGAAGTCCGAGTTTGAAGTAAAGCTCAAATGAAGACATAGATGGGTGTAAAGCTTCTGAAAGAGTTAAATTGCGGGCAATAATACACCGAAAATCCCAAATCCGGCTTATTTCCTACACCAAATGCAACACGCTTACATTTTCATTCTTTCCGCATGGATGAGCCTGCTTCATCCTTTCTTTATCAGCCTCACCGAAATGCGGTACAATCCTGCTTCCCAAAAAATGGAAATTGCCCAGAAGATCTTTTGGGATGACCTGGAGGTGGCTATGGGAAATGAACTGAAAGAAAAAGTGGATTTTCTCAATCCCAAGGACAAAGCTAAACTGGAAAACCAAATCAAAACCTATCTCCTGAAGCATAACCAAATCTGGGTCAATGGCAAATTGCTCACGCTAAATTATTTGGGCCATGAGGTGGAAGAGGATGCGGCTTGGTTTTACCTAGAGTCATCCCAGGCGGAAACTCCCAAAACGGTGGAAATGAAAAATACGGTGCTATTGGAGGATTTTGACGGGCAGCAGAATATCGTCCATGTTTATTTTCAATCCAAATCGCCCCGAAGTATGCTTTTGGGCAAAGGAGAGGAAAAGGGGAAGGTGGAGTTTTAAAAAAAGATTTTAGACGCAAGACGCTAGATACAAGACCCAAAGAATTTCCCAATCTTTAACTTTTCCAAAGTTCCAAACTTTGGAAAAGTTTTCAATCCAAAGCTCGAGGTCTTTTAGAAGTAGAAAAACAATAAAGCGTGTCAAGTTAAATTTGGATACCAAAAAAGCCGCCAGAAACTCAATTCTGACGGCTTTTACCATTTTACTGTCGGTGTTTTCCAGTACCAAGTTGGGAAAGACATCTAGTCTATACAAATTCCTTTGTAAAGAAAGTACACCCTTTGTCAAACCAGCTTTCTCCTTTTTTGACTGGAATCAGCTCTGCATCAAAAACATCATCTCCTCGATATCCCAGACCTTGGAGTTCATCACTCCCCAAATATTCATCCATTTCCGGAGCTAGATCAATAACCAATTTATGGTGGATTAAGTAAGCAGCATTTAGCACCAAATAGCGAGGGTCGTTGTTTTCCGGCTCTGCAAACTTCAGCTGGGCCACTTGCTCGAGCATGGAAATTGGAGGATACCAAGAGTCCCCGGCATGCTGCCACTCCCGATCTTCTACCTCCATAGGAGTCAAGGGTAGTCTATAAGTAGCTATCAAGTAGGCAAGAAGTTCCCGGGCTTGCGCTTCGGGAGAAAGTTCAGACTCGTATAGTTCGGTTATTTTTCGGTTGAGTTCTGATTCAGATTCTACCCATTCTTCCAGACTGGGCCAAGATTTATGTTCCATAGGTTTCTTTGAAAATAGAAAGGAAAACCAAAGGCTGTCTCATAAATCGTTTCGTTGTCAGCCTGAGCGGAGTCGAAGGCCATTTCCAGCTTCCCGCACAACATTTCCATCTCGAGACTCTCGTCTCTCAAGTGCTCAATGTGACCAACTCTACTTTTTGAGACAGCCTTTGGATGCTGTTTTATTTATAAAACTGTTTTCGAAGACCATTTGGACCACCCCATTCCTCATCAGGGATTTCCAGAGGTTTGAATTCGATGCCTTTGTCCATTTTTTCGTTCTGGAGTTCGGTTTTTAACTGTTCTGATATAATAATGTCAAAAACGCCAAAGCTTCTAAGATGTAGAAAAGGCAATGAGCAACTTTGTTTCATAAATAGTTTAACCGATCTAATCTTACTCAAATGATTAAGCTTGGCTTTTTCAAATTCTAATTTTTCATTGAGGTTTTGAAACTTTATTTCTTCGAATTTTTCACCAAATTCAATGGGTATTCCATTTTCTTCTTTTTCAACCCAGCCTTCACAGAGTTCAAATATTGACCTATCAAAATCTACCTCATCATCGTCAAATTGAATAAAATCAGTTATCCAATAGTCATTTAAAGTTTTATTTCCCTGAATCAGCGGGCAGGGTATGTACCTTACGTTTCCTTTTCTATTTTTTTCAAAGAGTTCTTTACATCTAGAGGAAAGGATTTTTCGGCTTCCCAAATCAGAGGAAGGTAAATAAAAATCTTTCAAACTAGATTTACCTTTAATGATTTGTTTTGGAGAATTTCCAATACTTGGAATACCATCAAAATTCATATACCCTATGATGTTTTTTTCTTCTACTTTAAGTTCCCTTTTCGCACGTTCACACATGATTTGAAGCTGGTAGTATTTTATTTCCATATTACGTCATTAATTTTTCCTCCTGGAGGGAGAAGTTCTATTTTGGATCTAATTTTTGCAATTTCCTGATTTAAAAATAAATAAGCTTGTTCAGGCGTTGCGTTGGGATTTGTAAGATTGTAATTTTCTAATACAGCAAAGACCCTTTGATTATAGGCGGGGTGATTTGTATTTTGGAGTGACGGAACCGCTATACCATTATTAAATTCATTCATATGAAAAGGATTGTCCTTTGCTTTAGCCGCTTTTTGGATTACAGGATGATTGGCATGCTCCAAAGGTAAGATAGGATTAGCAATGGGAAAGAAAAGCCAGCCCAAGACACATTGGGCTGGCTTTTGGGATTAGTTGTAAAACTGCTTTCGAAGACCATTTGGGCCATACCACTCTTCATCAGGAATTTCGAGGGGTTTGAATTCGATGCCCTTGTCCATTTTTTGGTTCTGGAGTTCGATTTTTACCTCTTCTGTTATTATGAGCTGAAAAATTCCTGTTGAAGGAATAGAAAGAATAGAATAAGGGCACCCTTCTTTTATAAAGATTTTATAAGGATTCAACTCATCCATATACCACATTTCATTTAATTCAAACTCTTTTAAGTGGGCTAAACTTTTAAAAGAAAGAATTTCAATGTTTTTTTCATATTTATCTTTTTGGTTACTTTCTCCCTTAATCAAATTTCGATTTACATATAGAAAATTAGATTTGTTGAAATCCACCCATTCATCGTCAAAAATTACCTTATCTGTAATCCAAAATCCATCCATAATCTCTTTTCCTCTTCGAACCGGGCACGGATAAAATTTAATATTTCCTTTTCGGTTGGATTCTAAAAAAGACTTTGCTTTAGATGATACAATCTCACGCATAGTTAAATTCGAGGAGGGCTGGTAGAAGTCTCGAACTTTTCCTGTTCCCTTTATTTGTTGTGTATGGATTTTGTGATTGGATAAGTCTCTAACTTCTCTTTCTTGGGCTCCTAAGATCAAATCCCCATCATTTAATTCAACATCGTGATGAATCTTAGCTACATTATCCATAATAATTACCTCATAATATCTCATTGGAATATCAGATCATTTATTTTTACAGTTGGGTTATCATTGATTAATTGAGATAATTCTTGCATTTTTTCTTGAAGAAATACCATAGCTTGCTCTGGTGTAGCATTTGGATTTCTTGAATTCCACCTGTCTAAAACACCCCTAATTCTAGTATTATATGCCGGATGGCTCGTATTTCTCCACGAATCTACAGCTACCCCGTTGTCGAATTCATCCATATGAAAAGGATTGTTTTTTGCTTTAGCCGCTTTTTGGATTACAGGATGATTGGCATGCTCCAAAGGTAAGATATGATGTGCATGTTTAGTAGGGTCAGTTAGTCCTATGACTCTTCGAAGGTTGGTCCCTCCAAAAAGAATCTCATTTCCATTTTTGGCCCATACATGGGTGATTCTTATGCTTGTTCCGGGAATTATACCTTTTAGTCTAATTGCGCCTTTTATGGTTGTCGAAAATAGGCCAATGACGGGAGTAGCGGCGACTAGACTGAGATTTCCATTCAAGTTATCCCCTTCCAGATAGTAAAGGCCGGCATTGAGTAAGTCTGCAGGAGTACCAAGCCCTTCTATCATTCCGATCGCATCCAAAGTCAGGTGAATTGCCTCTTTAGCAGTCTCATAATAGAGCTTTGTTGAGGACCAAGTGGGATTTTGATTTTTAAGGATCAAATACTTAGCAATAAAGTAATTTTGAAACATTATCCGGATTGGATCCGAAGTAAAGTCCGCCTCTGATTCTGACAATAATCCCTCGACTGAAAGAATAAACCCTAAGTTAAAATTTCCGGACAAGGCCCCATTAACCCCGGCAGAAATGGTAAACATCGCTGCATCTTGATCTAGGTTGGGATCATTCTGTATGGCGGTTTTTAGTTCCGAAGAAAAAGTAGAATTAGTACTCAAATAAGCTAAATGCCACTGCGATAGTGGATATTCCGTGAGTAGGTTATCGATTTGAGATGCATTTCGAGTTAATGTGAAGGCAGGTGCTCCGAAGTCAGAAGCTGAACAATCCATGCACATCATCGAAGATTGAGGTCGGTCATATGCTTTTCTCATCATAGCAGAACCACAGTTTATAGTTACAATTTGGTACTGCCCCGGGCATCCACATTGATGAGTATGACCTCCATCACATGTGCATTTTGACCAACTAACTCCCCAAATGCAAGGTCCTGAATCACCACCCCCCGAAGGAATCGTTGCTATGTTTCCTCCAGAAGACCCACCCCCACCGTTGAATCCACCAAAATTTAAGGTCACTTCATCGCAAGTAACAGGATCTCCATTACTATCAAAAATCCCATCACATCGTTCGAGAAATTCCGGATTGGAGTCATTGAAAAAGCTTGAAAAAGGAAACCGCTTGATGGTAACCCCAGAAGCGAAAATATCTTGGCTTTCTTCAAAGGCCCGATATTGCGTGCTGTCAAACTCGTATTGCAGGATATATTGCTCAAGTACATTATCTGTACTATCCGCCACTAGAACCAAATTAAAAGTGCTGTACTTATCCCCTTTTTCCAAAAAAGGGACCGTATAGGTTCTTCTCTTTAAAGTATCGGTATTGACAAGTGAAGACTCCAGATCAAAGGTAAAATCCGAAAGTTGACGCATTTGGGCCGATTCGATGACATTGAAGCCAATTCTTTTTTCCAGTCGCTTTCCAAGAGACAGAATCTTGTCTTTGGAAACTTGGCTGATTTGATTATGCCCAATCAATTGTTTTGAAGTTTCAGGCTCTTTAGCCAGTTCTTCGAGGATTTGCATTTCACAGCTCCAAAAAAGCAGGATAAATGCGAAAAAGATAAGATTTCTCATAAGGTTTTTAGTTTGAAAATAAGGGGGGGGGGGGGGGATAATGTCAATACCCTATATAGGGTATTTTTAAGGGGTTTTAAAAAAAATAGACCTGTCTGGTTTTCAAAACCTAACTGGCCTAATGGAAAAAAACCGCCAGAAAATTCATTCTGACGGCTTTCAAAAATTAATAATCAACAAAAGGTTTTTACACTTTTAAGAAAAAGATTTACTCTATTCCTTAAAATCGAAGGATTTAGAAACTCTTCCCTTACCATTCACTTTTTTAAGGTGTCTGCCTTTTTTTATTGTTTAGCCTGTATCCAAAATTAATTTCAAAATTGATTGGCAACCAACCATCTGAACCTGTAAGGTCAAAATAGTAAACTGGCCCTAAACTTCCCAATAAGGTCCAACGCTCATAGTCCCGCTTAAATCCCCAAGTTGGGCCAACGGCCATACTATAGTTCTCGTTGGTTCGGACATTCCCCGCAATCCTTGGACCGTAGAAGAGATAACGCAGCGCCACAAATTTTTTACTTTTTCTACTTCCTGAACTCACCTTGTCCAGGTTGTAGTATTTTCTACCTTGGACATCCAGAAATGGGGCTATCTGACCTTGGAATCCATTCTCTCCAAACATGGTATTCAACTCTGGATAAGATCCATTATACCCGATTCCAACATTGATTTCTAATGTTGTTGTTTTTCCTGTCGGGGTTTCCCATGCGATTCCCGGATTCAACACATTGAGCCGTATTTGTTTTTCTTCCTGTCCAAAGGCGAAGCCTGAAAAAAAGAGAAAAAGGGGTAAAACAAGAGTTAATTTCTTAGTCATTCAATTCTTTGGTTATTCTAATTCCTTTTAATTCACCTAAAAACACCGAAGCACCATAAACTGAAGCTGCCTCGATATCATACATTTTCTTTGCAGAAGATAAAGTAGGTTCAATCACATCTTTTGAAAAGGAATCAAAGGTTCCTATCCCATTGGATGATTTATAGGTGATTCCATAAAACCGATCAATAACAAAACTCAACTCGTTAATATTTTGACCCGAAATTTCATGCCTCGATATGGCCATTTTTATTTCATCTGGAAAAACTACCCGGTATGTTTTTACATGCTCCTGCTTGATTTCATAGGAAGCAGAGACAAAATACTGCTCGGCCTCAGTCCAGATTTCTTTTGTAATCTTAGAATAGGAAGCCTTAAGGATCTTTTTAAGCATTTTTTCAAGCGTGGAATAGGAAATTGGCTGAACTCCTAAAAAGGGTATTCTGACACTAGTTAAATTTCCGCTGGGTAAATCAAAATTGGTGAACTTCAAAATCTCCTGAGATACTTTCTTACTAGGAAAATTTTGGTATCCAATGGGCATAGAATAAGGAACCTTTATATTTAGTAATAATCCATCCCAACCTAGTACAAGTTTTTCGGCCTTTACATTGTTAGTCAAAGCCCAAATTCCAGTCCAACCTTTCTTTTGAAGTTTAGCATTTAGTCCTACTGTCCTATAAAAAAAATAATTAAAGTCGTATAGTTTTACCCTTAGCCTAAATGTTGTGTTGTAATTTTGGGTAAAATCTGAATTACCTCCAAAAGCACTTTCAAAAATTTTACCAACCGCAGTCTTTGCCCCATAATTGTAATTTGTAAATTTTTGATAATCGCCTTTTGGAAGAGCATATTGAGGCTGGGGTGCGAGAACAAGGAAGTCATTTGCCTGATATATTATATTTTCTGAAGGAACAGGAGTTGTGGTGGTTTGCGAACTGCCACCCCCAAATGTATCTTCAAAATAAACATCATCACCTCCTTCGATGCCAGCTAAAGTTCCGCTTGAAACTCTGGCATTTTGCTTACTTTCTTTTTCAAAATGAGAAACAACCTTCAAAAGGTTTTCATAATTATCATTTCTAGTGTAGAAAGTCCCGAAAGGGGTGACCTTAAAAATGGTTTTCTCTAATTCAATTTCCATTTTATCATTGAGAAAAAGCCTTAGAGACATATCTGGTACTAATTCAGAAATAGAATCTACCAGAGTTTCTGCAGGAATTGACCGAAAATTAGGGGATAATTGATCCAAATTATTTTCCAAGGCCTGAGAAAGACTTAAAAAGTTTGGAAATTCTTTTTTCTTAACTTGAAAATCTTGTCCCCCTGAATGGATATTTTCATGATTCACCCTTGAAATCAAATCTTCAAATTCGGCTTTTGATTCAAAAATCAATCTGTCACTCGATGATGATAGGTCGGGTTCATTTTTATCAGCAAAAGGAATTTCAGAACAACTAAAAAGAAGAGAGGTTATGGATAAAAGCAACCCTCGGCTAATTAAGTTTGTGTTTTGTGTTTTCATAAAAATTTGTTTAAGAACGCATCCAATATATCTATCAAAAAACCCTTTAAAAATACCCTATATAGGGTATTTTTAAAAGGTTTTTAAAAAAAACAGACCTGTCTGGTTTTCAAAACCTAACAGGCCTAATGGAAAAAAACCGCCAAAAAAAATTCATTCTGACGGCTTTTTAAAATCCGAAATCAAAAATCCGGAATCAAATCTTCTCAAATATCCTTCTAAAGCTCGTCGCCTCAGCGATTCGGCCATGAAGCTCAGAGATAGCTACACGCTCCTGTTCGGTGGTGTCCCGGTGACGGATGGTGACAGTATTGTCTTCCAAGGTCTGATGATCTACCGCAATACAGAATGGTGTTCCGATCAAGTCCTGACGGGTATAGCGCTTGCCGATGGATCCGGAATCTTCGTAGATGATATTGAAATCGTACTTCAGCAAGTTGACGATTTCTTGGGCTTTCTCAGGAAGTCCATCTTTTTTCACGATAGGAAGGATGGCTGCCTTAACCGGGGCTACTGCTGGATGGAACTTCAGGTAGGTTCTGCTTTTCTCCTCTGTTTTCTCCTCTGTATAAGCATTGCAAAGCGTCAACAAGAACAATCGATCTGCTCCAATCGAGGTCTCGATCACGTAGGGGATGTAGTTTTGGATGATCTCCGGATCAAAGTACTGCTGCTTTTTCTTGGAGTATTCCTGATGAGATTTCAAGTCAAAGTCGGTTCTTGAGTGGATGCCTTCCACCTCTTTGAATCCAAACGGAAACTCAAACTCAATGTCCATCGCTGCATTGGCGTAGTGTGCCAACTTTTCGTGGTCGTGCTTGCGGAGCTTTGCAGCAGGCGTACCCAAAGCCAAATGCCATCTCATTCGGGTGTCGGCCCACTTCTGATACCAATCGAGCTCGGTGCCAGGGCGTACGAAGAACTGCATTTCCATTTGCTCAAATTCCCGCATACGGAAGATAAACTGACGGGCTACGATCTCGTTTCTGAAGGCTTTTCCGATTTGAGCAATTCCAAAAGGAACTTTCATTCGTGCCGTTTTCTGCACATTGAGGAAGTTGACAAAGATCCCCTGAGCTGTCTCCGGACGTAGGTAGATAGTCGAAGCATCTTCCGCTACCGAGCCCACTTGGGTGGAAAACATCAAGTTAAACTGACGTACATCGGTCCAGTTGGAAGTACCGGAGATTGGGCATTTGATGCCTTCGTTGGTGATCAGATCACGCACGCCAGCTAAGTCCTCAGCTTCCAGCAATCTCGCCAAAGCAGCGGTCAGAGACTTGGCTTTTTCCACCTGTCCTTCATTTTCCAGCTTGGCAGCATGTTCTTCCACTAGCACATCTGCACGATAGCGTTTTTTGCTGTCCTTGTTGTCGATCATGGGATCGTTGAAAGAGTCCACGTGACCGGATGCTTTCCAAGTAGTTGGATGCATAAAAATCGCTGCATCGATCCCAACAATATTGCCGGATACGCGGGTCATGGTTTCCCACCACAAGCGCTTGAGGTTGTTTTTTAATTCTACTCCATAAGCCCCGTAATCGTACACAGCTTGCAAGCCGTCATAGATTTCAGAACTAGGGTATACAAATCCATACTCTTTGGCATGGGAAATTATATCTTTCAATTGGGCGTTTTCGCCGGGAGTTTCTGTCTTTGCCATAGGGCGCAAAAATAAGGAAACAAATTGATTTCAAACGTCAAGAACCAAAAGGTATCTCACGAAAATTTGGCTTCTTAAAAAGCAAAAAAACCTCAAAATCATCGATTTTAAGGCCTATTTTAAAATCAATTAGACTACCTAATCGTATACTTAAACCCTATCCCCCCTCTTAGGTAATTTCCATATTCGTTATAAAAAATGGGGGCAACCTCTATCAGAAACCCAAAGTTTTTATTGTTGAAGGGCTTGATCAGCGCGCCTACCGGAATCGCAAAATAAGTCTCATCGTAGTAGCGATCCTTTCGAGGATGGTAATGATCAAAGAGTCCGAGGCCAAGTCCAAAATAAGCGTTTACCTCACTTTTTTGGACAAAATTATAGGCCCCGACCAATTCCAGTCCCAACTCTCTTCCCAGACCCAACCTACCGTCAAAAAAGAGGGTTTTGTCCGGATTGGTGCCTACAGTGATGAAGTTGCGGGTATTTTGAAGATTGATCCCCACACTGACTTGTGCCGAGGAAAGCTTAACCAGTCCCAAAAGAAATAGGGATAGCATGAGCAGCTTTTTCATGGTAAATAACAGATTGGTTTGGAATCTCCTCTTGGCAAAGTCCAAGCCAATTTTGCTTACCAAGCTCCTTCTTCCCGATGGATTTTTCTGCCTTCCTTGGAGGAAATAAAGGCTGCTTCTATCAGTTTCAGGACTACAATCGTCTGGTTTACAGTCACTAGAAGCTTTTCACCTTTCAGAATTGCATCGGCTACATTTTGATAAAAAATGCGGTAGTCCCCTTTTTCAGTTGGAAGCGGGCGCGCTTCATTTTCAAGATAGAGCTTGCCCCAACGCTCTTCCGGTTCTACTCCCCAATTATCCCCTTCGGGTCTTTTTCCATCCTTGAAAGCCTGCTCCTGTACATCCAGAAAAAACTTTTGGTAGCTTCCTTTTTCTCCCAAAAGCAAAAACTTGGGGGTCGCCACATTGACCAAAACTCCCGCAGTCACTCGGGCTTTGAAGCCAGGATAAAAAAGTGAAATATCAAAGTAATCATCAGATACTGCATGAGTGCGCTGTTTTTGGATATCTGCAAAGATGCTGTCAGGTGCACCGAAAAGGAGAACAAGCTGATCGATCAGATGAACCCCCAGATCATAGGTAATTCCATTGCCGGGGACGTCTTTTTCCCGCCAGTTTTCGGAGATCTGAGGTCGGAATCGGTCAAAATGTGACTCCACATAGACCAATCTTCCCAAAGTCCCCTCAGCTACTAGTTTTTGAAGGGTCCGGAAGTCTCCGTCGTATCGGCGATTGTGGAAAACACTGCATACCAGTCCTTTTTCTGAGGCGATCTTTTGAAGCTCCTCTGCCTCCCAAGAGTGAACGGTCACCGGCTTATCGACCACCACATGCTTTCCTGCGAGGAGGCATTGCTTGGCCATCGAAAAGTGGAATTCATTGGGCGTGGTGATGCAAATCAAATCAGCAGCATCTGCAAGCAGCAACTCATCGAGACTTCGGAAAGTCTTGACATTAGGGTATTTTTTCTCGCACTTGTTTGTACTGCGCTCTACGACGGCCACCAAGTCCAAATCAGGACAGACATCGATAAGCGGAGCGTGCATTTTTTCAGCTACGGAGCCGTAGCCGACTAAAGCGGTTCGAATAGGAGGATTCATAGGAAATTCACAAATTCATTTCCTTGGCCTTATTGAGCAAATCGACCATGGAATTGACCTGAAGTTTTTGATTGATGTTTTTACGGTGAGTTTCAATGGTCTGTATGCTGAGGTTCAGCGAATCGGCAATATCTTTATTGATCATGCCTTCAGTGATCATTTTAAGAATTTGGGTTTCCCGGCGAGAGAGCCTGTATTTTTCCCTAAACCCATCAAAAAAAGGACCCTGCTTAGATTGCTGAATCACCCGGTCAAAATTTTTGATATACCTTCCTTCATACACTTCGGTAATCGAGAAAATCAATTCGTCCGGATCGGCATCTTTGAGGATGAAGGCATCAGCACCGAAAGCTACTGCGTCTTTGAAAATTTTTTCGTCGTCGTACATGGACAAGACGATCACTTTGATTCCCGGGTGGTGTTTTTTGCAATGCTTAAGCACCTCAAAACCGTTCACCACTGGCATATTGAGATCGGTGAGCACAATGTCCACCTCATTTTCCTCCAGGTATTCCAAAAGCTCTTTGCCGTTGGGAAATACCTCCTGAACCAAAAAACCCTCATGCTCTTCGATCAAGCCCTCAAGGGCTTTGGCAAACAATTTATGATCATCTGCTAGGGCAATCCGAATCATTGGAAAAAGGTTAGGGTGATTTTTGGTTGACAATTCACTAAGAACTTCTTAAAAATAAGGTTGAATTTTCATTTTGCAAAGGGAATTCCCAATAGCGGATAAAAAGGTTCCTATTTTGGCGGGTATTGTCCGGATTGCATCTGTCCGCTTGTCCATTTTTTCTGTCCGCCATCGGGGTTTGAGTGTACGAAAGCGTACAGATATTTTTGGCAAACCCGTCTAAATCAACGGTTTTGGCCTGTTTTCATTTTGGGACTGCTTTTGGCATTAACTCTCATACGAAAACAAACCAACTTATTTACTGCCATGAATACTTCAATCTTTTCCCAAAAAAACGTCTGTGCGGCTCTGGGTTTTGCCATGGCAATTACCATTGTCCTCAAAGCAAAAGCTGAAACTCAACTAGCACAGCAAACTGCCCGATTTGAAATCACTAAACCAACTACTCCACAAATCGGAACCATAGCTACTCCCGGTCCTGAACTTCTTCAGGTAGACATTTATAAAACTCAGCCTGCCCCCGCGCATACGGCGCCTGAGGTGGGATAAAGAGTGACTCGTAAGGGTTAATTTGGTTGATTGTTTGGTTACAAAAAAGAGACGGGTTTTACCTGTCTCTTTTTTTGTTTGAAGCAAAGCAGGATTTAAACTCTAGCTTATTGCTCCGCATCTATTTTTGATATTTAACTTTCAGTGATGGTATTCAATTTAGCCAAAAAGCTGTTGTAGTATTGCCTTCCGACCTGGACCACTGCTCCGTTTTTGAGGTTGATATCTTTGGTATTGAAGCTTTCGATCTGTCCCAATTGTACAATGAAAGACTTTTGCACTCTCAGGAAAAGGTGGGAAGGAAGAATTTCTTCGATTTCCTTCATGGATTTGCGGATGCTGTAATCCCTGTTTTTAGTAAAGATGGTAACCATGTTTCCATTGGCCTCCACGTAATACAAGTCTTCGTATTGCACCCGCTCAAAAGCATTGTCCGCTTTGATAAATACGGCATCATCCACCAAAAACGGGCTTTCATTGCCGACCTTGACTACGGCTGCTTCCGGAGCAGGCTTTGTCCGCTTATTGTACAGGACGATTTCTACAATCGCGTGAATGTCATTTGTGTTGAAGGGCTTTACAATAAACCCTGCCGGAGCAATTCGCTTGGCCCTTTCGATAATCGTTGGGTCACTGTATGAAGTCACAAAGACCAAAGGAGCATCGACCATTTGCTTGACTATTTCCCCCAATTCGATCCCGTCCTTGTCGCCCTTTAGCTTGATGTCCATGAAAATGAGATCAGGACGATATTTCTTGATGATCTTGATACACTGATTGGCAGAATTGGCGATATCAATATTGACATAGCCCAGGAGTTCTAATATTTCCTGAATGTTTTCTGCGATGCTGATTTCATCTTCTACGATCAGTATTCTTTCGTCTTTCATAGGGCAATAGCGATAGTGCTTTGATGTGTAAACTAAAAGTGAACACCTTTAGTGAAACTAATGTCCAAATTTTCTTTCGAAAATCAAATGCTTTTTTTTGCCTATGAAATCAAAGACTCATCATTTCTTTGAATCTAGCAGCCTGTCTTCGGCTCACTTCGATCCGGTCTCCTCCACGAAGAGTCACTACCAAGCCTCCGTTAAACCAAGGCTCGATCGCTTCCACCCAACCCAAATTAATGATGTGTTTTCGGCTTGCCCTAAAGAATGACTTCTCATCCAGCCTGTCATCCAAGGCATTGAGGGATTTGTGAATCATCGGCTTGAAATTGTCGAAATAGACTTTAATGTAGTTTCCGTCTGATTCAAAAAGACGCACATTCGAAAGTCTCACAAACCAGCAACGGTCTCCGTCTTTGACAAAAACCTGATCATCGAGAGTAAGTTTTTTATTGTTCTGGTACCCTCCGTTTTCCTGATTTTTGGCAGCTCCTTCGATTTTTCCGATCAGTCGGTTGATCGCTTCCTCCAATCGCTTGGGCTCAATCGGCTTCAGGAGGTAGTCCAGAGCATTGACCTGAAAAGCCTTGAGTGCATATTCGTCATATGCGGTTGTGAATATGACATGAGGTACATGATCAAGCTCCTCCAAAAGATCAAAGCCCGTCTTTTCAGGCATTTGGATATCCAAAAAAAGGACATCCGGCTGAAGCTGTTCGATTTTCTCTTTGGCATCATCCACATTGACTGCTTCACCCACTACCTCAACGGTTTCGAGTTGGTTTAGCAGAGTGATCAGCTCTTTTCTGGCCAATCTTTCGTCATCAATTACAATTGCTCTCATTATTATAGGCTTTCGTTATTCTAAAGTAACTCTTTGTTTCGGAATTTTGATTTCGGTTATGACAAATTGGTTTCCCGAGTTGAAGATCCGGAAACTGGACCTATCCCCGTAGAGGAGTTTCAGCCGCTGCTTGGTATTTTCCAATCCATGTCCCCCTTCTTTTTTCTTTTCTTTTGACTTTTGGTTGGTCAGATACCCGCTGTTTTTCACTTGAATATACAATTCGTCCTGGAGACCTTCCCTGCATTTGATCTCGATCAGGCCCCCTTTGACCAAATTAGAAATCCCATGCTTGATAGCGTTCTCCACAATAGTCTGCAGCATCATGGGGGGAATCTTGTAAGAATAGGCCTCATCTTCGATCAGGTAGACCACTTCCAGCCTCTCCTCAAATCGGATAGACTCCAAAGCCAGGTAATCTTTGACTGTCTCCAACTCATCCCCAAAGTCAATCACCTGCTTTTTGTCCATCATTAGAGAAAACCGGAGCATGTTGGAAATACGAGTTATGGCTGTCTTTGCTTTTTCAGGGTCTTCGTCCACCAAAGCCCTCACCGAGTTCAACGCATTGAATATAAAATGGGGGTTGAGCTGACTTTTCAGGTGATTGAGCCGGATTTCATTGATTTTGGCCTCGTACTTCAGGCTGTTGTTGTAATTGTCCAAAAAGTGAAATAGGAAGTAAAGCAGAAACCAAAAGGAGTAATAGAGAAAGCTGACAAAAAGGTTGACCACAATCACCAAAGCCCGAAAATCCTCTCCGGGATTCAGGGTTCCAAAGGCAATGTTGATCAGAATTTGCGCCAGCACATTGACTACCGCCAATGAAAGTAAGGCCAATAAAGTCTGAACCAAAAGCCGGAAAATTCCCAGCTTGAACCACTCGTATGTTTTCACCACATGCCTTAGGGCATGAGTAGACAGTAGGTAAAAACATGCAAGGGAAACAAATGCCCAAAGCTGAACTGAGGAAATCCCCTGAGAAAGCGATGCAAAAAATATGTTGACAAAGGCGAAGCTTCCCCAACCGATGATCTGCAAAATCCAGTACAGCCTGACTCTGTTCATAGTAAGGTCAAATATAGGTCACCCAAAAATTCCCCATATCTTAATTTGATAAAAGGGCGAGTGGGTTGATTTGGGCGTCAATTTGAGCGATTGAGCTCCATGGCAAGAAATTTCCCGGTATGGCTTTGGGGATGAGCTGCCACTTTTTCCGGCGTGCCACTGACTACAATGGACCCACCGGCATTGCCTCCTTCGGGACCCAGATCTACTACATAATCTGCCATTTTGATTACGTCCAGGTTATGCTCGATGACCAAGACGGTATTTCCCTTGTCCACCAACTTCTGCAACACGCCCATGAGTAAATCTATGTCCTGAAAGTGCAGGCCTGTTGTGGGTTCATCGAGGATATAAAAGGTCTTCCCGGTATCCTTCTTGGAGAGCTCTGTAGCTAACTTGACACGCTGAGCCTCCCCTCCGGAAAGCGTGGTGGCGTGCTGTCCCAAAGTGATGTACCCAAGTCCGACATCATTGAGCGTCCTGATCTTTCGGAGGATCTTGGGCTGATTCGCAAAGAACTCTACTGCTTGCTCGACAGTCATATCCAGTACATCCGAGATGGATTTTCCTTTAAACCTCACCTCTAAAGTCTCTCGGTTATATCGCTTGCCTTTGCAGGTTTCGCAAGGGATATGCACATCCGGGAGAAAGTCCATTTCGATCAGTTTCATCCCGGCTCCTTCACAGTCCTCACATCTCCCGCCTTTCACATTGAAAGAGAATCTTCCCGGCTTATAGCCTCGGATTTTGGCCTCAGGAAGCTCAGTAAAGAGCGTTCGAATATCTGAAAACACACCCGTGTAAGTAGCCGGATTGGAGCGGGGGGTCCGACCGATCGGGCTTTGATCCACCTCGATTACTTTATCCAAATGATCCAATCCTTCTATGCTCTGATAAGGCATGGGCTCCTTTTTGGAGTTATAAAACTGCCTGTTAAGAATGGGGTAAAGGGTCTCGTGAATCAGGGTGCTTTTCCCACTTCCGGATACTCCTGTTATCAAAATCAAAGTTCCCAATGGAAGCTCCAAATCGACTTTTTTCAGATTGTTTCCGCTGGCACCTTTGAGGGTAAGAAACTGGCCTTTCCCGGGTCTTCTTTTTTTGGGAACCTCCATGCCCAACTTTCCGCTGAGATATCGGGAAGTCACAGAGCCGTTGTTGAAAATATCCTCCGGGTGTCCTGCTGCTACCACATGCCCTCCATGTCTGCCGGCGCCGGGCCCCATGTCCAAGACAAAGTCCGATTCCAGCATCATGTCCTTGTCATGCTCTACCACCAGGACGGAATTTCCCAAATCCCTCAGGCTTTGGAGAGCTTTGATCAGCTTGACATTGTCCCGCTGATGCAGGCCGATACTTGGTTCGTCCAAAATGTAAAGCACTCCGACCAACTGAGTTCCAATCTGTGTGGCCAGCCGAATCCGCTGGGCTTCTCCGCCGGAGAGGGTCTTCAGCGGGCGATTGAGCGAAAGGTAATCCAGCCCGATATCCATCAGGAATCCGATTCTTTTTCGAATTTCTTTCAAGACCTCCACTCCGATGATTTGTTGTTTTTCGGTCATTCGGCTCTCCAAGTCTACAAACCAATCGGATAAGCCACCGATATCCATCATGGCCAGCTGTCCGATATGCTTTTCATCGATTTTGAAGTGCAGTGCTTCCTTCTTCAGACGGTATCCTTCACAGTCAGGGCAAGTCTGGGTAATAGTAAATTCGGAAACCCAATCCTGAATTTTATCCGAACTTCCTTCTTGGTATTTCTGGAGGAAATTGACAATCCCCTCGAATGTGGTGTGCCACTTGGTCCCGGGATATTTTACCGAGTCTACCGCTACTTCGACTTTGTCCCCGTAGAGCAAAACCTCCACGACCTTTTCCGGAAGGTTTTTAATGGGCGTGCTCATGGAGCATTTGTAATGCTTCAGGATGGCCTCAATCTTTTTAAATATCCAGATATCCCTATACTCTCCCAAAGGAGCAATACCTCCTCGGGTAATACTCAGATTGGGATCGGGGATGATACTCTCCCGGGTGATTTCTTCTGTAATTCCAAGCCCATTGCAGGTAGGGCAGGCTCCGTACGGGGAGTTGAATGAAAAGGTATTCGGTGCCGGTTCGTCATAGGACAATCCTGTCTCGGGATCCATCAGATACTTGGAAAAATGATGGATGTCTCCGTTTTCTTCACGGATCATGATCACCCCTTTGCCATGCTGAAGAGCAGACTTGAGCGATTGGGTGATTCGAAACCGGTCCGATTCCTCCGCTACGATTCGGTCAATTACAATCTCGATATCGTGAATTTTGTATCGGTCCACCTGCATTTTCGGAACCAACTCCATGACTACCCCATCTACCCTGACTTTGGAAAAGCCCATTTTTCGGATTTGCTCGAAAAGCTCCCGATAGTGTCCCTTTCGGCCTTTGACGACGGGGGCGAGGATGTATAATTTTTTCCCCTGAAACTTGGAGAAAAGCTGCTCAATGATCTGATCCTCGGTCTGCCGGATCATTTTTTTCCCTGTAAGGTAGGAATACGCCTCTCCCGCTCTCGCAAAAAGCAAGCGCATAAAATCATAAATCTCAGTCACCGTCCCTACTGTGGACCGGGGATTTTTGGAGGTGGTCTTTTGCTCGATGGCAATGACCGGTGACAGGCCGTTGATCTTATCCACATCCGGGCGCTCCAATCCCCCCAAAAATGAGCGTGCATAGGCAGAAAAGCTTTCCATGTACCTTCTTTGCCCTTCTGCATAGATGGTGTCAAAAGCCAGAGAGCTTTTGCCGCTACCGGATAGCCCGGTCACCACAACCAGCTTGTTGCGGGGGATGCGTATGTCCAGATTTTTGAGATTATGTTCTCTGGCTCCGAAAATTTCAATAAACTCTTCGGTTCCAGCAGGGGATTTACTCATTGGAATAGGGAAAATTTCAAACGGCGAAGTTACGATTTTTTGGGCGGAAGACCGGTCCAAATTCAACTATTCCCAGATGGAATACTGCCATGGAGGCACATTTCAGGCAAATGGCTGATCTATGGAAGGGCTGGGCTGCGAGAACCATACCGGTCCATTTTCGGTCATATACACACAATCCTCGTGTCTTACCCCAAACTCCCCTACAATGGAAATGTTTGGCTCGATGCTGAAACACATGCCGGGCTCCAGGATAGTTTTATTGCCTCGGACAGCATTTCCCCATTCGTGCCCATCCATGCCAATCCCATGTCCAGTCCGATGAGGCAATCCGGGAAGTTTATAATCCGGACCAAAGCCCGCATCGGAAATCACCTTTCTTGCAGCAGCATCCACCGCTTCGAGTGGTGCCCCGATTTGTGCAGCTTTATACCCTGCCATTTGGGCTTCTTTTTCCAGATTCCAGATTTCCAGCTGTCTGGAAGTGGGTTCTGCCCCAAAGACGAGCGTTCGGCTGATGTCCGAATTGTATCCCTCTACCGTGCAGCCACAATCCACCAAGACCACATCCCCAGCCTTCAACACCTGAGGCTTGGTCGTGCCATGAGGAAAAGCCGAGGCCTCGGCAAAATTGGCTAGGGCAAAGGCATGCCTTCCTCCCATTTTCTGATGAGCTTGAGCGACTGCAGCCGAAAAAGCGGAAGGACTTACTCCCTCTTTCAGCGCGGAAAAGCCCAACTTCATTGCCTCGATAGTAAGCTCGGTGGCCCGCTGCATGAGGGCAATCTCCGTCGGAGACTTGATAATCCGGCAAGGAATAGTGACCGGATCTGCACTAACCAAGTCAAATCCTCCTGCTACCTGCCGGAGCCCATCCGCAATAAAAAATCTGACCCGCTCTTCGATCCCTATCTTGCCCGAGCGAGCTCCAGAGTCCAAAATGGCTTTTTTGATCTGCTCATAGGGACTTTCGTCTTCTTCCCAAGGATACACCGCCGAACCGATTGTGATCCGCTCCTCTAGTCGATCCTGCTCAAACTTAGGACAGATATAGCTCACCTCTCCCCGGGCAGGAATCACTACGACCATGGGTCGTTCACTTTGGCCCCAAGTCATCCCGGTGAAGTAATTCATGGAAGTACCCGAGTCCAAAACAATGGCCACCATTCCGTTTTGCCCCATCAAGTTTTGGGCTTTAGCGATTCGACTTTTCCTTTCTTCCAGAGAAATGGGCTGAATATCTTCTACCCGGGAGGTCAATTTTTCCAATTGGGACTCAGTCGAAAGAGTACTCCCAGCCCAAGCTGAAGTGCCAGTGAATAGGGAGGTACCAGCTCCCAAAGCGGTGATTTGCATAAAGTTTCTTCTTTTCATGATTGGATTGGTGGAATAAAGAGTGGCTAGATCATTTCGGGAGCTGAATGTCATAGGCTCGGCCCTTTCGGACATTCAGGTTGCGATCTCTTAGCCAAGGGTTGTATAGTTTGAGTTGTTTGTAAGAGCTTCCCTGACTTTTGGCCCAAGAAGCCAAGTCTTTGATATCTTCATCCACACGGACTGTTTTCAAGTCAGGGTTTTGGTAATAATCCTTTTCCTTCAGGTGAAAACCAAATTCGCCAGGATTCTCAAAAATCACTTTAAATGCCAAAATCCGGAAAAGGTACCGACTTGTCTCCTCATTGAGGTAGAGGTCATAGTAGCTGGAATGCAGCTGCTCTTCCTGTCTACGCGAAAAGCCACTTTGACCCATGTTGTAGCTAGCGGCCACGGCCGTCCAATCCCCAAATTTCGCATGAGCTTTTTTCAGGTATTCAGTGGCGGCTTGGGTGGATTTTTCGAAATGGTAGCGCTCATCCACATCACCCGTCACTTCCAGCCCATACTCTTTGGCTGTACTTTCCATAAACTGCCAAAATCCTCTTGCCCCGGCGGGAGAGACCACATTCATGAGCCCACTTTCTGCCAAGGCCAAGTACTTGAAGTCATCGGGAATGCCTGCCTTTTCCAAAATGGCTTCGATTTGGGGAAAATACTTCCCGGATCGCTTCATCAGTAGGATCATATTCGATTCCCAATAAGCATTCACATAAATCTCCCGCTCCAGTCTTTCCAGTACATCCGGCTCCTCCAGGGGAACTTTCTCCCCGGCAAAGCTCAGTTCCTTGGGCAAATCGAATAAACGAATGGAATCCCGACTACTCGAAGAGGGATAAAGCACAAGTGGTTGCTCCTGAAAAGTGGATTCCACAGAAGGGACTTCGGGTGTATTGGACCAATAAGCCATTGCAGACAGAAAAACAGCCGCAACACAAAAAGTGTATAAAGAAATAAGATGAAAACGGGACATGAAGATATTGGGAAGGGTCAGATGACCAAGGTAATTTTCTTCCGAAAATATACCCAAAAACTTTATGCAAATGGCTTGATTCGGGTGTCTTTATCCTGGTTCAAAAAACTTTATATGATTATCCGCAATGATACCAGTAGATCAAAATGGCCTCGACTTCGCTCGGCCTCTGGGTTTGGAGTTAATTATGGGAGGGGAGAAAACAAACGGTCACCGAGCAAAGTCCAGGTGAAACCATATAAAATTCGGTAACTGGCAGGATTGCGGATAATCGGAAAACTTTAAATTAAAAACCTAAATCAATCCTGATGCTATCGTCAAGCCTTTATCCCTTCATCATTTCCAAAATCTCATCCAAATACTCTCTGGAGTTGGAAAGCCTTGGCACTTTATACTGTCCTCCCAACTTTCCTTTTTTACCCAACCAAGCTTCAAAGAGTCCGGGTGAAGCGGAGTGAAGGATCAGTTGCTTCAAAGCAAGGTCTTTATGCCGCTTGGCATCATAGTCTGAGTTGATTTCCCGAAGTCGCTGATCCAGAATCCGGGTGAAGTCGTCCAGATTTTCGGGAGATTTTTTGAATTCCACCACCCATTCGTGCGCTCCTTTAGAGCCAATCCCTTCAAAGTAAACAGGAGCTGCGGTAAAATTGGTAATGCTGGAGTCTGTCTTTTCACAGGCAAATTGAATGGCGTTTTCGGCATTTTCCACAATGACTTCTTCTCCAAATGCATTGATAAAATGCTTAGTCCGCCCGGAAATCCGGAAGCGATAAGGCCCTGTAGAGGTGAATTTGACCGTATCCCCGATTTTGTATCGCCATAGCCCTCCATTGGTGGAGATGACTAGTGCATAGTTTTTTCCTACCTCTACCTCCTTCAGTGGGAGAATCTTTGGATGTTCATTTTCCCACTCCTCCATCGGGATAAATTCATAAAAAATACCGTAATCCAGCAATAAGAGTAGCTCATCCGAATCCGGCTGATCCTGAACTCCAAAAAACCCCTCAGAGGCATTATAGGTCTCCATATAGCGCATTTTTTCGGAAGGAATTAGCTCTTTAAATAGCGCGCGATAAGGCCCAAAAGCCACTGCACCATGGAAAAAGACCTCCAAATTTGGCCACACTTCCAGAATGTGCTTTGCCTTTTTCAATTCAAGAATACGCTGAAGCAAGACAATGGTCCAAGTCGGGACCCCTGCGATGGAAGTGACATTTTCGTTCATTGTCTCCCGGGCCATTTTCTCGATTTTGGCCTCCCATTCACTCATCAGCGCCGTCTCCAAGGAAGGAGTGCGGGCAAATTGTGCCCAAATGGGAAGGTTTTGCATAATGACTGCTGAAACATCCCCTGCCCTGGCAGTTCCCTCTGGATTCAATGGATTCTTCTCCAAAGTACCCCCAATGGAGAGACTTTTTCCGGTAAATAATTTCGTATCCGGGTGATTGCTAATGTAGAGCGAAACCATGTCTTTACCCCCTTTGTAGTGGCACTCTTCCAGGCTTTCTTCGGAAATGGGGATGTATTTGCTTCGTGAAGAGGTCGTACCTGAAGACTTGGCAAACCATTCGATAACAGTATTCCAGATTACGTTTTGCTGGCCTTTCATCGTCTTTTCGATAAATGGCTTGAAGCTTTCGTAGTCAAAAAGCGGGACTTGGGAAGAAAAATCGGTGTAGGTCTTTATTTTTTCAAACCCATATTTTTTCCCGAATTCTGTCCTGATTCCTGCCTCGATGAGTTCACGAAATGTAGCCTTTTGGACTTCTTGGGGATTATTTTTGAAATGGTCTATCTGTACCAAGCGGCCTTTGAAAAGCCAGGTCATAAACGTATTGAGGACCTCCATCAGTTAAAAATTTTGCGTTTCAGCTCAAATTGGCTTCCAAGGTAAACCTTTCTGACCTGCTCATCGGCAGCGAGCTCTTCGGCTGTTCCGGCTTTTAGCAGCCTGCCTTCAAACATGAGATAGGCTCGGTCAGTGATGGACAAGGTTTCATTTACATTGTGGTCGGTGATCAAAATGCCTATATTTTTGGTCTTTAGCTTGGCTACTATGGTCTGGATTTCTTCTACAGCGATCGGATCCACCCCCGCAAAAGGTTCATCCAAGAGCACGAACTTGGGATCTACGGCCAAGGCACGGGCGATTTCAGTTCTTCTCCTTTCTCCACCGGAGAGCACCATACCCAGATTTTTCCGGACATGGGTAAGGCTGAACTCCTCCAAAAGCATCTCCACTTTTTCCTTTTGCTCAGCCTTGGGCATTTTGGTCATTTCGAGAACGGCCAAAATATTTTCTTCTACGGAGAGCTTCCTGAATACAGAAGCCTCCTGAGCCAGATATCCGATCCCAAGCTTGGCTCGCTTATACATGGGCAAGGAAGTTATCTCTTCCTTTTCCAAAAAAATCTTCCCTTCGTTGGGCTGGATCAGACCTACGATCATATAAAAGGAGGTGGTTTTTCCGGCTCCATTTGGACCTAGGAGTCCCACGATCTCTCCCTGTTCTACTTCGACTGAGATGTCGTTGACCACACGACGGCCTTTGTATATTTTCACGAGGTGTTCGGCAAGAAGCTTCATATCAATCGAATTTGATGTCTTTAATGTAAAGTTGCAAACTGCTTTTGTCCCGGAAGAAGTTTTCCCGGATTTCTGCCAAAATATCAAAACGCATCCTTCCCCGAAGCATATTCACCGTAGTCAGATCCGGATCTTTGGCCCGGTCGGCCATCCCAAACCCCAAGCAGACCGGAGTGGTCAACTGCCCGTCCTGAACGATTTTAAATCTCAAGTGCTTGTCTTTCAATACAGTGACATCTTCTGCATACACATTGCTGATCCGGAAGACCGGCTCGGTATTGCCGGGGCCAAAAGGCGCCATCTGCTTCAAAATATTGTAAAACCGGTAATTGATCTGATCTAATATCAGCTCGTCGTCCACTTCAATCACCGGCTTGAGGTGAATGGCTTCAATCCGGCTTTTGACTACTTGCTCAAACTTGGCCTGGAAAGCAGGCACTTTATCCACACTCAGTGTCAGTCCTGCGGCATATTTATGCCCTCCAAACTGATCCAAGAGGTCGGCGCATTCCGCGATGGCTTCGTATATATCAAAATCCACCACCGAACGTGCACTTCCGGTAGCTTTATTGTTCGACTCGGTCAGAATGATGGTGGGACGATAGTATTTTTCGATACATCGGCTGGCCACGATTCCAATTACCCCTTTGTGCCAGTCCTCTTTGAACAGCACGGTAGAATTCCACTCGGCTTGCATTTCCCGCTCAGCGAGCATTTCAAAGGCTTCCTTGGTGATATTTTCGTCAAAATTCCTCCGGGTGGCATTCACCTCATCGACCAGCTTGGCCCGCTCGATGGCTTCGTCCAGATTGGAAGAAATCAACAACTCCACCGAAGCCTGGGCATGTTCCAGTCTTCCGGAAGCATTGATTCTAGGCCCTATTTTGAAAACGATATCCGAAATTTGGATTTCCTTTTCCACTTTGGCCTGAATGATCAGCGCCTTCAATCCCGGTCTTGGATTGTTATTGATTCGATCTAATCCAAAAAAGGCCAAAATCCGGTTTTCTCCGGTAATCGGAACGATGTCCGCTGCGATGCTTACAGCCACCAAATCCAAATAGGGGTACAGCCTAGACTCTTCTATCCCATGGGATTTGGCATAGGCCTGAATCAATTTGAAACCTACTCCACAGCCACTGAGCTCCTTGTACGGGTAGGCACAGTCTTCTCTTTTGGAATCTAAAACGGCGATGGCTGCAGGAAGCGTTTCGCCAGGTGTATGGTGGTCGCAGATGATAAAATCCACTCCCAATTCAGAAGCTAAGGCCACCTTGTCGATGGCTTTGATTCCGCAATCCAAGGCAATCACGAGTGTAAACCCACTTTCTGCAGCGAACCGGACGCCCTTTTCCGAAATCCCATAGCCTTCTTTATATCGATCCGGGATGTAAAAATCTACATCGGTGTAGATCCCTTTCAAAAAACTATACATCAAAGCCACAGCTGTGGTGCCGTCTACGTCATAATCCCCGTAAACCAGAATTTTCTCTTCACTTTGGATCGCCTGATGGATTCGGTCCACAGCCTTGTCCATGTCCTGCATGAGAAAGGGAGAGTGGAGCTGACTGAGATTGGGACGAAAGTAATCCTTAGCCTGATCAAATGTCTCCACACCTCTGTTGATCAGCATATTGGCCAGAATAGGATTCACATTGATCTCTTTTCCGAGCTTTTCGATGGCTGACTGAGAGGCTTTGGGTTTTTGTTTCCAGACGTACTCCATGAGATAAAATTACAAAAGTAATTGAGATGAGCCCCTCAAAACTACAGAGGGAAGATAGGGTATAAGCGAACATTCGGACCAAAAAGTTTCTATTCTCCCCGATTTCGTCGCCTTTTATCCTGACGATAGTATGACAGAAAAAGCAAGGGAGAAATCAATGCCTTGAGCTTCCAGTTGTTTTTTTCATGAAAACTCAAGCCCGTATCTGCATTTACTTCCCGATACATCCGGAAAGCCGCTACCGCATGAGCGATCACGATGAGAAACAATATGGAATAAATCAGAAGTTCGTTCATAGCAATTCGATTGTCTGAAAACCCGGAAATCCACCGGCCTTTGCAAAGAAAGCTTAGCTGCTTTTCCTGAGAATAAGTGCAGCCCAGTTTTCACGGGTAGAAGTTTTGACCCAATTAAGCCCGAGCTTTTTCCCCAAATCCACCAAATCCTCCACATCCTCAGCGTAAAATCCACTCAACAGGAGATACCCTTCCGGCTTGAGGAGTGTAGCATAGATTTCCATTTCATCCAGAAGCACGTTTTTATTGATATTGGCCAAGACAATATCAAAGGGTCCTTGGGGATTGACCTGCCTGATCGTGCCTAGCCCCATTCGGGTCCGCAAGCCATTGAGGTCAAAGTTTTCATTGCCATTATCCACGCACCAATCATCGATATCAAAAGCCTGAACCTCAGCAGCCCCAAGGAGATGGGCCATAATAGCCAAAATCCCTGTTCCGGAGCCTACATCCAAGACTCGCTTGCCCTTATGGTCTAGTTCTCCCTGATGCTTGAGCATCTGAAAGGTCGTGGCATGATGGCCGGTGCCAAAGGACATCTTCGGATTGATCACAATCTCATGTCGATAGCCCGACTGAGAAGGATGAAAAGATGCCCGCAAATACACCAAGTCTCCCACAGCAATGGGATCGTAGTTTTTCTCCCACTCCTCATTCCAGTTGACTTTAGGCATTTTGCCCTCGGTGAGCTGAATTTGGGCAGCGTCCCGATACCTATCTATCAGGGCATTGAAGGATTGCCTATCGAAGCCATCCTCGGGAATATAGGCATCAATCCCATCGTCTGTTTCTAAAAAAGAGTCAAAACCGATCTCAGATAGCTCAGCGATCAGTATTTCCCTGAATTCTTCCAGGCAGTTGATTTTAAACTCCAAGTACTCCATAGCGATTAGGTTCAATGAGGACACAAAGAAAAGGTCTGCGGAAACACAGACCTAATTTTAATTTTTCCCGAGGGAATGGATTAGAATGACTTGATGATTTCGATAAAGTCTCTGGACTTGAGGGAAGCTCCACCGATCAGTCCACCGTCCACATCCGGCTTGGAAAAGAGCTCCTTGGCATTTCCCGGATTGGCACTACCTCCATAAAGGATCGAGGTAGCATTGGCGATGTCTTTCCCGTATTTGCTGGCAATATGTCTTCTCAGGGCCGAATGCATTTCCTGAGCCTGATCTGCAGTGGCTGTTTTTCCGGTACCAATAGCCCAAATGGGCTCATAGGCGATGACTACTTTTGAAAAATCCTCCGGAGAAAGGTCAAAAAGACTTTCGGTCAGCTGGAATTTAACATTAGCCTCGTGGGTGCCTGCCATTCGGATTTCCAAGGATTCTCCACAGCAGAAAATCGGCGTCAGTCCATTGGCCAAAGCCTGCTTCACTTTGGCAGTGAGCAAGTCATTGGATTCCTTGAAGTATTCTCTCCGCTCTGAGTGGCCCAAAATGACATAGCTTGCTCCGAAAGAGGCCAATATTTTTGCCGAAACCTCCCCGGTGAAGGCTCCTGATTCCTTGTCTGAACAGTTTTGGGCTCCCAAAAAGATTCCTGGAGTATCCCCGATCAATTTTTTTACAGGTAAAAGGTGCGGAAATGGCGGATTGAGTACAGCGATGACATCCTTGATGGATTCATCTTTATACATATTGACAATCTCGGAGGTGAGTTTTTGACCCTCATCGTAGGTCAGATTCATTTTCCAATTGCCGGCAACGATTTTCTTTCTCATGGTAGGCTAAAATTTATTTGGTTTGAAAAAAGAGTAAGCAGGAGTATTTTCAACCAAAATTACCAAAAATGTCCAGCTGGGGAAAAAATAACGACTATCAGACCCCAAAAAATTATTGGTCAGTACAAGAAGCCAAAGAAAAAATCCAAAATTTCTGTGCTTATCAGGAGCGCTGTGCCTGGGATGTAAGGAGAAAACTTTTCGAAAAAGGAATACCGGAAAAAGATATTGAGGACTTGCTCGATTTTTTGAATCAGGAGGGGTATCTGGACGAGGAGCGCTTTGCCCGGTCTTTTGCCCGGGGAAAATTCCGCCTGAAAAAGTGGGGAAAAAACCGGATTCAGCAGGAATTGCGTATGCGAAAAATCAGCCAAGCTTCCATCCGTGCCGGGTTAGAAGAAATCGATCCGGAGGAATACTACGATACCCTTTTGACCCAAACGGAGAAGAAATGGGAGTCCACCCTGGAAAAAGACCTCTACAAAAAACGCTTCAAAGTCATCCAGTACCTAATGAGCAGGGGATTTGAACAGGATTTGGTTCAGGAAGCAGTGGGCAGTTTGCAGTAGGCAGTAATTCCGACTACTGCTTACTGTCAGCTGTCGGGATCATCTCGCTCATAATCTTTGCCGATAGCAAGGAAAGCGGAATCCCTCCACCGGGATGGACACTTCCTCCACAGAAATAGAGGTTTTTGATCTCGGAAGAATAATTGGCGTGGCGAAGAAAAGCCGCAAAGCGATTGTTGGAACTGTTGCCGTAAAGCGCTCCGTTGGCTGAGGAAGTTTTGAGCTCGATGGTGCGTGGCTCGAGAATTTCCTCTACTTCGATAAGCGGCTCCAAGTCGGTCTTCAGTATCCGGTTGATTTTTTGAATGATGGACTTTCGGGCATCAGCGATGAGTTGATCCCAATCCTGTCCTTGATTGTTGGGCACATTGATCATGGTAAACCAGTTCATGCATCCCGGCGGGGCGTCGTCCGGCTTGTATACAGAAGTGATGTTGATATAGACAGTGGGGTCCTCATAGATGCTGCCCAGCTTGAATATATGCTCAAACTCCCGCTTGTAATCTTCCGAAAAGAGGATGTTGTGCAGGTCCAGTTGGGGAAATACCTTCTTGATTCCCCAGTAGAAAATCAAAGCCGAGCTGGATTTGGGCTGTTCCAGGAGCTTTTTGGGTTGCTTTTGTTTTTTCAGAATGGTCTTGTAGGCATTGACCATGTCCATATTGTTGACCACCAGATCCGCCGGGATCTTTTGCTGATTTACTCGAATGCCGGTGGATTTTCCGTTTTCGACCAGGATTTCTTCCACCGGAGAGTTGAAATGAAACTTGACTCCCATGCTTTGAGCCAACTTAAACAGACTAAGGGTGATGTCATGCATTCCCTTTTTTGGAAAAAATGCTCCGATATTGAACTCCAAGTGGGGAATGATATTCAGCGTGGCGGGTGTCTGATACGGATCGGAGCCGTTGTAGGTAGCGTAGCGATTGAAAAGCTGCACCATTTTTGGACTGGAAAAAAGCTCCTCATTAGCCTTGTTCATAGTCGAAAAAATACCCAGTTTGCCCATTCTCAGATAGGACTTGAGGGCCTGAGGGCCGGTCCAAGTACCCAGCTTGTGGAGAGAGCTGTGCATAAATAAAGGAGCGAGATGATCGTAGATGTAGGCCGATCTCCGGAGAGCCTGCCGGACATGAGCGCCGGACTCGCCTAGGCGCGTCTCCACTTCCTCAGCAAATCGATCCAGATCCGACCAAGCCTTCACCTTCTTTCCATCCTCCCAAAAATAGTGGCAGGCTACATCGAGCTTTTGGTATTCAAAGTACTCCTTGGGATCTTTTCCCGCTAATAGAAACAGTTCTTCCACCTGCTCGGGAAGAGTAAAAAGAGAAGGACCTGCATCGAAGCGATACGCTTGGAGTTGGATTTCGGAAAGTTTTCCTCCCGGATAGGAATTGGCTTCGAAGACCTCGACCTGATAGCCCTTGGAAGCCAATCGGATGGATGAGGCTATTCCGGCTATTCCGGAGCCGACGATAACAGCTTTAGCTGGCATGAATGCTAGGATGAGTTGGTTCTAGATCAAAGAAAGTTTCTTTCAACGTTCAAAGAGTCAATTTCTCAAGATTGTTTAAAATTATCTGATTATCCGTAATCAAGCCAGTACATAAATTAGGAGGGATAAGTCTTTCGGGTAATCGACACCGGAAGACCGGCACCAGTCAACGGTACCCCCAGATAAATACGTATCTCTTCGGGACTTTTTTCCTGATGGAAAAGCGAATTTTTCCTATAAAACCTTCATTCTGTTCTGCTTTTAAGGACTTTGACAAATTCTTTCAGCCAAGGAGTCAAAAAAAGGAGCTCATGGACTGCCAAGAAAGCCGTCCCTACTAGCCCGGATTTGCTACACCGAGAGGTCCAAAACCCTTTGGATTAGGTATCGGTTGCACCGGAGTTAGCAAGGCTAGCTTCTGAAAATGGAATTTCCAGGTAAACCTTCCATTTTCCTTCTGCCTTTTTGAGAAGAAAAAATCCTCCGGCAAGAAATTCTGCTTCAAATTCCCGGGCTTTCGCCAATTCCAAAACGGCTTTGAATTTTGAGTCCTTGAGATCCTTGAAAGCCAAAGTCATGTGGGGATGGTAATTCCGGTCACTCAGCTCATCGACGAGATGAAGTTCTTTTTTACAAAAACTCTTCAATGCAGACTGGAGAAGAAGTAAGGGTGCAGATAGCTTCACACTCAAAAACACCACCCTTTTTCCAAAAGTCTGTACCTTCCCCAACTCAACCTTGAAGGGCTTAAATCGCAAAGAAAACCTG
Source organism: Algoriphagus confluentis (assembly GCF_036245625.1). NCBI lineage: Bacteria > Pseudomonadati > Bacteroidota > Cytophagia > Cytophagales > Cyclobacteriaceae > Algoriphagus > Algoriphagus confluentis. Next base: position 53,065 of record NZ_BTPD01000008.1, read on the forward strand.
TTGAGCTGTTCTATCAAGACTTCCTCCTTGGCTTCATTGTAGGAAAAGGGCATTTTCAGCGTAATATGTGCCGGAGACTTGAGCGCATACTTCACATTGAATTGATCCCGAATCTCAGATTTGATGGATTCCGCCTTTTCCAATATTTCTTTAGGCGGCATAAGTGCCAAAAAATACTTTTCCTTCTTTTTCATCCCTGCTAAGTTACCTCAAATAGGAGATTCAAACCTAAATCAAAAAAACTGTTCTATTTCCCCAATCAATCCTTTAACTTAAGGCAATTAACCCAATTTACTATGAAGTATTTTCCTAAGGTGATGATCGGCCTCGATCTTACTGAAATGGACGACATCCTGATCAAAAAAGTAGCCGCCTTGGTTGAGTTTCTTGGTATTGAAAAATGCTACTTTATTCACGTTGCAAAAAACCTGGAAATCCCTCAAGAAATCCTCAATCAGTACCCTGACTTGATTGCACCCACGGATGAGTCCATCGAAGCAATGATCGCTTTGAAACTGAAGGAGTACCATTTCCCTACCTCTGTGGATACGGAAATCTTTGTGGAAGAGGGAAGTCATCCATTGGACACTTTTTTGCGCTGGGCAAAGCTGAAGGATGTGGATCTGATCATCATGGGACGCAAGGAAGAACTGGCCGGCCATGGAGTTTTGGCTGACGGTGTGGCAAAAAAGGCTCCTTGTTCTATTTTACTCCTGCAGGAAAAGCGCCCGGTGAAGTTTCCCAAAAAAATCATTCTATTGACCGACTTCTCTTCACACAATCATATGATTTACGAATTCGGAGAAAGGATCGCCAAAGACCTCGATGCAGAGCTTATCCCACTCCATATCTATGATGTACCGGTGGGGTATTCCAAGACAGGCAAAACCTTCGAGGAATTTGCCGAAATCATGAAAGGAAATGCAAAAAATGATTACCGGAAATTTATTTCCAAACACGAAAACCCGGCTGCTGAATGTCAGATGCTGCTGAATGATGGAAAAAATATCGGAGTACAGATCTCCGAATTTGCCAAATCGGTGGATGCTGACCTTATTTTGCTGGGATCGAGAGGCCGAACCTCCTCAGCAGCAATCCTGCTGGGAAGCACGGCAGAAAAAGTCATCCATAACAATAAGTATCTTCCCATGCTGATTTTCAAGAAAAAGGGTGAAACCATGGGCTTTTTTGATGCTCTATTTAAGATTTAATCGGCTTGGTCAAGTAAAAACAAGCCTGATCTCCTTTGCCCTCCTGATTGAACAGGAGGGCTTTTTGTTTCATTTCCTTTAGCTCTTTGGAAGTATAGACAGGGAGGATTTGTTGGGGATCCAGGGGCTGATTCCGTTCGTAGGCTTCGGTACCCCAAAATTGAAAAGCGTCCGAATCAAACTCCACCTCTTCCAGGGTAAACCCCGTTTGGTCAGCCAAAATACCCAAACCCGAAACAGACGGGATAATCAAGTGCCGGGGAGCGTCGAGTTGTACCCAATATTCCCGTTTTTCTTTCCAAACTTCAGCATCTGCCACCGGACAACGGATCAGAAGCTGCCCTCCCGGATTGAGCTTTTCAAAGCAAGTGGACAAAACCTGACGGGGATCCTCCAAATGCTCAAAGGAATGGTGCATCATGATCAGATCATACAATCCTTCTGCCTGATCAAAACTCATTTTATACAGGTGGATGCCCTCGTCCAGACGTTTATTTTCTGGAATGAAAGGGTCAAAACCCGACAAATTGGTATAGCCGGAGGCATGAAGTTCGTAAAGCAATTGACCATTTCCACACCCGATATCGGCGATTTTTTGGTCAAAGCGCCGATGCACTTTACCTAACCAGTACCCATAGGACGGAGACAAAATCCCGGCTGCAAGGAAGATTTTCAACCGGATTTTCTTGAGCACCTTTTTCCAATTTGGGGAAGCTTGGAGGTCAAGGAATGAATAATACTGCTCGGGGTAAAAGCTCCCCAAATTCTCCGGGGACTTCTTTAGCTGGATGGATCCGCAGGTAAGGCATTCCTGATAAAGAAAAGACCCGGGAAGTCGAAACATTCGCTCCTGGGCCACGAATTCCTTTTGATCCTTGCTACCGCAAAACCTGCACCCTACTTGGTTCTGATCAATAGGCGTTTTCACGGTTGAAAATCAATTCATAAACGGTCTTGACCATGATTTCCATATCCAATAGAAAAGACCAGTTGTTGATATAAAAGTAGTCCAGCCTCACTCTGGAGCGGATTTGGTGCGGATTCTCGATTTCTCCACGATATCCCCTTACTTGGGCGAGACCGGTTATTCCCGGGCGGATTTTATGGCGGGAATTGTATCGCTCGATTTGGGTTTTGAAGGTCTCATTCATCGGAATGGTATGAGGCCTAGGACCCACGATAGACATATCTCCGCTCAGTACGTTGAGAAACTGCGGCATTTCATCCAAAGAGGTATTTCTGAGAAATGCTCCGATCCGGGTGACTCTGGGGTCATTTTTGGTAGCTTGCTGGGTATCCGCATAGTCATTGGGAGTCATGGACCGAAACTTCAGACAATTGAAAACCCGATTATTCACGCCATTCCTTTTCTGAATGAAGAAAATCGGCCCTTTCGATTCCATTTTGATTAAAATTCCTACAAGAGGGATCAACCAAGAGAGGATAAAGAGGGTAACCAAGCTGGCAAACATCAGGTCAAAAGCCCGCTTGGCCAGGCTATTGATGGGATGATCAAGAGGTATATCATTGACATTGATGACAAAAAAGTCTCCATATCGGGAAAAAGAAAGATTTTTCTCCAGCTGCAAGCTTCCGCCCGGGATCATTTTCACCTTGATGTAATTCTCATCTGCAAAGTCAATGACCTTCTTTACCAACCCCGGTTCTAGGTGCTCGTGAATGTAAATCAAATCCAAATCCAGTCTTGGAGCCTGTTCAAAGAAAGTGGAAATACCCCCTCGGGTCTGATTACAATCCGCCAGATCATCAAAATAACCCAGGAAATTGATGCCAAAATCCTTCCTGATTCTAAAGACATCTGCCAATCTCGGACTTGTCCCGCCTTTTCCGACGATGACCGCATTTCGGTAGTTTTTGCCCTGAATCCGATAGACCCTTAGGGCCATGTGTGTACCTACCCGGAATGACCCCATGAAAATGAGGAGCAAACTGCCAAAACCCAGCATCTGAAGCCATCTGTTTTCTTCCAGCTCCAGTGGGGTCCAAAGAATCGCCATGACGGCCAAAAACCAAAACAAGGTAATTCCCAGATTGCTCAGGGTGTGGTCATAATCTTCAGTCCTCCCGATCTTGTAATCCTTTCGCAAAACAGAGATCAGCAGCCAGGCACCCGCAAGAGGCAGATAGGCAAAAAAGGCTATTTCATTCAAAATACCCAGCTTTTCGAGGAGAAAATCCGCGAGCCAAAGGGTAAAAAGAACTACTAAAAAATCGGTTAGTGTAAATAACCATGGAAAATAGATATCGAATCTTCTCTTCATAAAAATTGGTGATTCCTAAATGGGCTTATTCGCAAATCCGTTAAAATTCTATGCCATTTTTGGCTTTGCGACCTAAAATTAAGAAAGAAATTATCAAGCATGCTTACTTTTGGGATTATTTGTCAATTCTTCACGCCTCTCGGCCAGCTATGCAATTTATCCGAAATCTTTTTGCCTCGTCAGACCATCCTCAATCCCTAGGTGCCAAATTCAGGAAGCAAAGACTGGCGAAATTTGAGAAGCTTTTTTTTAGAAATTTTCGGCTCGAAAAACCCATTCGTATCCTTGACGTGGGAGGAACGGACTATTTCTGGAAACACAGTCAAATCCCTCAAATTCCCAACTTGAGAATCACGCTGCTGAACCTGCACCAGGAAGCACCCAAACACGCGAATATAGAATCCGTAATCGGAGACGCGACTCACATGCCGGAGTTTGAGGAGGGAAGCTTTGATCTGGTTTTTTCCAACTCGGTGATCGAGCACTTGTACACCTACGAGAACCAAGAGAAAATGGCCAAAGAAATCCGAAGGGTCGGAAAAAAATTTTTCGTCCAGACACCCAATAGGTATTTTCCAGTAGAAGCCCACTATGCCTTGCCTTTTGCCCAATACCTTCCGGACAAATGGCTGTTTGCGCTGCTTACCAAAACCCCCTTAAGCAGGATGAAACGTTGGGCTCCTCAAGATGCCGAACAATACATCAAAGAAATCAGACTTTTGAATGAAAAGGAATTGAGAGCGCTCTTTCCGGGGGCAAAAATTCTAAAAGAACAATTCGGGGGACTCACCAAGTCCATCACTGCCCACAATCTCCGCTAATCGGCAAACTGAAGCCGGACTAAGTTGGCATAAAAGCCTTCTTTTTCCTGAATCAGCTCCTGATGGCTTCCCTGCTCTACAATTCGGCCTTCGCTGAGCACGTAGATTCTATCTACTTGCCGTATGGTAGCCAATCGATGAGCAATAATTATCGTAGTCCGGCCTTTCATCAGCTCATCGAGCGCCTCCTGCACCAGTGACTCCGACTCCGCATCCAAGGAAGAGGTAGCCTCGTCCAAAATCAAAATGGCAGGATCTTTCAAAATCGCCCTGGCGATAGCCACCCGCTGTCTTTGTCCTCCGGAAAGCTTCACTCCCCGCTCACCAACCAAGGTATCCAAGCCTTCGGGAAACTGGGAAATAAACTGCCAGGCGTTGGCTTTTTTGGCAGCAGCAATCAGTTCCTCTTCCCTGGCATCCGGCTTGGCATAGGCGATATTTTCACGAATTGAGCCTCCAAAGAGCAAAACTTCCTGAGGGACAATGCCGACTTTGCTTCGCAAGGCTTTCAAATCCCAATCCTCCACATTTCGGTCATCCACACGGATTTCACCTGATTGGCTGGAATAAAATCGGAGTAGCAGCTGGATAAGGGTGGACTTGCCGGCGCCAGAGTGTCCTGCCAAAGCGACTTTCTCTCCGGGATTTACCAAAAAGGAGATGGATTTCAATACCTGAATCTCGGGACGGGTAGGATAACGAAACCCTACTTGATCAAATTCAATTTTGCCTTCAAATCGACCCGCTTTACTTCCTCCTTCGGCTTCCGTATCCTCTCCGAGAATTTCCAGTACGCGCTCAGAGCTACCGATGGCTTTTTGCAACTGGGAATAAATATCTCCTAATCCCGCGATGGACCCTCCGATAAACGTAGTGTATAGCACAAAGGAAACCAACTCACCCACACTCATCTCGCCTGAGGCAACAAGACTTGCTCCATACCACATCACCCCAACAATGCCACCAAAAAGCGCAAAAATGATGAAGGAAATAAATGCTCCCCGGTATTTGGCTGTTGTCAAGGCTACTTTCACTACCCGATTGAGCCCCCTGCCATACCGGTCTGATTCGTAGGCCTCACCCACAAAGGACTTGACCGTACTGATCGACTGCAGCGTCTCCTCTACAATCACATTGGCTCCGGCAAGTTCATCCTGGGTCTTTTTGGAAAGCCTTCGAATAAACCGCCCAAATACCATGGCAATGACTACAAGGACTGGAAATGTCCCGAGCATGAACAGGGTCAATTTCGGCGTATTGAACAAAAGAAAGCCTACCCCTGCCACAAGCGTGATGACCTGCCTAAACAACTCCGCCAAGGTAGTGGAGAAGGTATCCTGAAGCTGACTGACATCTGCCGTGATTCTACTGATCAATTCCCCAGTCCTCCTGCGGTCAAAGAAAGTCATAGGAAGCCGTACCAATCGGGAATAAAGGGCCTGTCGGATATCGCGCATGGAGCGCTCGGATACCAAGGCAAAAAGCCAAACCCGGAAAAAAGAAAACACACTCTGTATCGCCAGAATAGCGATCAAAATCAAGGCGATGGAATTGACATCCGTAACGATCCACGCACTGCCTTGGGCCGTATCAATCAACTTGCCTGCTACGTAGGGAAAAGTGAGCAGCGTGAGTGAAGAAAACAGAAGAAAAACCAAGCCTCCGAAAAACGCCCATTTGTAAGGCATCAAAAACCCGAAAATCCCTCCCAGCTTGCTTAGATTCTGCTTGTTCAACCTCCGCTTCTCCTCAGGCTCCAGAGCAGTTCCTCTTTGTTTTGCCATTATTTATTTGGTGATCAATGGGCAAAAGTAGGGCTTTGCAAACAGAAATGACAAAAAAATCACACCTCAGGATCATTCCTCACCGATTAATCGTCCAGCAAGCGATGAGCCAGTGACTCCCCCAAGGCCGCCGAATGCTTAAATCCATGCCCGGAGCAGGCCGAAACCAAGAGTGCCTTTGAATCTCCTCTCCATGGCTCGATGACAAATCTTGCATCCTCAGTGACGGTATAAAAGCACACTTCTGACCGGATAAAATTTGGCCTGAGACCGGAAATTCTTCCTCTTACCTTTTGCTCCCAAAACTCTTTCTGCTCTTCCCAACTTACCTCACGTCTGAGCAGGTCCGGGTGATCGACCTCCAAAAAAGACTCGGTGGCCATTTTGATGGACTGTCCATCCAGAGAAGGAAATCCATAGATAAAATCCTCCGCATCAGGACCAAAACCCCACATCCATACCGGGGTATCTTTCCAGGAGAAACTGGGATCAACTTCAATCCAATGCAAGATTTGCCGGCAGATCTTAAACCTCTTTTTGGCAGTTTCAGAAAGAAAATCTTTTACCCACCCACCTGCCGAAATAAGGAGTTTTTCAGCCAAATAGGTTTGTTCGGGAGTTCTTAAGCAAAAATGATTGCCCTCCTTTTCTATCCCCAAAACCGGAGAGTCCAAGGCTAGCTCGGCTCCTTGCTCTCCGGCTAATCGAAGTTGGGTCCCTATAGCCAATTCTGGCCTGAGGTAACCGGCTTCTTTTTCCCAGTAAACTCTTCCTGAATTGGGAATCCGGAAGGCAGGAAACTGATCGCTGACCTCCTTAAGGTTTGGCAAAGCATGGGCGATCTGATGGTTTTTGGCAAATCGGGCTGTCCGATCCCAGAAGCCCTCCGAGCCATGCTTGGCCCAGGGTTTTTCCCCCGAATCGATAAGGATCCCTCCCGTCTGGGTAAATATCCGAACCCCACTCTTGGCTTCCAATGCTCTCCAAAGCTCATGGGAGCGCTTGGCCAAAGCTACATAATCCTCTCCTTCTCCCACGGCCAATCGGGTGATTCTGGACTCTCCATGACTTGAACTCAAGGTATGAGGTGGAGCAAATCGATCCAATCCAAGAACCCGCTTACCGGAGAGACTGAGGTGATAGATTGCCGCGCTTCCGACTGCACCCAGTCCAATCACCGCTGCATCGAAGATTTCCTGTTTTTCCATTCCGGGGTTTCTTTTTGATACAAGGTAGACACTCCGGACAATCAAAAAAAAGCCGGAATCAAATCCGGCTGCAATTTTAATTTTTCCCCATTTGGGCATCGATAAGCTCTCTTTTGAGCTTACGTTCGCGCTCGAGGGTATTTTTTCGATGCTGATCAAATTCTTCCTGAACTTCCTCAAGATCCTTTTTGGCTTTTTTGATTTTGCTGAAGCTTCGGAAATATTGCAAAGAGAAAAAGGCAAGAAAACCGGCCAGTACAGTCACCAAAGTCCACATCATCGAGGAATAAACCGTCTTTTGAATATTTATGCCCAGAAAGGAAAAGCTTTCTTTGGCTTCAATGGCTGCTTCCTTTTCTTCAAGGGCTTCATTGAGGGACTGGGTGATTGCTTGGATACTGTCTGTCTTGGTGATTTGAGCATTCTTTAGGTCACTTACCTGTACTCTCATCGTTCGGAGCGAATCCAAAATATTGGATTTGAGTTTCTCCAGGTTCGCCTTTTTTACTACCTCATATTCTTGGAAGTTATTGGAGACCTCATAGATGTATTCAAACTGGCTTTCGATGGTACCGGAATTGAGGGATTTTTCAGAGGTGCTTCCTTCTTGAGCTTGAAGACAAAAGAAAACGCCAAAAAGAAGAGGCAGAAGAAGGGTAAATTTTTTCATCCAGATACTTTTTCAGGTGGTTTTCAATTCGTTTTTCAATAAACGTGCCTTTTTGAACCCAAAGGCATTTTTTTTCAAGTTTAATCCATTTATGAAAAATAAATCTCCAAAAACCGGGATTTCTAATCCATTGAAAATACATCAAGTCAAGAATAATATTGATTTCCAATGATTTATAGTAAATTTCTTAGAAACTTTTCCAAAAACAAAAGCCCAGAGGGCGAATAGAGGGGGAATGGGAGGATGGACTTGGGCAAGTTTTGCTTGCAGGTGGCAGCAGAGCATGGGAAGGCCTTTCCTGGGGCCATGTAAACCTATAACATCAGATGAAACTGAGAACTTTTAAAATTTGGCTTTTTTTACTTCCTCTAGTGGGGGTATTGGGAGTTTTGCTTTTTGTCCAATCCACCAACAACAGAGAAGAGCTGGAGCAACAGCACATTCGGAGCATTGCTTCCCTGAGTAAGGACATTCCTGCTGCGCTTGCCGATTATCTGGTCAGAGTAGACACCTATATTCTCCGAAAAGCTTTTGGAGAACTAGAGGGAGATTTGGGTCAAAATGCCCGCGATGTTCAGGCCTATTTGTCAGGTTTTCAGCCTGAAATCCTATCCCTCCGGTTTGTGGAAAAGTCCAACTTGCCCGCTGAAACGCTAGAAATCAATCAAACCAAGGTGAGAATACGAAACCGGCCCATACAAATCCGAAAAGAACTTCTAGCCACCTTCAATGGAGCAGTCACCTCCAAGAGCTTCATCGTCGGCAAGCCTGAAAACGGGAAAAACAGCTTGCTGATTGATTTGGATGTGCCTATACGGGAGCTTTTCCGAAAACTGGAGAAAAATGATTACACCTTCCAGCAATTTTTTCTCACTGACTCAAAAGGGACTATTCTCTATCCCAAAGAAGAAGAAGGTACGCAGATTTTCGATCCCAATTCGGACACTAAGTCAGACTCCCTGGTCAGCTACAAATCGGGAATATCCATCCAAAACATCAATTACAACCAGAGAATTTACAGAGCATATAGTCAAAGTATCAGACTTGACCCGCTCCAACTTTATTTTGTGGGGATATATGACGATGCTTATTTCCAAAAAGTAGGCCTGAGGATCAACTACAATCTACTAAGCATTCTCCTTTTCACTTTGGTCGTGCTAATTTCTTCTTTGCCCATTCTTACCTTGGTCAATTTGGGTAAAGGTGACAAACTATCTCAGTCCAGAATCATCCAAGTGGGTATTTCTTTGATGGCCTTGGCCGTGGTCATTGGCTTTTCACTTTCCTTCACCAAAAACCGCATTATTCCAGTCGAATCTCTCCACGGGGAAATACAGCAAGCTGTCCGGGAATTTGGAACGAAAATCGCCCACCACGACTCCCTATTGAGCCAATGGGAGGGAGGAGAACCAGTGACGAAAGACCAAGTCAATGAATACATTCTCATCGATCCCAAAAATGGGTTGGTCAAAAATATTCTATTTGTAGGCAACAGCGGAAGTACGGCTCTTCACGTCAAGTTTGGCGAAGGAATATCTTTTATTGACCTCAGTGATCGGGAATATGTGAATTATTTCAATAAGGAAGACAGTAAATCACGGTTTATCAGTTCTCATTACAGCAGGGGAAATGGCAATCTGGAGTCGGTGATTTCTCACAAAGAAAAAAATGGATTGGTCAAGGCCATCACCTACACTCCCGGTCTGAGTAAGGGGCTCAGTGAAGATTTTCGGATTTTGTTGGTTAAAGATGAGGGTTCTCTTTTGTATAAAACCCAAAAAGTGGAGTCCTCCATTTCCAATTTGGAGGAATCAGTCAGTCAGGAAAAATGGAGTGAAATCCGAAGTTTGATGAACAACAATCGGGAAATTTCCCACACCGTAAAGTTGGAAAGCCCAATATATCTCAATGGCCACCATTACACGGCATTGATCAGCAGGATAGAAGACCAGAATTTCGATCATTCCCTATGGAGTATTTTTATGGTAAACATCAATCTTTACCATGTCTTTTCTGCCCTTACCTCTCTGGAAGGAATCGTCTTCATTTTAGGGTACTTTTTGTTTCTTCTGGGTACACTTCTCCTCCAACAAGCCGTCCGAAAAAATGAAAACCGGCAAGGATTCAAATCTTTCCTTTTTGACTGGCTCGTTCCGACAAAAAACCGGCAGGGAAAACTTTTCTTCCTGATGATTTTTTACTTTGGCCAATTTCTGGTCATTCTGGGGATCTTGTATTTGAACCACTTCAACCATCTTCAAACTCTTTTTCTTCTGATCTTCTCTACCCTTCAGATTTCTTTTGCCAATCTGCTCATGGCTAAACTGGAGAATCTCAGAGAGAAGACTGCTCCCAGCGAAATGATTGCAATTTTTCTGGTAGGGATTACCCTCTTGGTATTTACTCTTGCCATCAATCCTGAGACTGGTCGCGCCATGGGGATTCTAGCGGTATATGGTTTGGTTTTTTCCGTCCTTGGGTTTAAATCGATTCAATATAACTTTCTGAAATTCGAGAAAATAGGTTCTCAAAATCAACTCACGATCTATCTGCTGGTCTGGTTTTTCATGATTGGCTTTTTCCCGGGATACCTTATCCAGTCCAAAACCCAAAAATTCGAGCAAGTAATCTGGAACAGTCAGCACCGATCCACTCCCATTGTACACGGAGGAGGATTTGAAGTGTTTGAAAAAGCGCGACGGAGCATGATGGTAGCCCTGACCGACCCTTTTGATCCAAAAATCCAAAATTTCATTGCTCCAGATCAGGCTTTGGTGAAGGCAGCCTGGGAAGGTCAGCCTTTCCGACTTACCAGCAGCTGGATGCCTTTTTTCTTCTTTGGTTTACTCTTGACGGTTACTTTTTTTATTATCCGATGGATTCAAGATTCCATTTTCTTTGACTTCAATCCCCATTTTTCTCAAAAACAAGCCCTGGGTGGACCATTTAACTTTATTTGCTGCATCCATTCGGGCCAAAAATCTCCCGGGCTCCTTGTTTCACCCGCCCACAAGCTTGACTTCCAGTTTGAGTCTTTGCCCAAGGAGGAGGAAATAGGACATCGGGAATCCTATCTTTTCCTTAATGTGCACTGCCTCGAAGATTTGATTTCCCTAGCCAAGATCATTGGAAAAATCAAGAAAATGGAGGGCAAGGTCACCCTCTTTTCCGGCACCCTGTGGAAACAACTCTATTCCAGCCTGAAGACGGACCGGGAAAAGACGGTATTCTCCGAGGCCTTTTCGGATTTTAACTTCAGTGTGGAAGAGATCCATGACCCTTACTCAGCAGGTATTTATTCGGAAGATGAGAGTCTCACCCAGGTCAAACTAAAAAAAGCCTTTTATGCCAACATTTGGTCGGAATTGAGTTTGGAGGAAAAATTGGTATGCTATTACTACGCAGAAGCTGGTTTCTTTAACCCCGCCGCCGAAAGCACTCTCATGGATCTGGCGCAGAAGGGGATTATCAAAGACAATCCTGAATCCAAACAGGAAGGTGGATGGAGGGAATGGCGCTTATTCAGTCCGGTATTCAGGCAATTTATCCTTTCCAATACCAGCCGGGAGGAAATTCAGCTCTTTGAAGATTACGAAAAGAAAAACGGCAATGTCATGGTAGTCCGTACCGCTGCGATCAGCTTTGTATTGATTTGTATCGCCATGGTCGGAATTTTTGACCGGGCATTTTTCAATGAAGCCTACGCCTATCTCACGGGAGGTTTGGGAATCTTGGGTACGCTCTATTCCATGTTCAACCAGGGGATTTCAGGGCTATTCAAAGGAAAAACCAAACCGTGAGCGGAATTTTTGATGAATTGTTAGGGCAAAGAACTTCCCGAAATTAGTTTAGGCAAAAAGTTGCTCCAATGAAATCGGCTCCTCTGATTCTGTTTTTTCTAGCTCTCATTCACTCACTACCGGTGCAAGCTCAGCAGCCCTCTCCTTTGGATGTAGGCATTTACGCTTTCGAAAAGGAAGAGTGGGAAAAAGCGGCCAAGGCCTTTGCGGAATGGTTGAGAGCTCACCCGAATGATGCACAGGCCTTTTGGTTTAAGGCTCAGGCAGAAGAATTTGGAAACCATTTGGAAGCTGCCCTGACGGATTACAATAGCCTGCTGACTTTGGAACCAGAAAACGGAGAAGCCTATTTTGCCAGGGGTCGGGTAAGGTATCAGCTCAAGCAATACGATGAGGCACTCGATGATTTTGAGGACTTTCTGCTCAATCCCACCGGGGAGACCAACCGCATTTTGTTCAAGATTGCCCCGGGAGATCAAGGGGTGTCCGAGGTCACTACTGCCCAATCTTTTACTCCTGATTTAGCTTATTTTCATATGGGGCTGTGTGCCATAGAGCTGAAAAATTATGAATTGGCTTTGAGCTATCTCGATTTGGCCATTCAGGAAAACCCCCGCAAGGCGGACTACTTCGCGGAGCAGGGAAGGGCCCTTTCCCGTCTGGGAGAAAATATGGCTGCGATCGATGCCTACCAGAGGGCATTGGACCTTGACCCCAACCACAAAATAGCCAAACAAGGTCTCGCCGCCACTCAAAACGGCGGGGATGCCATACTCATAGAGGAACTAAATGAACTGATAGCCAACGGATCGGCAAACTATCAGACCTACAAGCAGCGGGGATTTTATCGGATGAATCATCAGGACATGCCGGGTGCTTTGGAGGATTTTTCGGAATCTATACGGAAGAATGATGAGGATCCGGAATCCTATTTCTATCGAGCATGGGCCTACAAAAACCTGAGAAGATTTGACCAAGCGGAGGAGGATTACTCAGCAGCCATCGCCCTAGAACCCCAAAATCCCAATTACTTCCTTGCAAGAGGCCAAGCACGCTATCAAAACGGAAAAGCAGAGGAAGCTTTGGCAGACTTTACGCTTGCAAGCAGCATTGATCCTGAGGACCCGAATCTCCACTACCACAAAGGAATAGCCCTGCATAGAATGGGAAAAGCCCAGGAGGCCTGTCAAGAATGGGTCCTTGCTGCAGAAGGAGGAGTAGGCGCGGCGCTGGAAGCAATCAAAAAAGTCTGTCAGTAAGCTAGAGCTCTTGGACAGGTCTTACTCTCGATGCCAGGATAGCCGGTCTCCAGGAGGCCAAAAGGGTAATGCCAATCACAGTAAGGCCTATCCATACCAAATCAGTGCCTACGATCCGCACCGGATAGGCATCTACCACGGCAGAAGAAATCCCCAAACTGACCAAACCAAATTCCTGCTGCGCCAAAACCAAGGCTATTCCCAAAATCAAACCCAGAAATGCCCCGCTGAGCGCAATCAGCGCGCCTTGCTTTAGAAAAATCCGCTTAACCAGCTTCTCTGAGGCCCCCATTGCCTGAAGCACCGCGATATCCTTCTTCTTTTCTATAGCTAGCATACTCAGAGAAAAGAAAATATTGAAGGAGGCTATAGCCAAAACAAAGGACAGCGTAAGAAAGACAAAGAGCTTTTCCAACTTTACGGTGCGGATCAGGGTGGCATGCTGCTCATCGGTATTTTTGACCAAAAAATCAGGTCCAAGATGGAGCTTAAGCGCTTTCTGAACAGAGGCCACCGAATAGCCCTCAGCCACTTTGATCTCCAAGGAGGTCCTCTTTTGCCCATAGTTGAGCAAATCCCGGACAAAATTCAAAGGCGCAATGACATATTCGTCATCAAAACGCTGCTCAATACTGAAAAAGGCCTTGGGCTCCAATACAGCAGAGTTGTACAATTGGGAAGGGTCTATACTCGCTGCTGAACGGGGTGCCTTGGGATAAAAGACTTTCAGAATCGAATTCGGAGCATCCAGATTGACAGAAAGAAAAAAACCGACTCCTCTTCCCATAATGGCGGCAGGTCTCAAATCAGTACCCAAAGTGGTATCTCCCCAAAAGTAGCCTTTGGAAAATCTACCCTGCTCCAGGAAATTGGGTGAAACTCCCTTGAGCCTGGCTACCAGCTGATTTTGATTGTATTCGACAAGGGCATTGTCTTCAATCACTTCGGTCAATACAGCGACCCCTTCCAGATTTTGAATACTTTTCAGCCAATCCTCCTTTGCCAAAAAGCTTTTCCCCCGGGCAGGCTCGATTTTCAGCTCTGCATCGAAGCTGGCAAACAGACTTCGGATCAAATCCTCCAATCCATTGAACACCGACATGACCACCACCAAAGCAATCGTCCCCACAGCCACCCCAATCATGGAAATGATGGACAGGACAGTGATGAAATTCCGCTTCTTTTTGCTGCGAAAGTACCGGAGAGCAATAAAGCTACTGGTGTTCAAGGTGAATCGTATTAATCTTCCTCTTCTTCTTCCTCCTCAGGTGCAGGTGGAATGTTGAGACCTGAGATGATTTTGTCCATATGCTGGGCATAGCTGGCGGAATCGTCCGGGAAAAAGGCCAGTTCTGGGATGATTCTTACGGATTTTCCAATTCGCTTACCCAAATGATGTCTGATTTCCTTTTTGTGATCATTGATTAAATCAAAAGCTTGGTCCTTATCGGCAAGCAAAAAACTCAAGTTGACTTTGGCAAAGCCCAAATCGGGGCTTACTTCCACCCGAGTGACCGTCACCATGGTGCGCCCGATCAGATGTCGGGCTTCTTTTTGAAAAATCTCTCCCAATTCCTTTTGGATCAATTTGGCGTATTTTTTTTGTCTTTGGCTTTCCATCAGAAGTATTTATGGTACAAATTTAGCGAAATACTTGGGCATGCTTTAATTTCGGGGCAAAACCCAATCCAACTCAACCCAATACCTTGCTTAGATTTTTTAAAGTCAACGATCCGTTTCGCCTCATTGGGGTAGCCCTTCATCTAGTGGTGTTTTCTGTCGTGTATCTGATTTTGTTTCCTTTTCCGATGACAGAACCTCTTCTTCAGTGGATGGTTTTGGGTGAGCGACTGGGAGAGGGCTTTTTCCTCTACAAAGACGTGGTAGACGATACCGGACCGCTCTCCGCTGCTTTTTTTATGGCCATGGACTTTATGTTTGGCCGGAGTCCACTGGCCTATGCGATCTTGGGAAGGATGTTAATCCTCATCCAACTGAGCTACTGGAACTTCACGTTGATTCGTTACCGGGTTTTTGACGAAAACACCTATTTGCCGGCCATTATCATGGCGGCCTTGTTTCATTTTTCCTTCGACATGCTCACACTTTCTCCGGCTTTGCTGGGAAGCACATTCTTGATTTTGGCCTTGAGCCAACTCTTTTCCCAAACTGTTCTCCAAAAAGAAACTTCCGAATCTACCCTTTTGATAGGAATTTATGGAGGAATAGCCACCGGATTCCATTTGAATTTCGGGTTGATTTTCCCTTACATGATCTTTACCGGACTCTTGATTTCGGGTTTTTCTTTCCGGCAGTTGATTTTGGCCATAGTCGGATTTCTGCTTCCGGTTCTCCTCATTTTGGTTTTTTATTTTTGGAATGACAGCCTTCAGGATGCTTTGGAGATCCTTCCTTTGGTCTTTACCTACGATGGATTTTCGTATCAATCGGTGTACAGTTGGCTGATTTTGGGGGCATTTCCCGTCCTACTTGCCCTCTTTGGCTACTTCCTTGGGACATTCCAGCGGGGCTCTACCATCAACCAGCAAAAACAAAGGCAGCTGATCATTACTTGGATGCTTTTTGGTGCGCTTGTTTTTTTCTTTGTCAAAAGGCAGGCGGGTTTTGAGCTGTTGATCTTCTTGCCGGGATTTACTTATCTGATTACCCAGTTTTTCCTCTATGTAAGAAGAACCTGGATCGGTGGTCTCTCCTTTGTACTCCTGATAATGGGTTTGCCTCTAGGGGCCTTATTTTTTTGGAAAAGTCAGACTCAAGGCAACAAGGCATACTTTGTTTCCAAAAATTCCGATTACCCTGCCAAAAATCAAAAGATCATGATTTTGGGCCAAGAAATGGATCTGTATCTGGAAAATCAGCTCGGTGGTCCCTTTTTGAATTATCATCTTTCTCAGGCTTACATCGAGAAAGAAAAAGATTTGGAAGAAAAATCCAGGCTTTATTCCAAAGTGTTTTTGCAAAAACCCGAACTCATTTTTGATTCAGAAGGCGAAT
Source organism: Algoriphagus confluentis (assembly GCF_036245625.1). Classification (NCBI taxonomy): domain Bacteria; kingdom Pseudomonadati; phylum Bacteroidota; class Cytophagia; order Cytophagales; family Cyclobacteriaceae; genus Algoriphagus; species Algoriphagus confluentis. The sequence continues at coordinate 69,115 of NZ_BTPD01000008.1, forward strand.
TCAAAAAGCTTCTTTTGGAATTCCCCGCCCTTGAGTCCCTCTATTCGGAAAAAACACCCGGGATCTTTGTGAAAGCAAAGCCTTAAATTTTTGAAATTCAGGCTTTTCAGATGTAAATTCAGCTGAGATTCTTTTTCTCTTGGCTGAATTGGACCTTAACCTGTTTTTTTATGAATTCTATTTTTGAATTACTTGATACCTTGGATCCTTCCGAAAAAACCAAGCTGCTCAAGCTCAGTGCCATCAAAAATTCGAAACAGTCCAAGAAGTTCAAATTATTGAAGGATTACATCCTATTCCCATACCGGGAAGATTCAGACTATTGCACCAGATTGTACTCTATCCAGTCTTCTGCTGCTTTTGTTCAGCTCAAGAAACGGGTTAAGGAAGATATCTATGAAATGATACCCTGCCTGGGGGCCAATCAGAAAATTTCCCAGGAAGCCCAAAAGCGCATCGCCTGCACCCAACTGCTCATGCAGAGTCAATACCTGCTATCCAGAGGCCTGGAAAAGGCCGGAAGTAAAACACTGGAAAAAAGTCTAAAGACAGCTGTAGAATCGGACCTTCCCGATTTGATCCTGTGTGTATTTGATACCGCAAAAAGTTTTGGGCTGGAGGGAGTCATCCAAAACCAGGATTTGCCTCAACTGGAACTCATTGTGAAAAGCCACCTTCAGATTTTGGTCAATAGACATGTAGGACAAGACACCTCCAAGTCAGACCAAAATCCGAATCTGGGCTTGGTGCTGAACCATCTCAATTTAGAGCAGAAGCAATGGGAATACCTATCCCTGATTCGGGAGGCTCTTGCCAACAAAGACTTGGAAAAAGCGGAAACCTTACGGAAAAAATCTGTTGCCTTGTTTGAAAAAAGCAAATCCACCGAGGAAATCAATCAGGAATATATCCTGGTCCAACAACGAATTCTAATTCATACCGGCAAATTCAAGGAAGTCATTCTGCGATACAAGTCTCTGGACAATACGCGCTGTCTGGGATTCGAAAACAGACTGGAACACATCCAATACCAATGGCTGGCACTCTACTACCTCGGCAGACTGGAAGAGGCTCAATCCCTACTGAAGAAATCCCTGAGCAAACTTAACCCGGAACTGAATTCCAAATGGAAGTATTGGGAGGCCTGTCTGCATTTTCGAATGAATTCATTTAAATCCGCCCTGAAGCTCATTCACGATTGCCAGCCTCATCTGAAGTATGCGCCGAATTTTTATCTGGGATCCAAAATGCTGGAATTGATGATTCTTTTTGATCAGAATGATTCCGACTGGCTGGATTACAAAATAGAAAACCTCCGAAAGCTGATCTCCAGATGGGCAGGAAAAATCAATCCGAGAATAGAAGGCGGATTCAAGCTTTTCTCCAAAATCCAGAAGAAAAATCTGGACGAGACCTCCGAACTAATCATTACCAATCAGGAAATGACAAATCTAGTCCAAGCCAGAGGAAGGTATTTTTGGGACCCAACTGATTTTGAACTGGTCCGATTTGACTCCTGGATTGAAAAGAGGCTTGAGTGAGGAAAACAAGCATCTTCCCCGCTGATCAGGGCATAGAGCAACAAAAGACAGAGACTGACCCACTAGGGAAAAAAAAGATCACGGGAAAACTCACGTATCCACTATTGAAAGCGGGTATGCACTCCTCCTCAAACCAAAGGATTAGATAGAATTTCCGGTTAAAATCCCCAGGTTAAAATGGAAACGTTAGGTTTCGAAAAATCGGAAGACTATCCATAAATTTAATTTACAACAAAAGTTAAGTAAAGAGGGAAATTCGCCAGTTATTGCAATCTGACAAGAATTTTTAGCCTTTTTTCAAAGAGAATAGATGTCAAACTATTCCTTTCAAAAACCAGTCAATTTATTGATTAATAATACTTTATATTTTTTTATTTTTTAGGATTTTGGTTAAAAACAGATTTTTTTTTCCTGTTAATTGGTATTTGATCTCGCTAGCTTTTTTCAGTTTTTCCAGCACCAAATTTTTACCGATGATTCACTCAGCCTTGGAATTTTTGACCCAGGAGCTCAACTCCTTTATTAAGCTCAAAGTTGGCGATCCGATCACCAACCGGGTGGTCCTATCGAGTGTGACCAATGAACAGGGAATTGCCATACCCGATCAGTCGCTGGGATTATCCCTGATCAATATTGAAGAAGAGCGGACGAGCAAAGACCAGCAAAACCGATTCATCAATGCGGTGGGCAAAGTGGAAAAACGAAACCCGGATATCCAGCTAAACCTCTATGTTTTAATTACTGCCAACTTTCAAAACCGTCTGCCCAACAACTCCTCCGATGACTATGTGGAAGGACTCAAGCAGCTAAGCTATGCCGTTGCTTTCTTTCAGAGTAAAAGTGTGTTTACCCAAGAAAACAGTCCCAGTTTGGCTGGTTTTGACGGGGATTTGAAAAAAATATTCGTAGAGCTTTACAGCTACTCCTTTGAGCAGCTGTACAACTTTTGGTCAGTGGTCGGGGCAAAATACCTCCCCAGTGTCCTGTATAAAGTGAGAACTATCCGTGTCCAGGAAAATGCAATCCAGCAAAGCGGAGATCCGATAGAAAAAATCTACCTCGAATCCAGACACAAGCCATGAACATTCTCTATTCCCGTCTTTTTGAAATCCAGCTCCTTCATGATTTTTTCAAGGATGGAATTTCCCAATCCCTCAGCCTTACTCCGGACTCGTCTACCCATCATCTGCTGAAAAATGGAAGAATGCTCACCCGGTCCCTCCCAAAGGGGATGATTGTTCTTTTTCGTGCCGAGGAAAACCTTACAGATCCGGAGACTCCCCTACAGGTACCCTGCAGATTCAGATTTTTTATCAACAGTTCCAATCCCTCATTTCTCCACACCATTACGGATTGGGACACACCTGTAAAGGAATTCAAAACCGGATCTTTTTTCCACTTTAAAAACAACCCTGCCAATGCCTCCTCGAATCCGACAACACCTGAGACGCTAGGGTATCAAATTCTGGATGGACTCAGACCCAAAGACCTGCTGGAACAAGTAAAACTATCCACTCATCCCGCCTCGGTCATTTTCCGCCTTCGGGACGAAGCAGGCAACCTCATTTCATCAGGAAAAGACAGCGACGGCAATCCTCTCCCTTTGGATTTACCCCTGTCTCCGGATGATTTGGAGATTTTTTCTCTGAGAGTGGACCTGAAAGACAAGGCAGACGGAATTTATTCGCTGGAGCTGAGAAGCCAGACAGATACCGAGACGCTTTTTTACAAGGCCTATTTTTTCTCCAGCGACGCCATTGGCAATACCTCCATGGGTATTATGGAAATCAGCTATGTAAGCAGCCCAGCCAGACTCTACGGGGAAATGGAATACTATGCCCTGAAATTGAAAAGAAAAGCAACCCGCTGGACCTACATCATTGTCAACCAAAACAAAAAACTCAACCTCGGCACCAATCAGCTGTCCATCAGAGACCGAGGGAACCCACTGGGCACTCCCTATGGGATATACACCTTTCAGCAGGATGGAGGAGCTCCTCATCCTGATATCAGAGTCAACAATGCAGAGACCGTCATATTCAAGTCTCAGGTACCGATTCCCTTCTTCGAAAGCCCTAAGCTGAATTTGGAACTTCGACGAACTCCTGGAAACCGGGTGTTGTATGCCAATCTTCCCAATCCTCTCCGAAATGGAATCGCCAAAACCGACGGAGGAGAGGCTTTCAGTGAAATTTTCGTCTTTATCTAAACCTTTCTTTCCCCATGGCAGAATTCAAAACTCCAGGAGTGTACATCAAAGAAATCTCCACCCTTCCTGCCTCAGTGGTTCCGGTAGCTACAGCTATTCCGGCCTTTGTAGGCTACACAGCCAAGGCTGAGAAAAACGGAATTACTATCCCTACCAATAAGCCTACGCGGGTTACATCCTATCTCGAGTACCAGGAAATTTTCGGAGATTCTTTTTTTGAAAATTACCAAATCACCATCAATTCGGATGGTACTTTCGCCATCCCTGCACTCAGCTCGCCTTCCCCCTACTTGATGACCTATCAGGTCTACATGTATTTCAACAATGGCGGGGGACCTTGCTGGATCGTGTCTACAGGAATCTATGCCAACTCTCCTGACTCCAATTCCATTGATGTCAATGAGCTGATTGCAGGAATCCGGGCTCTCGAGCAAGAAGATGAACCCACCCTTCTTCTAGTCCCCGAATCGGTGATTTTGGATGCCACAGACAGAAAATCCCTTCATGACCAGATGCTGGCTCAGTGTGCAAAGCTCCAAGACCGATTTGCACTATTTGATGCCCTTCTGGATACCGGGATGAGCGTTGCAGAAAACGGAAATCAGTTTCGTGCCGAAGTAGGAAGCTCCAATCTGAGCTACGGAGCTGCCTATTTTCCTTCCTTGAGAACTATTCTCTACAGAAACTTCAAAGAAGATGCGCTTACAATCATCGACAACAGGACAGGAGCAGGGCTCGGACCCTTTCACGGACTGTCCCTTGCAGAGATTGGAGCTGGTCAGAAATTTGCCACCGGCACGATCCGAATTACTGATTTTGATAACATCGATGACGATAGCTTCCAAATCGGCGGAGACACGTATTTGGAAGGGTCTGAATTCGACAAGGACACCAGCAATATCACTACTGCAGGCAGCCTTACCACGGCCATCAACACTCCAACCAAAGCCCTCTATGGAGCCAGCCGCGAGGGAGGCTCAAACCTAATCACCCTCAAAGCCAAGATAGAAGGTGAGGCGGGAGGAGACCTTACCCTTACTTACACAGACAATGGAGGAGGAGGGGCGACCATCTCAGGATCAGGGACCTTCACTTGGATAGCTCCGGACAAGGCCCTCTACAATGCCATGGTAGCCGACCTCAAATCCCGGTTGGTGGATTTGTATCCTTCCGCTTCCATGGCAGGGATATATGCCCGGGTAGATAGTCAGCGGGGGGTGTGGAAGGCTCCAGCCAATGAAGACGTCCGGTCTATCAGCAGACCTGTTTTGGCAGTCAGTAGCGAAGAGCAGGGATTGCTGAACGTGGATGCAACTTCAGGAAAATCCATTAATGTGATCCGCTTTTTCCAAGGGAGGGGAAATCTGGTATGGGGAGCACGGACCCTGGCAGGAAACGACAACGAATGGAGATATATCCCAGTGAGAAGGCTTTATCTGTTTGTGGAAGAATCCATCAAAAAGGCCACCGAATTTGTGGTTTTCGAGCCCAATGATGCCAATACCTGGCTTCGGGTGAAGACCATGTGCGAAAACTTCCTGTCCAGTCTTTGGAGAGAGGGAGCATTGGCAGGCGCAAAGCCGGAGCAAGCATTTTTTGTGCACGTGGGTCTAGGCAAAACGATGACGGCCCTAGACATTCTCGAAGGCAGAATGAATGTAGAAATCGGACTTGCCGCAGTAAGGCCCGCAGAATTCATCATCCTGAAGTTTTCCCACAAGCTTCAGGAATCCTAATCTCAACCTCACCATAATCAATAGAACCCATGTCAAACTTCACAACACCGGGTGTTTATATTCAGGAAATTTCCACCTTGCCCGCCTCCATCGCGGCGGTGGAGACAGCCATTCCGGCATTTATAGGACATACACAGAAAGCCGATGGGGGAGCTCTCCGGGTACCTACGCGGATTAGCTCCATGCTGGAATACGAGGCTATATTCGGCGGGCCCAATCTTGAGGGAATATCAGTTAGCATCCAGGACACTTTTACTGGACTTGATGGTCAGCCAGCTACCCTTCAAACCCGGAAAATCACCGCTTCACTTAGCGGCAGTCCTTCGCCTTTCAAAATGTACCCTAGCCTTAGGCACTATTTTGACAATGGTGGAGGCCCCTGCTACATCGTCTCGGTCAACACCTATTCCAGCAATCCCACCAATGATGGACCCACCGTTTTGGGAAGTCTAAGGCATGGGTTGGCTATGCTGGAAAAAGTGGATGAACCTACCCTGATCGTTTTTCCGGATTACATGACCGTGGCCTCGTTTCAGCCCGTTTATACCGATGCCTTGGCTCAATGTGACAAACTTCAGGATCGGTTTGTGATCCTAGATGTCAAGGAAAATACCACGAATCCCTTTCAGGATGCCGTCAATTTTCGAAACAACGGAATAGGCTCCGGAAATCTAAAGTACGGAGCAGCCTACTATCCCAACCTCAAGACTTCCTATTCTTATGGGTTCAACCCCTCCGCAGTAATTCTTGCGCAGAGCCATGAATACAAGGGTTTGGGTACATCCAACCCAGTAATTTCTAACACCCTGAATGGAGTAACTTTAGCTTCTCTTGAAGCTACAGACCCTAGCCTTCATCGAGCCATTTTCGCGGAAATCAACAAGCTCAAAGTAGATCTCCCCCCTTCTCCGGCAGTGGCTGGGGTGTATGCACGGGTAGACAGTCAACGAGGAGTGTGGAAAGCTCCTGCCAATGAGGACATCCGAGGAGTAGTAGGCCCCGCAGTGAAAATCACCAATGAGCAACAGGCTTCCCTCAACGTGGACGCTTCCTCAGGAAAGTCCATCAATGCCATTCGGACTTTCACAGGGAAAGGCACACTGATTTGGGGTGCGAGAACCCTAGCCGGAAATGACAACGAGTGGAGGTATGTGCCGGTAAGGCGTCTTTTCATCTTCATAGAAGAATCGGTAAAAAAAGCCACCGAATTCGTGGTCTTTGAGCCCAATGACGCCAATACCTGGCTCAGAGTAAAAACCATGATCGAAAATTTCCTCTCCAAGCTCTGGAGAGACGGCGCTTTAGCCGGGGCCAAGCCTGAGGATGCCTTTTTTGTCAAAGTTGGTTTGGGTGTGACCATGACCGCACAGGACATTCTGGAAGGCCGGATGAACGTAGAAATTGGCCTGGCAGCAGTAAGACCTGCCGAATTTATCATACTCAAATTCTCTCATAAGCTTCAAGAAGCCTAATCAAAACAGCAAACACTTTAACCTAAATTATTATGGCAGTAGCATATCCTGTTTCCGTCTTTCATTTTCAGGTAGAATGGGGCGGTACCCGTATTGGATTTACCGAGGTCTCCGGCCTTTCCATAGAATTGCAAACCATCGATTACCGGGAGGGCAATTCCCTTGAATATCATGTAACCAAAATGCCGGGAATTCCCCAATACAGCAATATTTCCCTCAAGAGGGGAGTTTTTGCAGCGGACAATGAATTTTTCCAATGGCTAAACACCGTCAAGAAAAACAAAATCGACCGAAGAGACCTCACGATCAGCTTGCTCAATGAAGAGCACGAACCCATCATGGTATGGAAGGTGAAAGAGGCTTGGCCTTGCAAGGTAGAAGGTCCTACGCTCAACTCAACCGGAAACGAAGTGGCCATCGAGACGATCGAGCTTTGTCACGAGGGACTAAGCATAGAGACTACTTAAGCCATGGCTTTTTTCTATCCTCCCACAGGATTTCACTTCCTTGTACGATTTGAAGGGCTAGCTCTCAAATACCCCGGAATTCCCGATGTGGGATTTCAGGAGGTAAGCGGAATAAGCGCTGAAATCGGGGTGGAAGAGTATTCGGAAGGGGGAGAAAACCGCTTCAAACACCGTATGCCCAATCCGGTGAGCTATTCCAATCTTTCGATGAAAAGAGGGATGATGAGTGGGTCCCCTGCTGCCAAATGGTTTAAAAATGCAGTAGAAAACTTCAGTTTCGAGCCTCAGGACATTACTGTGATTTTGCTCAATGAGGACCACATCCCCCTTCAGGCTTGGAATTTTTTCAATGCCTGGCCGGTGAAATGGGAAATTGAAGGACTCAATGCCATGGAAAGCGGATTGATGATCGAGTCAATGGAATTTGCCTATCAGTATTTCAGAAGAATACAACCTTCCGACCTAAGCCCAATTTAACTATGCCCATTGAAATCAAGGAGCTCATCATCCGAACCACAGTGGATACCCAAAACGAAAGGCCAACGGGTAATCAATCCCCTAGCCCAAACACCAATGCATTGATGCAAGGGCTGGAAGAACTGGCCAAGGTGATCAAAGAGAAAAACGAAAGGTAATCAGCGACTATGGCACTAAAGGACATCTTCACCCCTATGGGCGGTCTGGAAAAGCTGAAAATCACAGCTTTTTCGGATGACAACTACGAAACCTCCACCGCGCATTTTGTGGTGATGTACAATCCTACCACTTACAGCCAGGAGGTTAAAAACAAGTGGGTGGCTGAAGAAGGCCTTGCAGACGGGAGACAAAACCAATTTAAGTCTAACCAATCGGAGGACGTTCAGTTTGAGTTTCTTTTTGATGCCACTAGTGCTTCCCCCCCTTCCAAGGACTCCCCTGCCAATTTGGACCTTTCCTATTTGGGTGACCTTGCCCCGGACCGGGACAAAATCGGTGGAGAAAAAGTCTCTGCAATAGAGATCATAAAAGAAGACAAGCACGTGGACCGGGCGATTACCCGTTTTTTGGAGATCACCCAAAAAATCCAGCCCACCACCCATCAGCCCAATTATCTTCAAATCAACTGGGGCGCTTTTCAATTTAGAGGAGTTCTCGAAAGCGCCACGATTAACTACAAGCTATTCAACAATGCCGGATTACCAATTCGGGCCACCGTCACTGCCAAGTTTAAGCAGTCCATTTCCAGAAGTGAACAAGCCGCGGAGACAGGCCGTACTTCTCCGGACCTCACTCATCTGCGTACCGTCAAATCGGGCGATACTCTTCCACTGATGTGCCATCGTATTTATGGAGACTCCTCCTACTACCTGGAAATCGCCCGAATCAATAAGATCAATAATCTCCGCCTGATCCGTGAAGGACAGGAACTCATTTTTCCTCCACTAGCCAAGTAAAAAGCAATGCCCATAGTACCCGTATCAGCCCGTACCAATCCGAATCTTGCCACTTTCAAGATTCTTTCCGAGGGGACAGAAATTCCACCGGAAATCGGCGTGGCTATGATCGCAGTGACCCGAGCCGTAAATAAGCTTCCTGCCGCGAGAATCGTACTGTTTGATGGGGATGTAGCCTCAAGAGACTTTGAGATCAGCGGGGGCGATTTTTTTATTCCCGGAAAAAAAATTACCCTTAAAGCTGGCTACAACAATGACGAAGAGGTCATTTTCGAAGGAATAATTATCAGACATGGTATTGAAGCAAGGGGTGGGGCGTCCAAGCTGATATTGGAACTAAGAGACCCTGCAGTAAAGATGACCATTGGAAGAAAAAACAAATACTTTTTTGACTCTAAGGACTCTGAAATCATTGAAGACCTCATCTCAGCCTATGGGCTCAGCAGCGATGTGGAAGCTACCGCTACCACTCACAAAGAAATGGTCCAATTCTACTGCTCAGATTGGGACTTCTTGGTGACCCGGGCAGAACTCAACAGTAAACTGGTCTTGGTAGAAAACGGTACCGTGAAAATCAAAAGCGCAGAAATTGCTGCCGACGCCAAGCTGGACCTGGAGTTTGGGACTAACGTGGTGGAGATAGAGGCAGAAATGGATGCCCGCACCCAATACCCTTCCAGCAAAAGTAAAGGCTGGGATATAGCCAATCAGGAGCTTTTGGAGCTGGAATCCCCTGATCCGGGTATTGATTTCCAAGGTGATCTTTCCGGTCAGGACCTGGCCGAGGTGATTGGATTGGAGGATTTCACCTTGCAGCATGGAGGAGCCTTTTCAGGCGAAGAGCTACAAAACTGGGCAGATGCAAACATGTTCAAGAGCCGACTCTCCAAAATCAAGGGCCAGCTCAAAATTCACGGAGATAACACCATCAAACCCGGGGATATGGTCCAACTCAGTGGTTTTGGTTCCAGGTTTAACGGAAAAGCTTTTGTCAGCTCGGTGTACCACGAGGTATCCCCCAATCAAAAGTGGTTTACTACTCTGGGGCTGGGGCTGGACCATCGGTTTATTTCTTCGGTGTTTGACGATATTCTGGATGTACCTGCTGCGGGACTGGTTCCGGCCATGAAAGGATTGCATATCGGGAAAGTCACCGGATTGGAAGATCCGGATGGGGAAAACCGGGTAAAAGTGCTTTTGCCCATGATTGATTCCTCTTCAGAGGGAACTTGGGCCAGATTGGCCACGCTTGATGCTGGAGGGGAAGGAGTCAGAGGGGCTGTTTTTTATCCTGAAATAGGAGATGAGGTCATTGTCGGCTTTATCAATGAAGATCCACGCCAGCCCATTATTCTGGGATCCCTGTTCAGCTCGGCCAATGCCAGCCCCATTGAAGTCAATGACGACAATTTCAAAAAAGGGTATACCAGCAAATCTGAGCTAAAACTGCACTTTGACGATGAAAAGAAATCCATAAGGATAGAAACTCCGGGAGGGAGAGTAGTCGAAATGAATGATGAAGATGGCCTTATTTCTCTTGAAGATGAAAACGGAAACAAGGTGATCATGGACAGTGAAGGAATCACCATGGAGTCCTCCGCTGATTTTAAAATCAAAGCCACCGGGGATGTGAAAATCGAAGGAATGAACGTCGATGTCGAATCTTCAGCTCAGTTGACCGCCAAAGGTGGAGCAGGTGCAGAATTTTCTTCTTCAGGGCAGACTGCCGTGAAAGGTTCTTTAGTACAGATCAATTGATTGATGCCAAACGCTGCAAGAGTAGGAGACACAAGTAACCACGGGGGAACAGTCATTGGCCCCGGAGTACCTACTGTGCTTATTGGAGGTATGCCTGCTGCCGTGATGGGAGACAACCATGTCTGCAGTCTTCCTCCCAACAGTCATCAACCCACAGTCAGTGCCTTCCTGTTGGGAAGTAGCACCGTGATGATCGGAGGAAAACCTGCCCTGAGAGCAGGGGATACCTGCGTTTGCGGGGCATCAGTAGCAGTGGGAGCGCCGACTGTCATGATCGGATAGCAGGATTAATTTAAAAATGGAAGCTGGGGTATTGCCAATGCATTTATTGGTGTCCCCTGAACAAGAAAAAAATGAAAGAGAAAAATACCTATTTGGGAAGAGGCTGGGCCTGGCCCGTTAGCTTTCAACAGGAAGTGGGCCAAGTCAGTTTGGCCGAAAATGAGGAGGACATTCGTCAAAGTCTCATCATTCTGCTCAATACCTCCATGGGAGAGCGGGTATTGCGTCCGGAGTATGGCGCCAATATGGAAGATTTGCTTTTCGAGTCGCTCAACGTGACCACAGCCACCTTGATATCCAACCGAATCCAGAGGGCAATTCTTTTTCATGAACCCCGAATCCGTGTGATTCAAGTGGACATGCGTCCTGATTACCAAGGAGGCCGAATCGAGGTCTTGGTTGAGTATCTGATCCTAGCTACCAACAACCGAAGAAACCTAGTCTACCCTTACCTATTTATTGAAGCTACAGATATAGCCCAATGAGCAGCGACTCCTGTCATAGCGTCCATATACCCCATCCGGGAACTCATCAGGCCAACCGCCTCTTGGAAAGCCTTTTGCCCGAATACGTGGCTGTCGACGAGCGGAGTATCGAGGAGTTGAAGCAGTTTGCCATCAAGCTGGCCTTTCAACTGAAATTCATTGAACCTGCAGGAGATACAGGCAAGGACTGGAAAAATTTTTTCACTCAAGAAATTCAGCCTGAGCAACTGACCGCTCCACATTTTTCTCTCTTTCTGGCCTTTCTACAAAACTACACCCTACTTCAAAAAGACCTAAATTCCCTAACGAAAAGGCATTTAGACTTTTTTTACCGGGATGTGTTGAGAATCCGGGAAAAACCCGCCGAGCCCGATCAGGCCTACCTGATTATCCAACTGGCCAAGCATGTCGGAGAGTTTTTGATTCCTTCTCTTACTTCCTTCAAAGCAGGAAAAGATGGATTGGGTTTTCCTGTTTCATTCAGGACCCAGTCCAATCAAGCCGTCAATCAGGCTGAGGTAGCAGAAATAAAAGCCTTGTTCAGAGATGAATTTTCAAGGTTTTATGCATCACCTATAGCCAATTCAGAAGACGGAAGCGGGGGGGAAATCACTCAATCTGAAGGAGGATGGAGTACTTTTGGAATACCCAATGCTCTTTTTCCAAATGCTGACCGCCCAATTGCTGTGGTGGGATTTGCTGTTTCCTCTCCGGTTTTGTCCTTGGCAGAAGGAGAAAGAAAAATTAGCCTGAGTCTGCTTTTTCATCCTGCAGAGCAGCTCTTGGAGAATTTGAACAAGCTGAATCTCAACTCTAGTTTTCGGTTTTGGCTGAGTGGAGAAAAAGACTGGATAGCTGCAAAAACAGGGGGCGAAAAATCCCATGCCCAAGCTATCACAGATGCCTTGAATTTTATCAATTCTGTAAAAACATGGCAGGACATTGCCGGAATCGAGCCTCAGGCCGGCCCTATCTTTGACGATCCGGAGAGAGGGTCTCATCGCCCCTTTTCCGGATACGATATCGGCGAAATCACTGCCAAAAACATCTTGGCTTACAGAGATAGCCTGGACGACAAAGTTTTTGATGAATTGGAGGAGGTAAAAGAAGTGAGGGGAATGGGCGAAGACAAATACCATGACCTGATTTACTCTTTCCAAAAGCAGGCCCATCAAATCATCAACCGAGGATCAGATGGTATTGAACTGATTCTCAATTTCTCCTTGAGCCCAGAGCAAGAGGCTGTAGTCGGGTACAAAGAAGCCGTCCTTCTTCAGAAGTTTTCTACCACACAGCCAGTTTTGAAAGTGGAGTTGGCTCCGACAGCACAGAGCTATTCTTACTCCATGCTTCAAAATGCCAGGCTGAAATCCGCAAAGCTCGGAGTTGACGTCTCTGGGATTCAAAACCTCATCTTGCAAAATGACCAGACAGTCCTTCCTGTAGGGAAAAACATCCACCCATTCGGATTCCGTCCTACCAAAGGGTCCCATTTTTACCTAGGCAGTAGAGAGGTCTTTTCCAAAGGACTGACTAGTCTCGCTATCCAATTGGTTTGGTCTGGACTCCCCTCCACCGGCGATGGTTTCAAAGACCATTACTCAGGATATCCAGTAGCATCCAACTGGGCAAATCTAAACTTCAAGGTAGAACCTACTTTACTAAAAGATAGAGATTGGATGAAAAAACCATCCTCTACTCCTTACTTGCTCTCTCTTTTTGGTCCCGACAATTCTAACCCGCCTTCAGCCACTATCAAGCTAAACTTGGATGGATCATTCCTACAAAACCTGGGTCCCCGTCCGGAATTGGATGAAATTGACAGCTGGGGGCCGGACAAAAAACAGGGATTTTTACGCTTGTCTCTTTACGGTCAGGATTTTGGACACAGCGAGTATCCCAATCTTTTCGCGAGTGAGGTGCTTAAAAAACTGGACAACCCCGATCTACCTCTTCCCAAAGAACCCTATACTCCAGAGTTGAAATCGGTAAGTCTTACTTATACGGCCGAGGACCTTTTTACTCCGGAATCCGGCAAATGGAGCCAGTTTTTTCATATCGGTCCCTTTGGAGAAGCACTTATTCAGGAGAAAAATCCTCCTCTCATTCCTCAGTTCACTGCACAGGGAGAATTGATGATCGGATTGAAAAACCATCTTCCAGGACAAAGCATACAACTCCTATTCCATATTCTGGATGGAAGTGGAAATCCCGAAAAACCATCCCCGGTGGTATCCTGGAGCTATCTGAGTGGAAATACCTGGAAGGCAGTGGACAAGTTGGATCTGGTCATAGATCAGACCCGTGGTCTGATTCAGACCGGTCTGATCCAATTTACTCTGCCCAAGGCAGCAGACTCCAGACATACTCTTTTGCCCGACGGACACACTTGGCTCAAAGCCTCAGTGGCAGAAAATGCCGATGCCTTACCCAAGTTGACCGATATCCTGGCACAGGCTATTGAGGTCACCTTTGACAATCAAAAAAATGATCCCAACCGCCTGGCTCAAGCTTTGACCGCAGGAACGATTTCCAAGCTAAATGTCAGCCAAAATCAGATCAGCAAGATCCATCAGCCTTTTTCCTCTTTTGGGGGAAAAATGGCCGAGGCAGAAGAAAACTTCTACACCCGGGTAGCCGAACGACTCAGGCATAAGCAGCGTGCGGTCACCAAATGGGACTACGAGCATTTGGTCTTGGAAGAATTTCCCGAAGTCTATCAAGTCAAAGCCCTCAATCATACCTACTACGAGGGAAATCTACAGGAATATCGCGCCTTGGCTCCAAGGCATGTGACTCTGGTAATCATCGCCAATGTGCAGAACAAAAATGCATTGGATCCACTCAGGCCCAAGGCCAGCGTCTCCCTGCTCAGCAAAATCAGGGAATCGGTTTTGAAAAAATGCTCAACGGGCGTACTGCTCCATGTAGTCAATCCGGTGTATGAAGAGCTTCAGATCAAAACCAAAGTCCGATTTCTTCCGGGTGTGGACCAGTCGATTCACACCAAAAAACTGGAAGATGACCTAAAAGCATTTCTCTCCCCCTGGGCTTTTGAACCCACAGATCAATTTCAGTTTGAGGGAGAAATTCACAGTTCAGTCATTCTCCATTTTATAGAAAAGCTTCCTTACGTGGATTTTCTGTCCTGTTTTGAACTCTATCATCTGATCAAAAACCCTATCAACGGGCAGCTGATTTCCCGAACCCGGGTAGAAGAAGGCAGAGGAAGCAGAGGAGTTTCCATCCTCGGGTCAGTGGGTACCCTAGGCCGCTATGGAGATCACTTGATAGAGATCCTGGAGACTGAAGATTGCCAATGCGAGGACAATATAGTGCCCGAAAAAGCAGATATCCTCTCCTCAGAGAGCAGCGATATGGAGGAAAAATATTGATCAGCTATCCTATGCAAGAACCCGTCACTATATCCAAAAGCAACTTTCCCAGCCCGGCATCGGATTACCGGCTGCTGCGCAAGGAGGCCTTGGCATACATCCAGCGGCTTTCGGGAAACATTTGGACCGACTACAATGCGCATGACCCGGGGGTGACCATTCTGGAGGTCCTTTGCTATGCCATCACTGATCTGAGCTTCAGGACTCAGTTTCCGATTCAGGATTTGTTGGCAGACCCCAGTGGGTCATTAGCCGGGCAGTTTTTTCAACCTTCACAAATACTTCCTTCCAAAGCGCTTACCCTGACTGATTACAGAAAGCTCCTTATGGATGTGGAAGTCATGGATGAGGCCCCTGATTCAATCTGTCCCAAAGCCGGAGTAAAAAATGCCTGGATTACGCTGAGAGAAAGCAATGAACTCCCCGTATTCCCAGACAGAAAAGCCAAAAAACTAGCTTACCAACCTTTCCCAGCAAAGGAACAGGCCTTGAAAATGGGAATTCTCTACGATGTACTCTTGGAGTTTGATACGGTTCCGGTCTTGGGTGATCTGAACGAAAATCAACTCAGCATGGAAATCGAGCTCACTGAGCATCCTGAGCTGAAAGGAACGATTCTGGATATTCAAATAGAGTTTCCCCGCTGGGACCAAACCCTGGACTGGACGAATTCTCTAGCCATCAAAAAAGCGATTCAGTCCATTGATATCCAATTTCAAAACCTGCCTTCCGGAATCGACCTAAAGGCAAAGATTCAACCCTCTAAAAATATTAAACTGGAGGGCTCCATAATGACCAACACAGGTCCTCAACCTCTGGATGGTCTGCCTACCCTAAGCAACCAAATCAATCAGCTGATCTATCAGGATGAGGAAGGGGCCTTGGTTCAATACCGGCTAAAAACCGATAAAATCAGAGAAATTCTGGCCGAGGTCAAGCGAACACTGCATGCCAATCGCAATCTCTGTGAGGACTTTGTGGATTTTCAAGCCTTGAAAGTGGAGGAAATATTGGTGTGCGCGGATATCGAACTTAGTCCGGAAGCTGATGTGGAAAAAACCGAAGCCGCGATTTTTTCGGCTATAGGCGATTTCCTGTCTCCTCAAGTCAATTTTTACAGCCTCGAAGAAATGATCGACCGGGGCAAAGAAGGCAGTCTTCCAATTCTGAAAATCCAACAGAACCCTGCCAAGCTATGGATCAATCTATCTCAGGAAAACTTCCCCAAACCCGGGGCAAAGCTGAGCATTCTCGGCAGTGGCAACAACGCCGGAACCTATGAGGTATTGACTGCCCGATTATCACCGGATGGTACCTGTGAACTGAGACTTTCTCCCAACTTTTCGAGCTCTCTACTCCGTGAAGATGATCAGGTCTACCTTGGCGATTGGGACAATGCAGCAGGGACACCAACAGAAAAAATATTCGAAGGCCCATTGTTAAAACATGGCTTTATCGATGAGAAGGAACTGACCTTGGCCGAAAGGAAATCCCAAATTCACGTCTCCGACCTGATACACTTGATTATGGATATTCCTGGAGTGGAGGCGGTGAAAAACATTCAGATTGCCAATTTGCCTCAAGACGATCCCAAAGGGACTATTCCATCCAAGAGTGTCCGATGGTGCCTCAAGCTGGCCTTGGAAAAAAATTACATTCCCCGGCTGAATGTACCCCTGAGCAAACTGACTTTTTTCAAAGAAAACCTACCCTTCATTGCCAATAGAGAAGAGGTGGAGGACCTGCTCGAAGATATCCAAAGCGGCAAACGTCCTCAGAAGAAGTCCGGGCTTGTAAAAAACTTCCTTCCACTGAGTGGAGAACATCGGGATTTGGAAAATTATTTTTCCATTCAAAATGATTTCCCCCTTGTCTACGGACTTGGGGAAGATGGCATGCTCCCTCAGGGAGAGGGCCGGCCACAGCCCCATCAGGTAAAACAGCTCAAAGCCTATTTGATGGTTTTTGAGCAATATCTTGCCAACTACCTTTCTCAACTGGCCCATTTAAAGCATCTGTTTTCCCATAAAAATGAAAAGGATCAATTTGGCAATCGTTTGGTGGACCGCACTTATTTTTTCCAAAATCTTTCTGAAGTCATCGTCCAGTCCGACGGAAGGTTAGGAAATAAAGTACCTGACTCAGCCGGGCTATGGAAAAACCTGGGAGACTTAAAAGAACTTCTCGGGGAGATTACCGAAAGCAGAGAGACTTTTCTGATAAGGAGAAATAAATTTCTTAACCATTTGCTGGGGAGGTTTGCCGAGTCGCTGACCGACTACGCCCTACTTTCGGAACGAATCCATGCCCTTCAGGCTCAGGATAAGCTGATCGATGACAAACTCCACCTTTTACAAAACTACCCCGCAATCGGTGCAGGACGTGGACTGGGATTTGACTATTCGATTTTGGATCACTTCTACCATCAGAGAAATCTATCCGGATTAGAAGACCGCATCGGGGCTTTGTACGGAATTCGAAAGAAAAGCTCCGACTGGTTGATTTTCAGCGCTCATTTTGTTTTTGAGGAAAACACAGGTGTATGGTCAGTTCGAGTGGTAGACGATAGTGATCAACCCATTTTTGAGCTTTTGGACAGCTTTCTCACTCAAATAGAGGCAGCAGAAGCCCTTGAAAAAGCCCTCCTACTCGGGTCTTTGAAAGAAAATTACCTTTTGTCCGGAGATCCGGGATCCATTCAAGTTTTACTTGTCCATCTGGGTGTACCCATCGGGGCCAGTATCCGACAGGACTTGATGAGTTCTGCAGAAGGAGGAGACGCGGATATATTGCTGGGCCAAATCCATGAAATCCTACTCGGAGAGTTTATGGAAAATCCTCGTGCCAATAGAAAAAACCTAAGCTTGGGATTGAAAAACTGGGTAAACTACTCCATAAGCACCTCCTTGGGGCCAGGCATTCCTGGTTATGAAGTGGAGTTTCATTTTTTTGACGCTCCTTTTGGAAAAGGAGAGGAGATCCTGTTGGGTAAAATCCTCAGGGAAGTTCCCGGCGAAACGGATCCTGCTCAGCTGGAAACCTTGGCTGAGGAAGATTTTGAAAATCACCTTTGGCAGCTGGTCGCTGCTGCATCAAAACCATCAGGGTATCAGGTTCCCGAAGATACCAAGAACCCTTATCGAATACAGCTCATTGACCCGCTACGAGGAGGACTTTTGGCAGAAAGCTCAGCCGCAGACTTCAATCAATCACTCGCAAAAGCCCTCGAAGATGGAGACTGGGGAGAAGCTTGGCTACTCGCCAAAGGGTCTCCACCAGAATCCTTTCATCTCAATCAGGCAGTATCCCTTGGGTCAAAAATTGTCCTTCAGGGGACTCCTCAAGCTAAAAAAGGAGACAAAATCCTATTTGAACAGGACTTGCTTCTTTCCTCCGTGTCACTCGAAACCCATGAGCTGATGGTAGAAGGGGATTTGAGTCAGGTAATCCAATTCTTTCCGGAAGTTCAGCTTGTTTATACTGATGGAGGAAAAACCTACCTGAAAGAAGTCTCTATCCTTTCGGTACGTTTTGATGGCACCTCCACCCGAATAGTAACGGCTTCAGCGCCCAAAATAAGCTGGGAAGGAGGGTCCATCAGCCTTTCCCGGCAGTTTGAGGTAGTGGATATGGATGGAGCAAAAGCTCTGGTAAGAGGAGAAGAAGAGATGCGGGCCATCGATAAGCTCAAAACTTTCTTTTTGAACCAGTTTTTCAGCCATGAAGGCACACACCTTTTCGAACACATTCTTCTACGCCCCAAACACAAGGGAAAATATTCCTTTTCCGAAGAAGGCAGTCCGGTCACCGAGACCTTGGAAGACCGACTTTTGGATCCCCATTTCCAAGAAGAATGTCAATGCACCCTGGATGACCCTTACACCTGCATGACTCACGTGATCTTGCCGTTTTGGGCTGGCAGATTTACCAATCGGGATTTGAGAAAATTCCTGGAAAACAAATTCAAACTAGAAGCACCGGCACATGTGTTTTTGACGATCTGCTGGATACATCCCAAGCACATGGAACAACTCGAGAGAGCCTGGAAAATCTGGCTGCTCGAAAACCTGAAACAAGCATCACACCCCAAGCAATTAGCTCAGGCCCTTGGGAATCTGATCGAAATACTCGAAAAAGTCCGCAATGTCTATCCCTCCGGTACACTTCATGACTGCGAAGTCGATGACAACCTGGACCAGTCGATCATTCTCAATTTCTCATCCCTGGGCGAATTTTAAACCTGCACGATCATGAGTCAGCTCATCAACAACTACCCCATTTTTGAAGGAAGCCAAGTCCTCACCAGCGACCAGTTGAATCAGCTGGGGGCATATCTGGATCAGCAAAATCGGCTCACCCGGTCCAAACTCATCGGTATGGGCATAGCCTGTGGATTGAAAGTCCTTCCCTTTTCCAACGGACTGAGGATTTCCAAGGGGCTGGGGATTACTTCCGAGGGATTTTTGATCCAGATCGGGAGACAATTTGACGCTTCTCACTATCGCCCTTATTCTCTACCCGAAGGGGTCAGCTACAAGCCCTTCACCGAAGAAAAGGTTGAGCTCTTCGAACTGCTCAGCGAACAGCCTGCCGATGATCCTTCGGTAAAAAAACTGAATTCTCCGGCAAACTTCCTGAACAACAAGTTTGTCCTGCTTTTCTTGGAAATATTTGATCGGGACCTCAAATCCTGCCTGGGAAATGCCTGTGACGATAAAGGAATAGACCGAATCCTCACCCTTCGTAGACTGGTAGTATCTCAGGCAGATTTGAACAAAATCCTGAAATATTCCCAAAACGTAGAGCATGATCTCTCAGTTGATCAGGGACTACCTCTTTTTCCTTTTCCCAAGCCTCGCTTCCGTCCAGATGGGGACGAATCCCTTGAGCCAAGAGCTTTCATCAAGCACTACCAAGAGACAATCAAAAAGGTAATCAACAAAGAATTTTGGGAAGTTTTGGCCAAAGGATATAAGGTCTATGAGCCTATTTTGGAGAAAAGCTTTGCTTTCAAAAATCCTTTTGCAGGAGGAGAAATCCAGAATAAAATCCAAGACTTGATGAAGGCCTTGGATACGGACCCTAAGGACATTTCGGGTATTCAATACCTCTATGACTTTTTCAAAGAGCTTTGCTTAGCCTGGGAGGAATATTTACAGACTGGGGAATCGCTCTGGTTCTCCTGTCCTACGGACCCATCATTGTTTCCGCTCCATATGATGCTGGGAAGGGCGATTTCAGCCAATGAGACTGCAGAAGAATTCTATCGCTTCAGGCACGGATGGATTCAGCCTCCCATCTTCAATGACCAGCGGATTTTGAAAGAAACCCTCGCTCAGCGCTATCGCCGGCTGGTGCTGATGATCGAAACTTTTGAATTGGCCATCCTTGTCAAAAATCAACCGGAGAAGTTTCCGGTCAAAATCACTCCGAGTAGAGAAAAATACGGAAAACTAGGCGAGCGAAGTCTTCCCTACTACTATGCGATCAAATCCAAAGGAAAGTCCGGAAGCTGGTTTAGCCTGGAGCAGTCTTGGCCAGATCCTCAGGAAAGAAACCTGACCTCTTCCAAGAGGGCTGAAATCCTAGGCTACGACAATCAGCCCGATACGCCGAAAAAGGATGGAAAATTTATCGAAAGCCCTTTAGGTTTTGACTTGGAATCTTACCCCTTCTTGCGAATTGAGGGCCATTTGGATAAGCCCATCGAAGAAGCAAAGAAGGCGGTTTCACAGCTAATCCGTTCGTTCAATTTGGATATCGAAGTGGAGGCGCTCCATATTGATAAGGCCGAACTAGCCACAGAAAATCGTTGCCATTGGCATGATTTGCAGGAAGAATATGTTCATCATCGACTGCTGCTTCACGGCACCCTGCTTGACATAAAGGAAATCGCGGATTTTGTACAGCGGGTGAGAAAAGAGGCCATTGAGGAGAATCTTTCTCGGGCCAAAGTGAATATAGAAGAGATGAAGCCCATAGAGTGGCTCAACGAATGGCTGGAATTGCTGCCTACCTGCCTTGCAGACTTGGATTGGTCCGCCTTTCAGGCCGCATACAAGCGCTTGCTTCAGGGGGTATTGGATTTCCTACTGGTCCAAAACAAACTGATTGAGCGGCTCAAACTACCCCCAAACAGCCCCGACTCCTTACTGACACTTTACAATGGCATCCTCCATCGGATCTCTCCAGTACTCTATCGGTTGATTGATCTGGTATATTTTACCAAGCTCAAAAGACTCTATCTGAGCTACCTGCATCGGGTAAGTTTCATGGCCAATTCGAAGCAGTTTGCCCATTTTCTCAAAGCTAATCCCGGAATGACTCATGAGGCAGGTGCCTATCGGGGAGGAACTTTCTTTCTGCTCTACCACAGCAAATCTGACCGGGTGATTGGAGACTTTAGCCTGAAGGGCAAATCCTGCGACTGTGCCTGTATGGATGCCTGCGAAAATTTCGATTGGGGATTGTTGCCTCCTTTTGCCAGACCGGATTTTGCGATCACTCTAGTCAACAGAAAAATCCTCGTAGAAGTCACCTTGAATGACCTGCCTCAGGACAGGTCCTTTACCGTTACCTTACTTGACTCTCTCACCAAAAACGGCGGGCGTGTAGAACACGGACAGTCTAATGTGACTTTCATCTATACTCCTCCGGAAAACTACACGGGCATCGACCATTTTGAATACATGCTCCTGGATACGGAAAGCAAAAAGTCCGATCGGGGAAAAGTGACCATCCATATCCGTGGAGAAGCCAGCGGATGCTATAGCGCCGAAATATTGGCCTGCTGGAATCAAGGTCAAAAATATGTGCAGACCGCACTCAGAAACAGAGAAATTCCACAAGAGAACCTGAACGAAGAACAGGCGATTCAGGCCCTGCTTGCCAGTCTTAGAGAGTCCAAAGGGTTTACCTTGATCGAAATGACTCAAGGAGTCTTGGAAGAATATGAGGCTAAACAAAGACTACTCACCTGTCTGGGTCTGCCGGCTATGGAAGACGACGGGAAAATCCTCGATCAACGAATCCTTGACTACCAAGCCAAAAACTGCGGACCTCAGGAAAACGAATGCAAAACCATGCAGATCAAGGGAACTGTCACGGACTGGCGAACAGGTGAAGCCATTCGTGGCGCTTCTGTCTCAGTCAAAGGCACACAGATGGGCACCAAAACCTCTGACAAGGGAACCTTCGAACTCGACCTTCCTTCCCCGGGACAGACTATTGTCGTCCAGGCTCAGGGATATTTGGAAATGGAGGAATTCATCTGTTCTCAAGACCAGGTGACCATCCCACTCACCCGCTTTGAGCGAGTGGAAGCCAATGGGGTAGCAGTTGACTTTAAGGCATTGGATACCCTGGTCATCCGCGACTTGGCAGCAAGCAGAAACTTGGCTGTGACAGAGGAAATGTCCAAAGACAAAATGATCGAAGTTATCCTCGCTGATAATCCGACTTTCCTGATCAAAGAAGAAGAGCTGCCCAAGCTGAAAAATGATTCCCTGAAATCCATTGCTGAAATCAAGGACATCAGAATTGGAGCTTCTGATAACAAAACCTCGATAATCGATAAAATGATTCGCAGATGAGCAACAGGCATCTCATCCACAGGCAAACTCTCGAACTGAACTACTCCAATGAAGAGCAGGCCAGAAAAGATTTGCCGCAATGGGGAGATCGCTTCCGGTCATTCATCCTTCCCACTTTGGAAGAAGTTTTCGATGAACTGATCCCAAGCCACCGGAAAATACGACTGGAAAAGTTGGAGTTGGATTTGGGGAGAATGGCCAGAAATCTCTCTCGAGAAGAGCTCAAAAAAAGGATAAGAGCAGAGTTGATCGAAAAAATTGGCTACGGCCCAAGAGTGGTCCCTTCCTCTCCTTCCTTGGGCGAAAAAAAACACGTTCATTCTAGGGATATGGAGCAGCTGATTCACTTGGTCAGAACAGGCCAATACCCTTGGTGGATCGGTCTTAATGAGCGTAAAAGCATAGGCACCCTTATTTTTCAAATCCAAAAAGATAGCCCAATTCCACTCCAAAAATGGCTCTTATCCAAGCCTTTGGACCTCAAGCAAAGCTTGCGATTGCATTACCATCTGGGACCAAAAGCCTCCCAAGACCTGCTTTCTTTCCTTTTCCCTGAATCAGAAAGGCGATTGATTCGGATCCTCAGGTTTCTACGAGAGGCTGAAAAGATCTCCTTGCTTAGAAAAAATCTTATGATTCATACTTTTTTCCAAAAAGCCATTGAGCAGGCTTTTGTGCCCCGGCCTGATTCAGGTCTCTGGGGAAAGTGGCTGGATGAACAAGTATTTTCTCCCAAGCCAGAAGTTTCAATTTCCCCTACAGCCTTGGCCGATTTCCTTTTGCTTTTCGCCCAGATTCCTGAAGTGAGAAAGTCTTGGACCAAGTCAGGAGAAAGGAATTGGGCTTTGGCCAGGGAAGTCTTTGTTGGGAAAAAAGAGAGGACAGATGCTCCGGAAAATCAGGCCATAATACAAGCCAAAGCCAAGTTTTTCAAAGCGATTGAAAAACAGGAAAACCCGAAATCAAGCAAACAAAGCCTACTCACGGGAAAAGAAAGAATAGCAAGCCCCGAGGAAAAAATACGTCTTGCGCGATCAAGCCCGGCATTGGAGGAAAGTTATCAGATCCGCAATGCGGGATTGGTCTTGGCTGCACCCTATTTCCCCTTCTTTTTCGAAGGATTGGATCTGACTCGAAACCGGAAATTCATAAGTGAGCAGGCCCAGCTTCGTGCTGTTTTGCTCACTCAGGCTTTACTTGGCACCACCTCAGAACTGGAAGAAGGAGATTTGGTATTGAACAAAATCTTGTGCGGAGTAGGCTTGGATCTACCTATCCCTTTAGAATTGATTCCTAATAAACCTGAGCAGGAGGAAATCCTCAACCTGCTGGACTCCATGGCAAAAAACTGGACGGTCCTGAAAAGTACCTCCGGCAAAAGTATGGCCAAGGGATTTTTCTTTCGCACCGGCATGATCCGGAAAGTAGATCAGGGGTTTCAGCTCCAAATAGAGCGAAATCCCATTGACCTGCTTGTAGACCGCCTGCCATGGACAATCAGCATTATCAAGCTTCCTTGGATGAGCCAAACCCTTTTCACTCAATGGTAAGCTTATGAAACAAAACGCAAAAGCTATACAGCTAGAGCTGGACTGGCTTCATGAGATCCTGAAGACCCGCTCCACTATCAATTCCCGTCCGGAATCGGGGCCAGAAGATCTTTTGGACTTGCCTGCCCCTGACCTGAGCAGAATTGAGTCCGATTATTCCACTCTGATCCAGAATTACGAATTGGGTCCGGCTGAGCGGTTTTTGATCATTTTGGCAGCAGTGCCACACATCCGGCCACAGCTCTTGGACATGTTTACCGCAAGAAATCAACACACCCAGCAGATCTACACGGAATTTGGAGTCAGAAAAGGAAAAACGGGACACGGCATTTTGCCCACCGGAGAAATGGTCCTGTTCATACTTTCAGGGAAAAATCTGGAAAAGCGCTTCTTTTACCAAAGCCTTTTTGATCCTCAGGGTGTGCTGTTTAGAGAAGGGATTATCCGAATCTCCGGTACTGACCCCGAGGAGTCCTTCCTCAATGGAGTCCTTACCCTTTCCCCTGAGATTCTCGAGCTGATCACCACTGGAAAGCCACAAAAGCCGACTTTTGGTCCCGATTTTCCTGCCCAGCAACTGAAAACCTCCATGGATTGGGAGGATTTGGTATTGGAAGAGGACATCCTCCTACAGCTCAAGGAACTCGAAAGCTGGCTAAAACACAGGGATTATCTCTTGGAGGAATGGGAAATGAACCGAATTCTCAAACCGGGATTCAAGGCGCTATTTCATGGCCCTCCCGGCACGGGAAAGACATTGACCGCAGCTCTTTTGGGTAAAAAGATGGGTTTGGATGTCTATCGGATCGACCTTTCTCTGATGATTTCCAAGTACATCGGAGAGACAGAGAAAAACCTGGCCCGGGTATTTGAGAGAGCAGAGCGCAAGGACTGGATTCTATTTTTCGATGAGGCGGATGCCCTGTTCGGCAAACGAACCGCCGTAAATGACTCCCATGATCGCTATGCCAATCAGGAAGTCTCCTATTTGCTTCAGCGGATAGAGGACTTTGCCGGCTTGGTCATTTTGGCTACCAATCTCAAGACCAATTTGGACGAAGCTTTTATGCGAAGATTCCAGTCCGTGATCTATTTCCCCGTTCCGGGATTTGAGCAGCGTCAAGAGCTGTGGAAAAAGGCCTTTCCGAAAAAAGCCCATATGGATCCGGAGATAGATCTCTATGAAATCGCAAAAAAATACGACCTCACCGGAGGCAGTATTCTGAATGCCGTAAGACACAGCCTGTTGATGGCACTGGAAACCAAAGAAAGAATAGTCCGGCTGGAGGATCTCCGGGAAGGGATCCGAAGGGAATATCAAAAAGCAGGTAGAACCATCTAAATCCATTTTGAATGAGAAAAAAGGTCCGAAAAAAGCCTGAGCCCGAGGAGGAAATGATTCCTCAGGTGATAGAGGAAAAAGAAGAAATTCTATCCAAAAAGGAAAAAGAGGGGATGACTCCAGTGGATAAAGAAAAATCGGAGATGAAGACTTCCGAGCCCGGAAAGCTGATGAATCCGCTTTAATCAAGGAATATGGGCGCAGTAGCTGAAAAACTCTTTCCTCCTTCTCCGGCTCTACATGTAGGAGCCCGGATTCAGCCTGCCCTGAAAGTCGGTAAACCTAACGACAAGTTTGAAAAGGAAGCAGAATCAGTCGCTGACCGGGTGATGATGATGCCCACAGCGGATTCACCTCCTTTGATGGCTTCGTATTCTTCAGAAATCCAGCGCCAGCAAGAGGAAGAGGAAGAAATACAGATGCGCCCCCTTTTCCAGGGAATTTCGAGGGTCTCTTTCCAACCCGAAGAAGAGGAGGAAGTCCAAATGCAGACTGAGGAAGAAGAGGAAATCCAAATGTCTCCCATTGTTGAAGGAATATCGAGAATTGCTCTTCAATCCGAGGAAGAGGAGGAGGTGCAAATGCAGGCCGAGGAGGAAGAGGAGGTGCAATTAAAGGAGATAGATGCTGGCCCACGGGAAGTATCTCCTTCTTTGGGCGCTCAAATCCAAACTACCACAGGCGGAAGTCCTCTCCCTTCTGGTGTCCTGAAGGAAATGGGGGCAAAAATCGGAGCTGATTTTTCAGAAGTGAAAATCCATACGGGTCCTAAAGCGGCTCAAATGAGCGATGCGTTGGGAGCTCAGGCCTTTACCCATGGAGGAGATATTTTTTTCAATGAAGGCAAATATCAGCCGGAGACTCCTCAGGGTAAGCACCTCATCGCACATGAACTCACTCATACCGTACAGCAGGGAGCAGCTGTTCAGAGAAGTCCAAAACCTGAAATTTCCACCTCCCAACCGAAAGTACAACGCCTCCCCTATGCGGTAAGAGAGGGACTTTCCCGCTTTGCCAGCTATATACCCGGCTATACTTTGCTTTGCGTGATTATTGGCTATGATCCTTTGGCCGGAAGAAATGTGGAGCGGAATGCAACCAACCTACTCGGGGGTCTTCTCGGGCTGATCCCGGTTTTTGGAACCCTGCTGTTCAACAAACTTACCGAGTTGGGCATCATCCAATCGGCCATGACTTGGGTGGAAGGAGAAATGCAGGCACTCAATCTCACTACAGCACGACTGGAACGAACTCTGGAGCAGGCTTGGGATGAGGCTAGTCTTTTCTCAGGTTGGGATGAAAACATGGCCGTCTTGGACAGGACCTTTGGTCAGCTCTACAGAGACGTGATCACCTTTGCCGGGAGGGTGAAGGACAAGATTTTTGAGCTTGTCAAAGAAGCCCTAATGGCCGGTCTCAAAGCACTCGCGGATGCCTTCCCCGGTTATCCTTTATTGGTCAAGCTTTTGGGCAAAGATCCCCTCACTGGACAGGAAGTTTCCTCAACGACGGCCGAGAAAATTGAAGCATTTCTCCTTCTGATCGGAAAAGAGCAGGAACTGGAGCGGATGAAAGCGGAAGGAACCCTTCAGGAAACGGCAGACTGGATTGACGCTGAACTGGCCGCTTTAAATTTCAGCTTTGAGGAAATCAAAACCCTATTTGATCAGGCTTGGAATGCTTTTTCTTTGGAAGATCTGAGAGATCCTCTGGCTGCCTTCCGAAGGACCATCGCCATTTTTGAGCCTTTCACCACAAGGGTATTCACCTTTGCTGCCAATGTGGCCCTGAAGGTTCTTGAGTTTATCAAAAACGCCCTTCTGGCCCAATTGTCAGCCTATGCCCGAGAGCAACAGGGATATCATTTGATCACAGTGATATTGGGCAAAGATCCCTTTACAGGAGAGGAGGTCCCGAGATCTACCGAGAATCTAATCCGGGGCTTTATGGGACTTTTGCCCGGTGGAGAGGAGCAGTTTCAGCAGATGCAACAGACTGGAGCCATTGCCCGAATGACGGCCAAGGTGGATGCTGCTGTAGCCAGCCTGAACTTCAGCTGGGAATACATCACCGGGCTTTTCCTTACGCTCTGGAATAGCTTTACTATTCAAGATGTCTTCCATCCTTTGGATGCGTTTGTGCGAATCGTCCAGACTTTGGCAGCTCCAATCCAACGCCTGATTTCCTTTGTAGTCACCATTGTACAGATCGTAGTAGAGGTCCTTTTGGTGGTGATGAACTTCCCGATAGAAACGGTTCAGCAGATCATCGCCAATGCCCAAAGTGCTTTTGAAGACATCAAAAGGGATCCGATAGGCTTTCTCAAAAATCTACTTGCAGCTGTCAAACAGGGCTTTGTGCAGTTTTTCAACAATATCGTCACCCATCTTTTGGGAGGATTGAGAGATTGGCTTTTTGGGGAATTGGCCTCTGCAGGAATTACTCCTCCCGCAGACCTGAGCTTCCAGTCCATTTTGGGCTTTGTATTGGATACACTTGGCCTTACCATTGACAATGTTTGGGAAAGATTAGCCCTGAAAATCGGGGAAGAGCGGGTAGCCCAAATCCGGGGAGCTATAGATCAGCTTACTGGCATTTGGACCTTTATTAAGGATGTTTGGGAGCGAGGACCGATCGCTATTTGGGAGTATGTGCAGGAGCAGCTGAGCAATCTTTGGAATTTGGTCTTGGAACAAATCCAAGGCTGGATCATGACCCGAATTGTGGAGCAGGTGGTCGGAAAGCTCCTGGCCATGCTGGATCCCACAGGCATTATGGCCGTGATCAATAGCTTTATCGCTTTCTACCGCGCTGTGCAATCCTTTATCGAGAAGTTCCGGGAGATGCTTGAAATCGTCAATTCCTTCGTGGCCGGAGTGGCCAATATCGCCCGGGGATCGATTGGTGTAGCAGCTAACTTTTTGGAATCTGCCTTGGCAAGAGCCATTCCGGTTGCGATTGGCTTCCTGGCCAATCAAGTAGGCTTGAGAGGTCTGGGAACCAAAATTGCTGAGATGATAGGAGCCCTGCGGGAAAAAATCAACGGAGCCATCGACTGGTTGATAGATAAGGCTTTGGCGGCTGGCGGGGCTCTTTTAAATCTGGGTAAAAAAGCAGCAAGTTCCGCTTTGGGCTGGATTAAGGAGGTCTTGGGTCTGGAAAAACGCTTTGAAGCCAAAGACAAATCCAAGCATCGGCTTTTCTTTAAAGAAAAAGACGGGAAGCCCCAACTTATGCTCAATCCAGATCCGGCAAGCCCACTTCGGGACTGGCTTGATAATCTTCAAATCGATGCAGCCACAAAAGCTAAGGCAGAAGGAGTCGTGGCCAAAATTGAGGCAGAGTATAATAAACCGATTACGGCAACGGATGAAAATGCGATCAAAGACGAAGAACGTGCAAAAGCAAAAGCCATAGGAAAGCTGATGGATGAGTTGACTTTGACCTTGAAAACCATCTTTGATGCTTCTTCAGCCACCATTGTAACCCCAAAATTCGGAACCCTGAAAGGAGAATACGGCACTTGGATGAAAGTGGAAAAATTGGGTACTCCCAATGCCGGGCTGGGTTCCTCGCCATCTGTCAGTGAAGGGACCAATTACCAAACCATCAATCAAAGAAAAAGGGGCAGTGGTTCCTATTATGTAAAAGGTCATCTTCTCAACGAGAAATTGGGCGGGACTGGAAAGGAGTGGGAAAACCTGACTCCACTAAACCGAAGGGCGAACGGAGACCATGAGCGCATCGCGGAAAAAAGAGTGAAAAAGGCAACTGCTGCAGGAGCTTTGGTCAATTATTTCGTGGAAGTAATTTATAAACGAAAGAAACCCAAGATTAAAATAACCTCTTCTTCCTCAACGGAGGATAAAATAAAAGTTGCAGAAGCACAGGTTCCTACCAAACTGGTTTGTGAAGCTGAGATCATAACTCCAGCTGTTTATTCCAAAACTGGAAAAGAAGAAACTTCTCCTTTGATTCCAAAGGGAACAACTATACTCAATGATATCGATCGGGATGCTTACGAAACGTAATTTTTCAAATCTTTTAACACCGATTTATCCCTTCCTTTTTCTGCAATATCGTTACCTTTAGTCCATGATTAAATCTTCCATAAAACTGCTGACAGGCCTAAGTGCAGGCTTGTTGGTCATGGGTTGCAGCAGCTCCTCTTTTCTTTCTGCCCCTCCGATTTCCACCCAAAATACCTCTCCAAGAATCACCGAACTATCCGAAGTGGAATCCCAACGTTGGGGACACTTGGATTTGGTTAGGGATACCGTTCCCGGAATGAGTGTGGACCGCGCCTATTCAGAGCTTCTCAAAAAGAAAAAAGGCCAAACTGTAGTAGTGGCAGTCATTGACTCAGGAATAGATCTGGATCACGAGGATATCAAAAATGTCCTCTGGACCAATCCTGGAGAAATAGCCGGTGATGGAATTGACAATGACGGAAACGGATACATTGATGATATCCATGGCTATAATTTCCTTGGAGAATCCTATCATGAGCAACTGGAATTTACCCGAATCCTTCGGCTGAAAATAGGTGACGAAGCCTTACAACAAGAGGCAAAGGCTGAGTTGGAAAAAAGACTTCCTGAAGCTAAAGGCACCTTGCCTCAACTCAAGCAGATCGAACAGTTTGTGAGTATGGCCCATCAAAACATGGTCAAGGGATTGGGTAAGGAAAATTATTCTTTGGCTGATTTGGAATCCTTTGACCCAAAAAACCCTCAGGAAGAACAGCAAGTGGGCGTGCTGAAGCAAGTGTTTGGTATGGGAGAGGATATACCTGCTGTCCTGAGCAATCTGAATGAAGGCATCGAATATTACTCTGCCCAATTGGACTACAATCTAAATGTGGATTTTGACGGAAGAAAACCCGTCGGAGACGACCCGTATGATCTAAATGACACCGACTATGGCAATGGAAATCCCAATATCCGTGACGAAAAAGAAAGCCACGGAACGCATGTGGCCGGAATCATCGCCGCACAGCGCGGCAACAAGCTTGGAGTGGATGGAGTAGCCAAAAATGTCCAAATCATGGCTATTCGGGCAGTTCCTGACGGAGACGAATACGACAAAGACATCGCAAGAGCTATTCGCTATGCTGCAGACAATGGAGCCAAAGTGATCAATGCCAGCTTTGGAAAATCCTTTTCTCCCAATTCGGAATGGGTTTATGATGCATTGAAATATGCCGCAGCGAAAGATGTGCTCTTCGTCCATGCCGCTGGAAATGATGGAAATGATTTGGACCTCCCTTCCAATCCCAACTATCCCAATGACCACGAAATGAAAAACAGTCCGGAGATCATAGACAATTACCTTTCAGTCGGAGCACTGACCTCCTCCTATGGCCCGGATTTGATTGCTTCCTTCTCCAATTACGGGAAGGTGAATGTGGACATATTTGCTCCTGGCGCGGAAATCTATTCAACCACACCCAACGATGCTTATGAGTTTAAGGGAGGCACCTCTATGGCTGCACCAGCGGTAGCAGGAATTGCCGCATTGATTCGTTCTTACTTTCCTGAATTGACGGCAGCACAAGTCAAGCAGGTTATTTTGGAATCAGGCTTGAGGGTGGATCTTCCAGTCAAGGTCGGAGGAGATGAAAAGAACCTTATTGAAATCTCCAAAACCGGAAAAATTGCCAATCTATACAATGCCTTAATTCGGGCAGCTGAGCTCAGCCAATAAGTGGAAATCTAAAGCAAAAAGCCCCCATTTTCAGCTTGAAAAATGGGGGCTTTTTTATGGGTCCATTTACTTTCAGGTGCAGGCGATTTTATTTACCCGGTTTTGGTGTCTTCCTCCTTCAAAGTCGGTGGACAAAAAGATTTCCGTCAACTTTTCTACCAATTCGTAGGTGATAAACCTAGCAGGGAGTGCCAATACATTGGCATTGTTGTGCTGCCGCGCCAAAGCAGCTAGGTCTTCATTCCAGCAGAGGGCTGCACGGATGCCTTGATGCTTGTTGGCGGTAATCGCCACTCCATTTCCACTTCCACAGATGACTATTCCTTGGTCAAACTCTCCGTTTTCGATCGCTGAACATAGAGGATGAACATAATCCGGGTAATCTACAGAAGCAGAAGAAAAAGGACCAAAATCCTTAACCTCGTAGCCCAAAGACTCCAGCATTTTTACAAGCTTTCCTTTATATTCAAATCCGGCGTGATCTCCGCCTATAGCAATTTTTTTCATGGTTTTATTCATCTTCAGATCCTCGTTTTCTTTGGTATTCCGCCTCTTTCAAGGCCCGTTTCTTTTCCAGTCTTTTGGCAATGCTGATGCCGATTTCATACAATACCAAAATCGGCATGGCGATCAAGAGCTGACTGATTACATCCGGAGGAGTAATGATGGCCGACACCACCAAGATCACCACGATCGAATGCCTGCGGTAGGCCTTGAGCATCTTGGAAGTCACCAAGCCTGACATGGAGAGGAAATAGACCACTACGGGCAATTGGAACATAATGGCTGAGGCCAATACCAGCATAGTCAAGGTAGTGACATAGGAAGTGATGTCAAACTCATTGGTAATGCTCGGATCCAGCTGATAGTTGGAGAGGAAATTGATCGAAAGCGGAGAAAGGACATAGTAGCCAAAAGCCGCGCCTAGCAGAAACAGAAGGCTGACGAAGAACACCGCTCCTCTTGCAGCATTTTTTTCCTGATCATACAGTCCCGGACTGATAAATCTCCAAACTTCCCAAAACACGTAAGGAAAAGCAGCGATAAAACCCACGACAAAACTGGAAGTCATGTGCATGGAAAACTGCCCAGTCATCTGACGGCTTTGGATGGTAAATGGGAGATCATCAATACAAAGCGCAGTAATTCCCAAGGAATTGCCGATTTGACAAAGTATCCGATAGGTAAAGAAATCGATCTTGGACGGGCCCAAAATAAGCTGTCCAAAAACGATGTTTTTGGCCAAAAAGGCCAAAACGGTGAAGATCAGAATAGCGGCAACGGACCGGAGAAGGTGCCAACGCAAGGCCTCCAAATGGTCCAAAAACGACATTCCTTCTTCTTCCTCTTGATATTGATCTAATGCCACTTTGGGGGAGAGTAATTAATACAGGGGAAACTGAATCATCCAATCGTTGACTTCGGATTTGATTTTGGCCAGAGCAGCCTCATCCGCATGATGTTGCAAAGCTCGGTCGATCAAATCCACGATCTTGATCATGTCTTGCTCTTTCAGGCCTCGGGTAGTCACCGCAGCGGTTCCCACTCTCATCCCTGAAGTCACAAATGGTGATTTGGTATCAAATGGCACCATATTTTTGTTGATAGTAATGTCGACTTTGCCCAAGGTCTCTTCAGCGAGTTTGCCGGTCAAGTTCTTGTTTCTCAGGTCGATCAGCATCAGATGATTGTCTGTACCTCCTGAAATGATTTGATAGCCTCTAGATACGAACTCATCGGCCATGACGGATGCATTCTTTTTTACCTGCAAGACATAATGCATGTATTCGTCGGAAAGCGCTTCTTCAAAAGCCACCGCTTTAGCTGCAATGATGTGCTCCAAAGGCCCACCTTGAGTCCCCGGGAAAACGCCCATGTCCAACAGGGAGGACATCTTTCGGATTTCCCCTTTGGGAGTGGTCAAACCCCAAGGATTATCGAAATCATCCCTCATCAAGATCAATCCTCCTCTGGGACCTCTCAGTGTCTTGTGCGTCGTGGTCGTCACGATATGACAATGCTCCAGGGGATCATTGAGCAAACCTCTTGCGATGAGTCCCGATGGATGGGAAATATCCGCCAAAAGCAGTGCGCCTACTTCATCTGCTATCTCCCGCAGCCGCTCGTAGTCCCAATCTCTGGAATAAGCAGAAGCCCCGCAGATGATCATTTTGGGTTTTACGGCTAGGGCCTTTTCTTCCACCTTGTCGTAATCGATCATTCCGGTCTCTTCTTCTACCCCGTAAAAATGCGGCTGATATAATTTCCCGGAGAAATTGACCGGAGAGCCATGGGTCAAATGACCGCCATGAGCAAGGTCAAATCCCAAAATGGGATCCCCTGCCTTGAGGCAAGCCAAGAAAACCGCAGCATTGGCTTGGGCGCCGGAATGGGGCTGAACATTCGCCCAGGTAGCGCCGAAAAGTTGCTTGGCTCGATCGATGGCGATCTGCTCGATTTCGTCCACCACTTCGCACCCACCATAGTACCGCTTGCCGGGAAGCCCTTCTGCGTATTTATTGGTCAATACGCTGCCTGCTGCTTCCATCACCTGCTTGGAGGTGAAGTTTTCAGAGGCAATCAACTCAATTCCTCTCTTTTGTCTGTTTTCTTCCTGGTCAATCAGATTGAAAACCAACGAATCTCTTTTCATAATCGGGGGGTTGAAAGCAATTTATCCGGCCGCTAGAATTTTTCTATTTGTGCCAGTTCATAAACAAGTCCCAAAAATAGCCTGAAAGTCCCTATTATCCAATGTGGAGTGAGACTTCCATTGGCTAAATATCAGGGGAATTTCTGAAGAGAATCCAAGTGGGACTTTCTCCTTTTCTGTGCTGATTCCAATCCTTCCAGCCCAGCAAAAAATAAAGATCTTCATCAATTTCGTATTTTTGGGCATGTTTGACTTTAAGTTCCAACCCGAAACATATTTTTCTGAGGAAGCTACCTCCGTACTTTTGATCCGGATCAGTTTTCCTGAAAGCACCTGGGGAGAACAAATCAGCATTTATGCTCATCAAGGTCAAGGCAAAATCACCTATGAAGCCGTGGATTTTTATGGAAGTGAATACCTGCTTATTACTTCATCGAGCTTCGAGCCTTTGACTTTTGATGATGCTGTCTATTTAGTGGAAGGAATGCAGCTACACCCCGAACAAGAGGAATCCGGTATGCAGCTGGTTTTGGATGGAATCCCGGAGGCAGAAAGTATCTTCTATCCCGAAATGAAACGGTATTTCGCCGAAAAAAGAAAAAACTTCGGATTGGATTAAAAGTCCAAAAGGGCCTGCTTTTGCTCAGATACTTCTTTGGTTCTAAACCAATATTCGTAGGTATCAAAATCCAAACAATCACTCAGCTCGATTCCCTGAAAAATGATTTTCTTCAAAGAATCCATAGGCAACCAAGCACGCAAGGCTCGGATTTCATCCCTCGATAGCTGAGAAAGTTGAATCCATTTTTGCCCATTGATAAAAATCGGTATAAGTTTAGTCATAGAAAAACAGCTTATTTCGAAGCAAAACTAAGCTGATTTTCAAAGGGATACAAAAAAACCAAATTAAATTTATGTTAACCGAAAATAATTTTTAGAATCTTTGGCAATGACTGGAGCAGTAGTAGCATTTGCCTGTTTGTTTTTGGGCCTGATTCTTCAAAAGGTCCCACGCTTTTCAGCTGAAAACGCAGCAAATTGGGTACAGACCTACCTCATCTACATCGTACTCCCTGCTTTGGCTTTATTGTATATTCCCAAAATCAACCCTTCCTGGAATCTGCTTCTTCCCATTTCTGCGGCATGGTTTACATTCCTTCTTTCTTGGGGGATTTTCGGCTATTTGGGAAAAAAGCTGAATTGGGGCAGAAATGTAACCGGTTGCCTGATTATCGTAGCAGGGTTGGCCAATACTTCTTTTTTAGGATTTCCGGTGATTGAGGGGCTTTATGGAAAAGAAGGTCTACCCCTTGCCTTGCTGATTGATCAGGGAGGTTCCTTTTTGCTGGTTTCTTCCCTTTCCATTTTGGTAGGCTCATTGTATGGCAATCACCAGGAAAGTCTGGCCAAAGTTCCGCTACGGATTCTCAAATTCCCACCTTTTGGATTTTTGGCAGGAACACTCGCCATGAGCATTTTACAAATTCCTACTCCGGAGATTTTACTTCCGTTTTTGGAATTTGTAGGGAAAACGATGCCCCCCATGGCTCTTTTGGTCATTGGATTGAGATTTTCCTTGGATATGGAAGCAATCACCTCCCGGTTTTTCTGGTATGGCATGGGCTATCGGCTGATTTTGGCTCCGGCAATGGTCGCTTTGATCTACACCAACTGGATGGACAGCCAATCGTTGGAGTACAAAGTCACCGTGTTGGAAAGCGGCATGGCTCCTATGATTACAGGATCGATTATCGCGATCCAATTTGGACTTCAACCCAAGCTGGCCA
Organism: Algoriphagus confluentis; assembly: GCF_036245625.1. NCBI lineage: Bacteria > Pseudomonadati > Bacteroidota > Cytophagia > Cytophagales > Cyclobacteriaceae > Algoriphagus > Algoriphagus confluentis. Next base: position 104,523 of record NZ_BTPD01000008.1, read on the forward strand.
CGCTCCTTTCCGGATTGGGAATGCCAATTTCAGCGATCACTTTGGGGGTTTGGTATTTGATTTTGGGTTAGCTCTTTCCCCAAAATTCATCCAAAACACCTAGAAACTCAGCGTGGATAGCTCCATTGCTGGCCACAACATTTCTTCCAAAAATGTAATCCTCGCCCCCGGAAAAATCCGTCACTTTTCCACCTGCTTCCTGGACAATGATCACTCCGGCTGCTACATCATAGGAGTTGAGATTATATTCGAAAAATCCCTCAGTGCGACCCGTGGCTACATAACAAAGGTCCACTGCTGCAGATCCCAATCTCCTCAGTCCATGGGTCTTTTGCATCAGGGCTTTCATGGAGTTGAGGTATCGGTCAATAAGTTCAAAGTTATAGTAGGGAAAACCGGTGGAAATCAGAGAAGCTGACAGATTATAAGCCCCGCTGACATGGATTCGGGTATCGTTGCAAAACGCGCCGGAGCCCTTGAGCGCATAAAAGCATTCGTGACGATTGACTTCATAGACCACACCCATGATTACCTCTTGCTCTTCCATCAAAGCAATGCTCACTGAAAAGACAGGAATGCCATGGATAAAATTGGTTGTTCCGTCCAGAGGATCAATAATCCAATTGTATTTTTCCCCCAGGGTTTGATTGGTCCCTTCTTCAGTGATAAAGCCAGCTTCAGGAAGAATAGAAGACAACCTCTCTACGATCATCCGCTCCGCCTCCTTGTCCACATAGGACACCAGGTCATTGAAGCCTTTGTGCTCTACTTTTTCGACGTCAAAATGCTGCCTTTCCTTTCGGATAAAAGAACCCACTTCTTTTGCAATCTGTTGGGTTTTCTCCAAAAGCCGGGCAAGGGTTTCTTTAGTAAGCATGATGGGGGGGTGTATTTGGTTTTTTGACTTGACTAATCCCGAAAATAGGAAAAGGTTTGAAGATTGAACGTTAATTTTCGCTCAAGTTTTTCAATCTTCTGATTTCCAGCGGGCTTGCTTTCGCTCTTGCTTTTCCTCCCGGGTTTCTTTCTTCTCCGGCTTTCCGGCGACGAGAAGGACCAATTCTCCTTTCAGAAGGTGGCTTTCGTAGTAGGAAATGAGCTCAGAGAGGGTTCCCCTTACATTTTCCTCATGAAGCTTGGTCAACTCTCTAGATACTGCGGCCTGACGATCCTCACCAAAAGCCTCCGCAAGTTGCTCGAGAGTCTTCATCAAGCGATGGGGAGACTCATAGAATATCATGGTGCGGGTCTCCTGAAGCAAGGAGTCAATGCGGGTTTTTCGGCCTTTTTTATGTGGAAGAAATCCCTCAAAGACAAAACGATCGTTTGGGAGTCCACTGTTTACCAAAGCAGGAACAAAAGCTGTAGGTCCGGGCAAGCACTGGACCTCAAGCCCATTGGCCAGTACTTCTCTGACCAATAAAAACCCCGGATCAGAAATGGCGGGAGTTCCTGCATCGCTGACCAAGGCAAATACTTCTCCCTTTCGCATGCGCTCTACCAATTTTTCAACGGCCTTGTGCTCGTTGAAAATATGGTAACTCTGCAAAGGCCGTGAAATCTCGAGATGCTTGAGCAAAATGCCGGAGGTACGGGTATCCTCGGCCAAAATAATATCTACGGACCGAAGTACCTCTAAGGAACGGAGGGTGATGTCCTTTAGATTCCCGATAGGGGTAGGGACTAGGTAGAGGCTGACTGAGGGAGTATCACTCATGAAGAGAGCTGATCGATGGCTTTGGCTAGCTTTTGGTCTTTCTCAGTGACCACATTGCCCGCATCGTGTGTGGTCAGTTCAATAATCACCTTGTTGTAGACATTGCTCCAATTGGGATGGTGCTGATGAGCCTCTGCCAGGAATGCCACGCGGGTCATAAATGCAAAAGCTTCCTGAAAATCAGCAAAAGTAAATGTTTTTTTCAATCGGTTATTTTCCTCGGTCCACATAGTTTTTTCTATTTAGAGTGAAATGACGCCTTCGATGGAACTGGCTTGCTCGTAAATCTCGATGACCCGGTCAGCACTCTCCACCATCATCTGCACAGTGGTACTGACATATTTTCCCCCAGAGCTGGGCTTCAGGATTACCTCATGAGTGGGGAATAGAGCACCAACTTCGTCTTCCTTTCCGGAAGGCACAATAAACTTAAACATATACAACATGGGAAACTGGCCTACCGCTTCCAGCTTTTCCTTGAATGAATCTTTATCAAATTTTCTTTCTTTCATCAGATCTATACTTCTGGACGATTTACAAATCAAACAAAAAACCCATGTTTTTCAACATGGGTTCCTTTGTAGCTAATTAAAAGAATTTGTAGCGGTAATCTTTTACATCTGCCAAATCCTGCAGGGCCATCATGATTTGGTAAGACATTCGCTGGGAAGCGTTTTGGGTGAGCTGAGTTTGATAACCCGTGTAGTCTCCGATTTCTCCGGCAGGAGTCAAGGTATTCATCCGGGCTACGATTACCCCAATATCTTCCTGCACAGGTTGGGTAACCTGACCTGACTCTTTCAAGGAAAACAGGGCCCCGATTGCTTTCGGAGCAAACCCTACCCCCGGAATAACAGACGTACTCAATCTCAGGTCGGGGAGGTTGTTCAAAGAGGCGTCATTGAAGACTGCTTTCATTTCTTCCAAAGTAGCCTTGCCAGAAATCTTCTCCTTGATCATCGCTGCTTTTTTCTCATTCATCACCTGCTGCTTCACTTGCTCGCGTACATCCTCCAGTTTGGCATCTCCTTCTTCTTTCTTTGCTACCAATGATGCAACCACATAGCTATTGTCCAACTCAAATACCGGGGAAACCTCTCCAATAGATGCATCTCCAAAAGCCCACATGATTACTGAACGGGCATTGGTCAGGTTGTTCAGGTTTCTTGCGTTGGCATCCACGTTGTTAGCTTGGATGATTCTGTAGTTGTTGTCTGTTGCATTTTCGGTAAACTGATTTCTGTTTCCGCTTTGCGCAGCAAACGTATCCGCATTTCTGTAAGCCTCATCTCTGGTGGCATCAGAAGCGACCAATTCAAGTTCCAGAACAGCAAGTTTGGTATAATCAGACTGAGGCATTTCAGTGACTTCAATGATGTGGTAGCCATATTCAGTCTCCACCAGGCTTGGCAAAAGACCAGTAGCACGAGCTGCATAGGTTGCATTGGCAAAAGGCTCCACGAAGTCTTCTTTGGCAAACCAACCGAGATCACCACCGTTTTGGGCCGTTCCGTCCTGACCATATTGTCTTGCGGCTACAGCAAAGGCAAGTCCGCCTTTGATCTCTTCCAACACACTTTGAGCTTGATCTTTTACGGAAGCTTTTCCGGCATCGTCCATTCCCTCAGTGCTGAATAGGATATGAGAAGCTCTCATTCTAGGTGTACCAGAATACTGGTCAGTCACCTTGTAGGTCACGTAGGTAGAATTGGCAGTGATGAATGGTCCGTAAGTTTCACCTTTTTGAATTTCACCTACATTGCTGGTCAGGCTAGCCGGTAGCTGATCACCGGGTCTGTAGGTTTGGAAAGGGAACTGGACTTCAGAAAATCTGCTTACGAAAGCAGAATCTTCTGTGGCTGCTTTCAACTCTTCTGTAAGCTGAGTAATGTTTGAAATTACATCAGCTGAATCCTGACCGCTAGGCAGAATACTGAAAGACACGTATTCGATATTTGCTGAGTTTCCAACTTGAAACTTGGCCTTGTTCTTATTCAAGTAAGCAGTAAGCTCGCTGTCTGAGATGGTCACTTCGCCATCGGGAATCACATAGTAAGGAATGTAAAGAATAGAGGCATCGGCGATGGAATTTGCTGCTTTGTATTCCATTTTTGCTTCAGCTGTAGTTGCATACTCAGAGGTAGCAAGGAGATTGTCGTATTTCACCCGCTTTCTGGACTGTGCGAAAAGCTGCTCTTGCTGTGCCCAAAAGGCTTGCTGTGCAGGATCCGCAGTCTCCAAGGACTGAAGGAAAGAAATCAACTGATTTTTGTCAAACTGACCGGTCTGAGGGTTCACCAACTGGGCACGGAGTTCAGGCACGATGTTTTTGCCCTGCACCATATCCACAAGTTCTGCATCAGATACAGTCAAGCCTAGCTTTTCATATTCTTCGTCGAAAACCCGCTCCACGATCATTGCCTGCCAAGCCTGCTCTCTCACGGAAACCATTTCAGCCTCTACCGGGGCACGCCCTGTTCTTTGCTGAAAGGAGAATTTGAACTCCTCGATTTTTTGAGAGTATTCCTCAAGCGTGATATCCTCACCCGCTATTTCTCCGACAATATTCTGATTGCTGCTGAGCAGGGTAGAATTGGGACTTAATAAATCTCCACCCAGGAGAAATAAAATCAACCCGCCGGCGATCACACCGATTGCGAGACCTGTCCGCTGTCTTATTTGCTTAATTAACGCCATTATTTTGTACTACGCTTTTTAGAAGTGTCGCAAAATAATAGCATTACCCTGGAAATTCAAAATCCCATCCCAACAAAGTCCAGACTCAAAAAATCTCTGAATCACTGATTTTCAGCCTAACCGTATCTATTCGGTGAGCCTGTTTGGACATCACAGTAAAGGTGTAGCGCCCGATGGTGACGCTTTCACCCTTGTTGGGCAGGTTTTCTGTAAGGGAAAGAATCAAGCCAGAAAGGGTCTCAAAGTCTCCATAGGGCAGTTTCCATCCGTATTTTTCATTCAGATAGTCAATCTCATGCCTTGCGCTTAGCAAAAACTCATGCTCGTTGATCTTTTGCTCCACCAAGTCATCCTGATCGTATTCATCGTCGATTTCTCCAAAAATCTCCTCAATAATATCTTCCATAGAAACAATTCCGCTGGTCCCTCCAAACTCATCCACAACCAATGCCAAGCTTTTTCTTTCCTGGATAAACTGAATCAGCAATTCATTAGCCAAGCCGGATTCCGGAGTGATGATGATCGGAGTCAGGATTTCCTCAATGGTCTTGGGTTTTTTGAACAGCTCCAGCTGATGGCAATATCCAATGACTTCATCTATGGTCTCCCTATAAACGATCACCTTGGAATGACCGCTTTCTTCAAATACCTTTTTCAAATCCTGTATGCTGTCTTCTACCTCCACAGCTACGATGTCTGTCCTTGGAATCATGCATTCCCGGATACGAATCGTTTTGAAGTCCACCGCATTGTCAAAAATCTTCGTATCGATCTCCACTTTTCCATTGGTACTTTGAGATTGACGAAAATGCTCCTTGATAAATGAATTCAAATCAGTAACCGTAAATACCGGCTTTTCCTCGTTGTATTCCAGCCTAAGGATTTTGGTGATAAAAAACCGGGACATCTGCACTATTGCCCAGACCAAAGGATACATGGCCATGTAAATGCCCCAAAAAGGAATCGCAAAAAAACGGAGCATGCTGTTGGGGTTGAGCATAAAAAGGCTTTTGGGAAGAAATTCCCCCGTAAATAGAACCACCAACGTGGAAAGCAAAGTCTGAATGATCAACACAGAACCCTCGTTGTTAAAAAAAGGCGGAAGTAAAGCGCGGATGGGAGGCTCGAGAAGAAAAGCCATAAAAATACCATACAGGACTAGCATAATGGTATTTCCTATCAAGGTGGTTCCGATAAATTGGCCGGGATTGTTGACAAAGCGACCTAAGATCTGTCCTGAAAATATTCCCTGCTTGCTCTGCAGCTCAATCTGAAGCTTATTGGAAGAGATGAAAGCCATCTCCATTCCGGAAAAAAACGCCGAAAAAAGAAGGGTAATCAATACATAGATCAAATAGGAAATTTCCATACTCAGCGTTTCTTTTTCTTTGTTTCCGGCCTAGAATCAGGCTTTGAATCTACGGGATTGCTGTTTTTTCTAAGCTGAAACCAAAACAAAAGCCCTACAGCCATCATAAAAATAGCATAAGACCCCGTAATTCCCACGGTCAATGCCTGGTGAATCCCGATGATAATCAGGGCCAGTGCCAAAGACAAAATCAATACATCTCCCAGCTTCATATTCCTTCTCCCGGTAAGAGGGTACGGCTATCCCTCACCTGCTTCAACTGATAGTTGGAAAAGCTGTCGTCCGCTTCCATTCCCGTCCCGTTGAAGAGGGTTTGCCGTTCCTGTATGGTTACAAATTTATCCGTGTAGATTTTTTTCTCCGCCTGATTCCAAAAGATCTCCTCGGTCTGCAGCTTTTGGTCCTTGATCAGATTCTGTATCTGCACATTTCCTTCACCGCGATACAGATTGGACTGCTTGTCAAAATACCCCCGATCCGCCCGCATGGTCGTCTCCAGAACCCCTTGAACTGTGTAAAATTTGATGTCGATTCCCTCGGGAAATTCCAGATTACCGTTTTTAAACTCCAGCTGAAGCGGAGCTTCAATTTCAGACCGCAATACAGCAGAATCGCTGTGAATCAAAAGCACATCCTTGGCTTCATTGATCGGGCCATCGTAGACTTGGAGGGCATCGAGATTGACTTCCTGCCCGCAGGAAAATAAGCCAAAAACGATACAAATTCCAATCCCAAACAGGCGAAAACTCGAATTCATAGAGCAAAGATAGGTTTTCTTGGAATTCCTTATCAAAAGAAAAAGGGCAGCCTTTCGACTGCCCTACCTTCAGATTATTTCAAAGCTTAGTCTCTAGTAGCCAAAGTCACGGTCTCCCCTACCCAGCATCCGGTACTGATGGAAGAACCTGGCTGTAAACCTTCGGTAAACAATTCCTCTTTGGATGGGAAGCGAGATCTTGCCTCAGCCATTTTGGAAGAGTTGCCTGCGCGCTGATAGGCCGCATGAGCAGCGATAAAGATGGAGTAATCCTTCGCACGGCTTTCACCACCCCTACAGTCATTGAAAGAAGACATGTACAAGTCCCCGATCAGAGAATAAGCAGAAGAGGTCAATTCTGGATCCAAGGAGGCAGCTTCTCTAGCGGCAGTTCTTGCGGCAGACTTTCTTCCGGCTTGCGTATGGATTTTTGCCAATTCCATCTGGACTTCGCCTTTCTGCTTATTGGTTTCGGCCAAGGTCAATGCCTTCTCTAATACTGGCTGTGCTTTTTCGAAATCTCCGGAAGCCATGTATCGCATCGCTCTCACCTGAGAAGTTGCAAAAGTTGGGCTTGTAGAATCTTTCAATTCCAAAGCTGCCATGAAGGAGTTGGAGGAAAAACATTTATACTGTACGGAATATTTGAAAATCTGATCTGCAATCTCCAAGTTGGTCGGATCGGCAGCCAGTTTTGGCCCCATTGTTTTTTCGATGAAGTCACAGTTGATCAGCTCCATATTGATCAATACCTGCTCCAACAAGCTTCTTGAGCTGGTCACATCTTTACCTTCTGCCTCTGATTTATTGAGCAATTCGCTCGCCATGTCATACTTTGCCAAAACCTGCTCTCCGGTATAGGCTTTATTGTAAGCATTGTTTCGGTAAATCAAGTCGAAATAGGCTGCAACCAATTGATGATTGATGTTCCCGTTAAGCTCCATGGCTCTTTCGAAATCAGCTACCACATTTGGAATTCTTTGCTTATCACTCTTAAAGAACTGATAGCCGAAATAGGCTTTGTTTTCGATCCACTTGGGGGCGTTGTCGAAAAGCTCTTCCCTCTTGTCGTAGATCGCCATCACACTATCTTGATAGATTAGCTTTTTGGCTGCATCTTCTGTCTTGTCAGCGGCGCCTTTGTACACATTGACTCCATTGATATATAGAGATTCATTTAGGTTGGGCACATTGGTCAATAGCCAATGCAAGGGCTTGGTTGCCTCAATGAATTGATCAGATTTCATGTAGTCGGTATAGGCGGCGTTGAGTTCACGCGCCTTGGCTTCTTGAGCAGGGTCAGCCGGCCAGTTCCAGCCGTCCTGAGCCTGTACATAGCCAGCCAACAGCATTGCTCCCAGGGCAAGAAAGGTTGATTTAAGTTTCATATCTGTAAGGTTTTAATCGGTTGCTATTTATTTTAATCAGGTTTACCCTAATTTGGTTTCAATTCCTTTTGATTTACTCGAATACTCGCTTGTAAAACCAACTGTTGTCATTCAGGGAAAGGCCTAAGGTAAAGTTGATATAGGTTTCTCTGATCAGTCCGTTCTCCAGTGTCCCTCTTCGTCCTGCTTTAAATGCAAAGTTGATCAGGGACAGTTGATTTACAGGAATAGAGGTTCCAAAGTTGATGCCAATATCTGTGACTTCGGTCTGATTAAGCACGTAAGGAGTCCGCTGATACTCCAATCCAAAGCGGTAAGTAGCCCGCTTGAAGATGTTGTCAAAGTCCAAGTAATCAGGCACAATTTGAAATCCAAGCCCCACTTTTTGGGTCGATTGAAGATTCAGAGGGTCACCGAAAAAATTTCTAAATTCTGAAAAGTCTTGGTATTGACCTTCCAAGCCGATAGCGAATTTGTTCATTTTTTCGTAGGAAACGCCAAATCCATAAAGTTCTGGGATATAAATACTTCCTTTTACATTGTTGGCGATCAGGTCTCCATCCGAATCCGGGTCGCTAGCTTGGTTAATTCCTGCCAATTTTGCAAAACCGGTTCCATTAACCTCGCCTAATCTCTGATAAATGGCACCAAAGTGCAGGTTACTTTTTTCTGCGACCTTTAATTGGTAATGGGCACCTGCCTTGAAGCCTACATCGGAGACTGTTAATCTTTCATAATATTCTGAAGGATTCCCTACCTCTGAGTTGTTTTGGTTGAAAACAAACAACTGATTGTTTCGGATAGAGGACCCGAAAAGGTATGATCCATGGAATCCTATGCTCAGGTTTTTGGCCAAAAGATACCCAAAACTCAGGTAGGCCTCGGAAATACCTCCAGTTCCAGTCAGAAAATTACTTGCAGTCAAGTCCGAGTTGTCCACCTGACTTTGAACCTGCAGGTTGTAATTCACACTGGTCAACTGGCTCAGTCCGATTCCAGAAGTAAATTTCCCCGGCTTAAATGGCAATGAGATCGCGATGTAAGAAATACCTCCACCGTCCACCTGAGAGGATTCCTCCCCATTGGCTACATTGGATTGGTCGTAATTGAATGCTACCTGAAAATTAAAAATGGTATTTCGGGTAGTCAGCGCGGGATTGACCACATTGGCATGCCATCCCGTTCCATAGCTGATGCCCAAGCCTCCCATGGCCTGATTATGTGTGAGTCCGGAATAGTTGAATTCCCCTACGCCCAGCGCAGAATACACAGAGGAACTGTTTTGGGCGTAGCCCGAAAAGATGACAGAGAGGGTGCAGCAAACACCCAGAAATTTCAACCCTATTTTACTCAACATTGTGGTTTAGAATACAATTCAGTCCGTGCAGAACCAAATTTGGGACTACAAATATGTGGTCTTTTGCCAATGAAACAAAAGAATGAGCGTCTCCCCCGCAGATAAATACCCGAATTTCAGGAAATTTAAGACCAAAGGCTTCTATATGCCCTAAAAGTTCATATTCCAAGCCAAACCAAACCCCCGATTGCAAACATGAAACGGTCGTATCCCCGACAAAAGACTCGGGTTTGGTCCTTAGGTCCACCAAGGGAAGTCGGGCAGTAAAGGAATTCATCGCTTTGGCACGCATTTCCATTCCGGGACTGATCACCCCTCCAAGAAATACTCCATGCTCATTCACTACGTCGTACGTCACACAGGTGCCCAAATCTACAGCGAGCACAGGTCCTTTTCCAGCCCTACTCCAGGCGCCTACAGCTGCCGCTATTCGGTCCAAACCTAAGGTATGAGGGGTGGCATAGCCATTTGAAATGGGCAGAAGGGAATTTGAGCTCAGAAAATGAAAAGGAAAGGGTAGTTTCTTTTTGAGCTCCTCCTCCGAATAGCGAACTGAACTGATCAGCACCTGAGCGTAAGAGTGTCTGTTCCATTCCTTCACAGCTAGCTCAAGAGAGGAAAAAGTATCCTCAGCAAGAAGCTTTTTCCCTTTAAACACTGCCGATTTGATACGGGTGTTGCCTATATCCACTACGAGATTGCTCATCGGGGACGAAAATAGACAGAAATTAGCCCGAGGCTTTTTCCTTCCTCCAATTATCTTTGATACACCGCGTTACTTAACAATCTTTAACCCGCTGTCTCATGCCTTACTCCACTTACTCCATGATCGGTCTCATGTCCGGCACTTCCGGTGACGGCCTGGATGTGGCTTTTGTAAACTTCAAAAAAGAACAGACTTGGCAATTCGATCTTGAAGAAGCCAAAACCTATCCTTTTCCGGAAGGCTTGGCGAGCAGACTCTCCCGGGCTCATCTACTTTCAGCCTTGGATTTGGCACTTTTGGATGTTGAATTTGGCCAATGGATGGGAGAGCAGGTAAAAGCTTTTTGTCTGGAATTTGAAGTAAAACCCCGCGCGGTGGCTTCACACGGGCACACCGTTTTTCATCAGCCTCAGCAACGGCTAAGCCTGCAGATAGGCAATGGCTGGGCCTTGTATCAGGCCTCAGGCGAGCAGGTAATCAATGATTTTAGAATGCGGGATATCCAATTGGGTGGTCAGGGGGCCCCTTTAGTGCCGATGGGAGATCAGCTCTTGTTTCCACAGGTGGACTTTTGCCTGAATCTTGGAGGCATCTCAAATATTTCCTTCGAAAAAGGAGGTAAGAGAGTCGCCTTTGATATCAGCCCATTTAATTTGCTATTCAATGCCGAGGCCCAAAAACTCGGCAGGCCTTATGACGACAGAGGTGAATGGGCTAGATCCGGAGAGCTTCATCTTCCTTTGCTCGATGAGCTCAACTGCTTGGATTACTATCAAAAGACAGGGGCCAAATCCCTGGGAAGGGAGGACATGGAGCACATTTTTAATCCAATTCTTGAAAAATCTGGGCTGCCCTCCAGGGATCTCCTCCGCACACTTACCGAGCATTATGCCTATCAGGTAGCGCAGGTGATTTTGGAAAACAAAGTCAAAGAAAAACCCATGATCCTGATCACAGGAGGAGGGGCTTACCATACCTTTTTTGAGGAGAGATTGAGCCATTACCTCAAGCATTCCTGGGAGAAATATGCTGCCAGCAAAGAGCTGATCGAGTTTAAAGAAGCCCTGATTTTTGGATTTTTGGGACTTTTGAGGCTCTTGGGGGAGACCAACACCTTAGCTTCTGTCACCGGGGCAGAAAAAGACAGTTCGGGAGGAGTGATTTACTCCTGACCGGTTATCCCAAAGCCTTGAAGCAGACATTTTTATTTTTCTATTTTTGGGCCTGAATATAAACCCAATAAAAAGATGCAGGAACTGCTCAAAAAATTTGAGAACAAGCAGCCGGAGATTGTCTTTGAGTGGAGCGATAGCGAGACTGAAGCAGAGGGCTGGGTAGTCATCAATTCCCTCAGAGGAGGAGCCGCAGGCGGAGGTACACGGATGAGAAAAGGATTGGACAAAAGGGAGGTAGAATCCTTGGCCAAGACTATGGAAGTGAAGTTTACCGTATCAGGACCGGGCATAGGTGGTGCCAAATCCGGGATCAATTTTGACCCGGCTGACCCCAGAAAATCAGGGGTACTCGAGCGATGGTACAAGGCAGTCATGCCTTTGCTGAAAAACTACTACGGCACTGGCGGAGATCTCAATGTAGACGAAATTCACGAAGTGATTCCCATCACAGAATCCTATGGACTCTGGCATCCACAGGAAGGTATAGTCAATGGACACTTTCATGCCAACGAACCTCAGAAAATCCGCAAAATCGGTCAACTCCGCCAAGGAGTCTCTAAGGTGCTGGAAGATCCCAAGTTTACTCCCAACGGCCCAAAAAAATATACCGTAGCCGATATGATCACCGGATATGGAGTCTCCGAAGCAGTAAGGCACTACTACAGTCTTTGGGGAGGAGAGCTTAGGGGAAAACGTGCCGTGATCCAAGGCTGGGGAAACGTAGGGGCAGCTGCGGCCTGCTTCCTTGCGGTAGAAGGAGTCAAAATAGTCGGCATAATCGATCGGGACGGAGGATTGGTCCGGCAGGAAGGGTTTTCATTGGATGAGATCAGAGAGCTTTTTCTTTCCCGTAAAGGAAATAAGCTTACTCACGATTCCTTGATTCCGTTTGAGGAAATCAATGCGAAAATCTGGGATTTAAATAGTGAGATTTTCATTCCTGCGGCAGCTTCCCGACTGATCACACAGGAACAAGCTGGCAGAATGGTCAAGGCCGGCTTGGAAGTCATTTCCTGTGGGGCCAATGTGCCGTTTGCAGATCCGGAAATTTTCTTTGGCCCTACCGGACTCTGGACCGATGAGCGGGTGGCTGTAATTCCTGATTTCATCGCCAACTGTGGGATGGCCAGAGTTTTTGCCTATCTCATGAGTGACAAAGCCGAGGTTACTGATCAGGCGATTTTCAATGATGTCTCCCTAACGATCCTAAAGGCTTTAACCAAAACTTTCGAAAAGAGTCAGGCCAAAACAAAGATTGCTCAAAAATCCTTTGAAATAGCCTTGGCACAACTCGTGTAAAAACCGACTACCCATATCCCCCGGATGCATTATCTTTTGGTAAAATCATCCGGGGGTTTTTCATTCCGTTTGGACAATTCCCCTCAAAAATTGTAGTTTAGCAGTTGCTCTTTTTGGTAAAAAAGTTTCAAAAAAATCGATAATTTATCCAAATAGAGAACCCCAGCCCATTCAATCGACCCAATGAAGAAATATCTAATAAGTTTTGCGCTACTTTTCGGAATATTATTTTTTGGACTCTCGGAAGCCAGTGAGACTCTGGCAAATGGAATGGATAATTCGGTGGAATTAATCCAATCTGCTGTGGATTCAGACCCCACTTCCGGGGATGGCTCGGAGATTCATGCAGAGGAAGACCACGGGGAAGACCACCATGCTGCACCGGCTTGGCTGGTGATCCCTTTTGTCACCTTGCTGTTGATGATCGCTACGGGACCCTTATTTTACGAACACTTTTGGCACCATAATTACCCTAAAATCGCTGTTGGTTTCGCCATTTTGGTAGTTTTATATTACCTTTTTGTGTTGGGCAATGTCCACGGGCCTGTGCATGCATTGGCAGAATACGTCCAATTTATTGCCCTACTCGCCTCCCTTTATGTCGCCTCGGGGGGAATTTTGATTGAAATTGATAAAAAGTCCACCCCGACTGCAAATGTAGCGTTGCTTTTGATTGGAGCAGTAATATCCAACCTAATCGGGACCACAGGAGCTTCCATGCTTTTGATCCGGCCCTTTATCCGGCTCAACAAGAATAACATCCAGCCTTATCATATCGTCTTCTTCATTCTGATGGTCAGTAATGTAGGAGGTTCCCTGACTCCTATCGGAGACCCACCTCTTTTCCTAGGCTTTCTCAAGGGAGTCCCATTCTTCTGGACCATTGAGCACAATTGGCCCGCTTGGGCCATGGCCTTGATTTTACTCGCCCTGATTTTCTACTTCGTCGATAAGAGATTTGGTCAGGCATCCGATGAGGAGTATGCAGAGGAAATCACCTACACCAACAAATTTTCTATGGTGGGAACGAAAAACTTCGGCTGGCTGCTCGTGGTGATTTGTGCCGTCTTTCTGGACCCGAATGTGATTGAAGGGGTACCTGCGATAGAGTATGATGGACAGAAATTTTCCTATATCCGGGAAGTCATTATGCTTTCTGTAGCATTCTTTTCCTATAAATTTGCCGATCAGCGGGCACTTAAAGGCAATGAATTCAACTTTGAACCCATTCGTGAGGTCGCCTTTATATTCATCGGAATATTCGGAACGATGATGCCAGCCTTGGAATTGGTCGGCAATTTTGCCAAGTCTCCGGAAGGTGCTGCTTTGATCACGCCAAATACTCTGTATTGGGGGACAGGTACCCTTTCCGCTGTACTGGATAATGCTCCTACTTATCTGAATTTTCTGGCAGCTGCTATGGCTTCCGAAGGATCGGATATCAGCAACATCGCCCAAGTCCGGGAATTTGCCGCCAATACGATGAATGATTCCGATACCACCTTCCAGTTGCTGGCTATTTCGATCGCCTCCGTCTTCTTTGGGGCTATGACTTATATCGGAAACGGGCCCAACTTTATGGTCAAATCCATTGCAGAGCAAAACGGAATCAAAATGCCTTCTTTCTTTGGCTACATTATCCGATTTACTATTCCGATCTTGTTGCCTATCCTATTCCTTGTTTGGCTGGTGTTTATTGCCTTTGCTTAATTATTCCATTCTGATTATCCGCAATGATACCACATGACAAATTAAATTAGTAGATATGAAGGCCCATGTTTAGTAGCCTAAGATCCAAAGGATCGACACAATTCATAACCCCCGGTGTAACCGGGGGCAAAGTCAGAATAGTAGAAAATGAGCCCTGAAGGGGTGAATAGTCGAAGTTTCACCCCTCCAGGGCTCAACGAAGGGAAATTTTCAATTGCTACCCTGCACTTCGTACAGGGTCATGAATGGTTTGGCTCCTTCGGAGCTACTTAAAAATTCTGCGAAATTCTCAAAGTCTTAATCTGCATTTACTTTAGTGCTGGTACAATTGCGGATATACATTTATTCCATTTACTCCAATGTGCCTTCTCAAGAATCAAAATCTCTTGAGAAGGCTTTTGTTTTTTAGCTCAACCTCTTTTTCTACAACGGAAAACTATTTTTTTCATAGGTTTTGAAATTTTCTGCAAGGCTTCTTATTAAATTAGTAATTTCAAAGAAGTTGACTTCCTCATTTTTCTCCAAAAATGAAAAAACCGGCACTCTCCATATTGTTTCTGCTCGTCATCTTATTCTCCTGTCAGGAGGAGGATTTTCTTCCCCGTTGAACTCAATTGATGCTTAATCCCAATTTATCCCAGTTCCCCGACTCGGTAAATCCATGGAAGCCTTCCAATCCTGACGGAATCCAGATGGGGGTAAGCAGGGAGGTTTTTATGAGTGGAAATCGATCCTTGTTCGTTGAAAACCCAGTTCGGGAAAAGGCTTCCGCCGCCTCTTGGTCACAAAATTATACTGGGCCAATGCCTGAACCGGGAAGTACTTTAGAACTGGTCTGCTTTATCAAAGGAAAAAATGTCCAAGACCTAACTGCAGGTGGAAGGGTATATATTATGGTAAGGACATTTCCCCAGATTAATCAAATCAGTGGAGTATCTACCGCATTGGATATGCAAGGCGATTTTGATTGGGTTTTGGTAAAGGCAACTTTGGAAAACTTTCCGAAGGATGCAGAACGAGTCGAGGTAAGTCTCAATGTAACCAATCTCACCTTGGGAAAAATATATTTTGATGAAATCAATCTGACCGTAAAGTAAATCCAGCCTGATTCCTGTTTGCTACAAGCTAAGCTCCTGATGCCGAAAACAATCCGTCAGGTGATCATTGATCAGTCCGGTCGCTTGCATATGGGCGTAGATGGTCGTTGATCCGAGAAATTTAAAGCCTCTCTTCTTCAAGTCTTTGGCCAAAGCATCCGATTCTGCTGTGGTGACTGGATAAGGTTCGCCCCGTTTCAGGGCATGTTGAATGGGCTTGCCCCCTACAAAACTCCAGATATACTTGGAAAAAGTCCCGAATTCAGATTGGACTTCGATAAACCTCCGGGCATTGGTGATGGCGGCCTGAATCTTCAGCCGGTTTCGGATAATGCCCGAATCCTGGAGCAATTCCTCCACATAGCTGTCCGGAAAATCTGCTACTATCCAGTAATCAAAATCGGCGAATGCCCTTCGATAGCCTTCTCTTTTCTTCAATATGGTAGCCCAGCTCAATCCAGCTTGGGCCGATTCCAAGACCAAAAACTCGAAGTGTACCCGATCATCATATACAGGTACTCCCCATTCCGTATCGTGGTAGTGGATGTATTCCGGAAAACCCAGACACCATGGGCAACGAATGATTTCAGAAGAAGGCATAGAAAAGGCTTTGGATAAAAGTAGCCAAGAATTGGGAATTCCTATTTTAGGGCCTTATTTTTTCCGCTTTACCTATCAATTAAAAAATGCATTACACCTCCCTCCTTGAAGTCAGTGCCGGGTCTTATGCCCAAAACATTGAATTTCTCAAATCAAGAATCTCACCTCATACCCAAATCTCTGCCGTGGTAAAGGGCAATGCCTACGGACACGGAATTGCCCAAATGGTAGAAATAGCTGAAAATGCGGGAATCCGGCATTTTAGTACCTTCAGCTCGGATGAGGCGAGAAAGGTCAGGGCTGCGAAAAAACAGGAATCCGAGATCATGATCATGGGGATGCTCTACCCGGAAGAATTGCCCGAGTTGATTGTTCAGGATATCCAATTCTACGTTTTTGATTTTTATCGTTTAGAAAGAGCCATTCAAGCGGCCAAAATGGTCGGACAACCTGCCCAAATCCATGTGGAAGTAGAAACCGGGTTTCACCGAACCGGCTTCGAAAAGGGCCTTTTGCCCCAACTTATCCCTGTTTTGAAAGAAAACCGCGAGCATTTGGTCCTAAAGGGAATCTGTACTCACTATGCCGGAGCAGAAAGCTCTGTAAATCATGATCGGATACGGGAACAGATTAATAAATTCAAGGAGTTCAAGAAGATTCTTGAAGGAGAAAAAATTTACTTCGAACGCACCCATACCGCTTGCTCCGCCGCCACTTTACTTTTTCCTGAAACTCATGCGGATATGGTGCGGATCGGTATTGCCAGTTATGGTTTTTGGCCGACACAGGAAACCTTTTCCCTATTGAAGCACACATTGGAAAAGGAAAATCAAAATCCACTAAAGCGCCTCATTACTTGGAAATCAGAAATCATGAGTTTCAAAAAAGTGGCAAAAGGAGAGTTTGTGGGCTATGGCATGAGCTTTTGTGCTCCTCGGGATTTGAATTTGGCCATTGTGCCAATCGGCTACTCCCATGGATACGGAAGAAACCTCAGCAATCAGGGGCAGGTCTTGATTCAGGGCCAATTTTGTCCGGTGATTGGGACAGTCAACATGAACGCCATCGCTGTGGATATCTCCCATTTGGAAGCCTGCAAACCCGGAGAAGAAGTGATTTTGATTGGTAATCAGGGGGAAAATGAAATCACTGTCGCCTCTTTCGCAGAAACCTCACACTTAGTCAACTACGAAATGCTGAGCCGACTTCCTTCGGAGATTCCCCGCAGGGTGGTGGACTAGTAGAAAATGATGGTTTTGTTGCGGAAGGGCAACACCTTTCTGTCAAGATGGTATTTGATGGCCTTGGAGAGCGTCACTTTTTCTACATCCTGACCGATTTGCACCAATTCGGAAACAGTATTGTGATGCCGAACCCGGGCTACTTCCTGCTCGATAATCGGCCCAGCATCCAACTCCTCTGTGACATAGTGGGCAGTGGCACCGATGATTTTCACTCCCCGTTCGTAGGCGGCATGATAGGGTCTTGCCCCAACAAATGCGGGTAGAAAAGAATGGTGGATATTGATAATCCGATTGGGAAAACTTCGGATAAAGTCTCCGGAAAGAATCTGCATGTACCTGGCTAAGACTACAAAGTCCACTTGATGCAATTTCAAAAGCTCAAGCTGACGGTTTTCAGCATCTGTTTTGTTTTGAGCTGCGACGGGAATGTGGTGAAAAGGAATTCCGAAAGCCCTGACTACATCTCCCAAATCGCCATGATTGGAAATCACCAAAGGGATATCCACCTCCAACTGTCCCGAATGATGCCTTCCCAGGATATCAAAGAGGCAATGAGAAAGTTTACTCACAAAAATGGCCATCCGTGGTTTGGGAAAATTGAAATGAAGGGAAAACTCCATCCCAAATCTTCCAGCAACCTCCTCTGCAAAACGGGCGCTGATCTCATTTTCTTTAAGCGCAAAAGAATCCAACTCCCAGGAAGCCCTCATGAAAAATCTCCCCATCTCCTCATCCACATGCTGATCTACTTCCAGAATATTGCCCTGATAGGTAAAAAGAAATCGGGAAACTTCAGCCACAATTCCCTTTTGGTCTGGGCATTGAATGATAAGTATAGCCTTTTTCATAGCTGTAAAAATTTAGGTTCGTTATGAATTCCAGATTTTCCATGCAGCTTCAGCCTGGAGTTCGAGCATATCTTGCCCGTTTTTGGCTTTTCCCCCCCGATCAAGGCATTCCTGCATCAATCTGGTAATCGGAGGATTGTAAACCAAATCATAGACCAAATTGGAAGCAGTCAACTGATCCAATGGCAAATCAGGAATTCCTTCCACCTTGGGAAAAGTCCCCAAAGGAGTGGTATTGATCAGGAGAGGGTAAGTGGACAAAAGTCCAGATTCCGATTGGAGCTGCTGATAGCTCAGTGTGTGTTCTCCTGGACTTCGGGAAACCGACAAATACTCCACGCCCAAATCTTCTAGGGCTTTTTTCACCGCCTTGGAAGCTCCGCCTGTGCCCAATACCATTGCAGGGGGAATCTGATTCTCCAACCACGCTTGGAGGGAATGCTTGAATCCAACGTAATCGGTATTGAATCCTTTCTTCTTTCCTTCTCTAATTCGGATACAATTCACTGCTCCAATCGCCTGACAGGCAGGGTCCAACTCATCCAGGAAGGCCATCACCTGCTCTTTGTACGGGATGGTCACTGCCATTCCCTCCAGCTCTGGATTTTCCTCCAAAACCCTTGGAAAATCCCCGATTTGAGGGATTTCATACAGCTCAAACTGACAGTCGGCCATGTTCTCATTTTCAAACTTTGCGGTGAAGTATTTTTTGGAAAAAGAATGTCCCAAAGGGTAGCCGATCAGTCCGAATTTTCTCATGCTTTCTGCAATTTGGAGGCCAGCCATTCGATCAGCAGCACAATCCCGATTCCTCCGAGGAAAGCCAAGATGGCAGAAAGAATAAGTGGTTGCTCGCCTACTTTATCTAGGTACTCAGTAGGCAGAATATTTTCTGTCAAAAAAGGCTTTTGTTCTCCACTTGATGAAGTCCTCCAAGCAGTGACGATTTTCCATGGCCAAAGCTCATTGACCGAACCCAGCATAAATCCGGAAAGTAAGCCTATCGTCACAGAATAGTATTTTTTGAGCAAGTAAGCAATTACCCTACTGAAGGATAAAATTCCTACCGCACAGCCCGAAGCAAAAATTGCAAGAGTCAGCAAATCCTTATCAGACACTGCCTTGAGGATCGTCTCGTATTTTCCCAAAATCAAAAGAATAAAACTCCCGCTGATTCCCGGCAAAATCATCGCACAAATAGCGATAGCACCTGCCAAAAAAGTAAACCAATAGGCATCAGGTGTAATAGTAGGAGGGAGATTGGTCACCCACCAAGCCAGCGCGGTGCCTAAAATCAAAGCTAATATCACCCCCAGATGCCACCTTTGTATATTTTTAAGGATCAAAAAGGCACTGACCAAAATCAACCCGCAGAAAAAAGACCACAAGGGGATGGGGTGCTCTTCCATCAGGAATGTAATCAAGCGAGAAAGCAAAAATATGCTCGACAGAATTCCCAATAGCAAGCTGAGGAGAAAGGTACCGTTCACCGCCCGGTAGAATTTCTTGACTTCCAAGTCCTTCAGCAAGTGTAGGTTGGTCAAATTGAAGGAATTGATGCTGTCCAGAAGGCGGGGATAAATTCCAGCAATGAGCGCAATTGAGCCCCCGGAAACTCCGGGTACAATATCAGCAGCTCCCATGGCCATTCCTTTTAGGTAATTGAGCCCGTATTTTTTGATGCTATTCATAAAAAAGAAAGGCTGACCGACAAGCCGGTCAGCCTAAGTGAAGTTGAATGTTTTAGAGCTTGATTTCTCCCAAGAAGTGGTCGAAAGTATCTCCCCTAAGACCCAAACGGATCGTTTCCAAAGGAATCACTTCAGAAGGGCTGATATTTCCCAGATTGACATTGGCTCCCAAAAGTTTGATAAACCAAACTTGTTGGGATTTTTGAGGAGCTTCCCAGATGATTTTTTCTTCCGGCACCTGGGTAAGAATTTCCTCCACCAGACCTTGACGCACTTCACCAGAATCCCGGAATAAGCCTACATTTCCTCCTTCCCGCGCCTCACCGATCACCTTCCAAGCACCGGCGCTAAGCTCTGTCTGCATCTGCTCGATCCACTTGTAGGGAGGGATGATTTTGGCGGCATCCTTGGAACCCACTTCAGAAAGGACGGTAACCTGCTGAGCTAGGGTAGAGATAAATTCACACTTTTTGTCGTGATGGAGAGATATCGACCCGTCAGAGACTTCAGCAAATTCCAGCCCGTATTTGTCCAGTACCTTTCTGTAATCTTCAAATTGGCCCCGAACGATGAAGGCTTCAAATAAGGTTCCTCCAAAATAAACAGGAATGCCTGCTGACTTGTACACTGCTATCTTTTCAGCCAGATTTTTGGTCACGTAGGAAGTAGCCCATCCAAGCTTGACAATGTCCACATAATCGGAACAGCTATCGACAAAGTCCTCTGTTTCTCTGAGGCTCAATCCTTTATCCATAGCCATAGTGAATCCTGTAGTACGTGGCTTATCCGTCCGTACAGGGATATTCTTCAATTCGTAATTCATTCGCCAGGTTTTAATGATTAGAGGGAGGGATGGTCGTCCCTATACTGGGCAATGATCTTGTAGATCGCCTTTTGTTGCTTGAGTTCGGGCATTAGGTCATACAAGATGGTGTGCCTATCAAAGTCCAAAGTTAAGGCATTTTCCAAATATGAAAACGCTTCTTTGTATTTGCCCATTTTTATTAAGTAAACCACCATGCGATAGTGAAGTTCTGCTTCTTCCGGGGTTTCGTCAATTCCCTCTTTGACCACATCGATTGCCTCCTCGAATCGGTTTTGCTCAAAATAGATCACCGAGAGGTTGACATAGGTCTCCATGATTCCGGGCTCCAGGTTGATAGCCTCTTCATAGGCTTCTGAACTTGCCTGAAGATTGCCCAAATTGAATTCTGCATCGGCCAGACCTACCCAGTAATTGGGATTGTCTTTATTGAGGTTGAGTGCTTTTTTGAAATAATGAATGGCTTCAAAATACTTTTCCTTTTTGAGCATACACATGCCCAATCCAAACCAGGCATCGTCGTATTCTTCATCCAGTTTTGCTGATTTTTTGAAATACTTGAATGCCTCGTCTATTTTCCCCAGTTTTTCGTAGGCCGCTCCCATGTAGCAGCAGTTCTCAGCATTGGCCCCTTCGCAGTTGATTGTATTTTGATACGCTTCTAGGGCCGCTTCATACTGTTGGGTATTCATCAGGGAGTTGCCCATATTGAAATGGGCAGAAGCAAAGGAGTCGTCTATCAAGAGAGCATATTCATAGGCACTGATCGCTTCCTCAAATCTTCCCAGACGATTGTAAACCACGCCCAAGTTGTACCATGCTCCTGCAGAATAGGGATCCTGATCGATAAATTCCTGGTAAAACTCCAGAATTTCGTCAAAAGAGCCCTCCTCTTCGGTAATCATGGCCAATTGGAATAGGGCATCCTCATGATTGATCCGATTTTTGACGGCTTGCTTGAAATAATCACTTGCCTTGGTATTGTCCCCTTTGGCCCGATATAAGTTCCCTAGAGAATAATACACTTCGGCTTTATCTTCAGCCAAAGGCAAGAAGTTTTCCAGCAAATCAATACCTTCTTGAGGGTTTCCTGCCAAAATATTGGCGTTAGCCAGGGCAAGGAGGATTTCTTCGTTGTTTGGGGAGAGGTTATTGAGGTTTTCCAGAATGGAAAGCCCTTCATCCAGTTCATCATTGAAAATCAGACATTGGGCCTGAAGTAGTCGGATTTCTACGGAAAAGGGGAATTTTTCCAAAGCAAATTCAGAAGCTCTGAGTGCTTTGAGGAATTTCTGCTGATCAAAGTAAAAGCGGATGATGTCTTCCAGTTCTTCTTCTTCGAAATAGAGGTCCAAATTGGATTTCAGGGAATTTTCAAAACGCTCAACGAGCTTTTTGTCTTCTTCCCAGTCGTGATCATGATCTCCGGTCATTCGAATAGGTTAAGGTTTTCATAAGATACCAATAAATCGAGTAACGAAAAATGTCCTGAGGTTAAAATTTGTTGGTCAGAATAGATTTTTTTGGGGACAGATTCGGGTTTTCGCTACGGTTCACCTCAACAGCAATTGGCAAGAATAAGTTTACTTTTCCTTTTTGGTGGCCCATCGGATACTATCCTCCAAGGAATGATAACGAAAATCAAGTAATTCCTGTACTTTTTCATTGGTGAAAAAGATCTTCTGCTGGGCAATGCGTATAGTTTGGCTGTTCAGAAGACTCTTCCGTATACCGAGAGCTTTTAGCATTCGATTAAAAAATGAGGCAAAACCTGCCCATTTTCTGGAAATCGGGATAAATGGTGCGCTCAAGGATAAGATCTCCGCCACTTTTACGAAAAAATCTCTGTAAGCAATGCTTTCTTTATTCAAGATAAAGCGCTCCCCCCAAGCTTCTTTTTCGACCAGCAGTCTTGCCAACCGGGCTGCATCACGGACATCGATGTAATTGAGGTCTCCCTTGGGGTAAAATTTGTTTCTGTTGATGACGTACTCCAAAATAGCGGTACTGCTCCGGTGATGGTCAACTTTACCAATCAAAATACTCGGATTGAGCACCATTACTTCCAATCCTTCTTGCTGTCCTCTCCATACCTCGAGCTCTCCCCAGTATTTTGAAATGGCATAATCCGTATTGAGAGGAGACTCCACCCATTTGAAATTTTCGTCCAGTACGTTCAGTTCTTGTGAGCGGCCTATCGCAGCCACCGAACTCACATGGAGTAGTCGGCCCACCCCCTCGAGCAGCATCGCATTGACCAAATGAGCAGTACCTTGGGTATTGATGGCATAGAGGCCCTCCTTTTCTCCGGGATGCAGGGAGACCATCCCGGCTGCATGAATCACCAGATCCATTCCCCTGATGGCTGATAGCAGTGACTCCATGTCCCTTACATCGCCTTCGTGCCAGTGGATTTCAAAATCCAGGGACTCGAGCAAGTCAAGCTTGGAGTCTTTTCTTTTCAACCCGTGAATTTTCCCCAATTTGGAAAACTCCCTGGCTAAAAAACTGCCATAAAGGCCTGTGATACCGGTGATGAGAATGTTCATAAAAAGATCAAAGTCTGGAATTGATCCATTCCATATTTTTGATTTTTTGGTAGATTTTTTGGTTTTTAGGTAATGTTCCCAGCATATCGATGTATCGGCTATTGTGGCAGTCAGTCCCCAGAAAAGAAACCACCCCCCGCTCAATCAGCATTTCACCAAATTCCTTTACCTGTTTGGAATAAAACCCGGTCAGGGAAAGAAGGTTGACCTGAAAAATCAATTTTCTGTCGATAAGTTCTTCTTGGAGCTTTTTGTCAGAGAGCAGATACTGATATCTTTCCGGATGGGCCAAGACGGGCTGAAATCCCGCCATTTCCAAATTAAAAATGATATCCAAAAGCATCTGTGGCTTATTGATGAAGCCCGTCTCGACCAAAATGAACTTGTCCCCGAAGGTGAGCATATCCTCGCCTGCTTTCACTTTTTCCAAAAAAATCTCATCCATATAATACTCCGCTGCCGCATCGATTTCAAGGGAAATTCCTGCTTCTCTAGCGGCTTTTCTCAAGTCCTCCAAACCCAAACGAATAATTTCCGGTGTATTGCGGTAGTATTCGGACATAATATGAGGTGTGGTGATGATCTTCTTCAGACCAAACCCTTCCAGTGACCTAAGCAAGGTCAGCGATTCTTCCATTGACTTAGAACCGTCATCTATGCCGGGGATCAAATGAGAATGCATATCCGCACCCAGCCAGCTCAAATCCAATCCTTCAATTACTTCTTGCTTTCTTTTTAGAAAATCCAACCAGCTCATCAGAGTCCTCCTGTTTGTTCTTTAAATTCCTGAATGCTAGGCCAAAGTTTATCTTTTTCTGAGATAATCGGATCACTTACTCCCCAATCTATACCCAAGGCAGGATCATTCCACAAAATTCCCCCTTCGGATTCGCGATTGTAGTAATTAGAACATTTGTAGACAAATACAGCATCCTCCAAAACAGCAAACCCATGAGCAAATCCCTTGGGAACATAAAAAAGATTGAACCGCTCTGAATCCAAAACAGTGGAAAAATACTTCCCGAAAGTCGGTGAGTCTTTCCTCAAATCTACCACTACATCCAGCACCTTGCCGCTTACTACCCGAACGAGCTTGGCTTGAGCATGAGGCTCATGCTGAAAATGCAGTCCTCTGACCGTTCCTTTCTGAGAAAATGACTGATTGTCCTGCACCCACCTCTCTTCTATTCCCAAATTGGTAAGCCAATCTTCCCGAAATGACTCCAAGAAATATCCTCGGTCATCATGAAAGATTCGCGGAAAAATTTCCACCAGGCCATCCAGATTGGGTATCTTGCGCAACTCCGCCATGAGGATATATTTTCTTCGGTTTATTGGAGGGCAAAATAACCACTCTACCAGAGAGTATCCTAACTATTGTGGGGAAATATCCCCAAATTTGCACTAAGATTCCACCAAAAAGGTTGAGTTTTAAAATCCTCAAAGGCAGGCCAATTGCCGGATAAGGCAAGCGCTTTCCCCCGAATATCATACCATGAGTAAACTTTCCAGAAAAATAAAAAACCTCTACGATACCGCACCCAAGGTAGAAACTGCTGTTTTGGTGACCCTGATCCGACAGCAGCAAAGTGAACAGGAAATTGAAGAACATCTTGAAGAACTGGCTTTTTTGGCTGAAACTCTCGGTGTGAAGACGCTCTATCGATTCACCCAAAGAATGGAAAAACCAGATATCCGGACTTTTGTGGGAAAGGGAAAATTGGAAGAAATCCTAGCCTATGTGGAGCATTTTGGGGTGGACATGGTCATATTTGACGACGACCTTTCTCCCTCCCAAATGCGGAATCTAGAGAACGAGCTGAAGGTGAAAATCTACGACCGCTCTCTTTTGATTTTGGATATTTTCTTGAAAAGAGCCCAGACCGCTCAGGCCAAAACTCAGGTAGAACTGGCCCGATTCCAGTATTTGCTCCCCAGATTGACCCGAATGTGGACCCACCTAGAGCGGCAAAGGGGTGGAACAGGTACCCGGGGCGGTGCCGGTGAAAAAGAAATCGAAACGGATAAGCGGGACATCCGCAATAAAATCACCCTACTCAAAGAGAAGCTGAGGGAAATCGAAAAGCAGGGAGTGACCCAAAGAAAGGGGAGGAAAGGTGTGGTCAGGGTAGCCCTGGTAGGATATACCAACGTGGGGAAATCTACCCTGATGAATCTAATCACCAAAACGGACATCCTCGCAGAAAACAAGCTTTTTGCCACGGTGGATTCCACGGTAAGGAAAGTCGTCTTGGATAATGTCCCGTTTCTCCTCTCAGACACCGTCGGATTTATCCGCAAGCTCCCCACTCACCTGATAGAATCATTTAAATCTACTCTGGATGAAATCAGGGAAGCAGATCTATTGGTTCATGTGGTGGACATATCCCATCATGCTTTTGAAGATCATATTGCCGTCGTTTCTCAGACTTTGAGAGAAATCAAGGCCGGTGACAAACCCGTGCTGCTGGTATTCAATAAAATTGACCAAGTCCAGCAGATGCCCACCGAAGAGGAATCCATGCATATCAGCGAGCATGAGCTTCAGGAAACCCGTTATCTGGATTTCAAAGCCCTTTCAGATGCTTATGAAAAGAAAAATGGAATCAAGCCTGTTTTTATGGCAGCTGGCACAGGAGAAAACGTGGATGGATTCAGGGATGCTTTGATCGCAGAGGTGAAAAAACAACACAGGAAAATCTACCCTCACTATCTGGAAGATGAGGTGGTAGATTGGAAAGGGAAATCTGAAGAATAGAATTCCTTAAAATCCGGGAATAGAAATGCCATTCACTCTTCGGTACAGATTCAAGGCATATTTGTCTGTCATTCCGGCTACAAAATCCACTAAAGCTCTCAGCAGCGGATAAGGATTCACCTCTGCGCCCCAGCCTTTCATCGGAAAATCCTCCGGAAGGAGCCTAAGGATGCTTTTGTCCTGTCCGGAGAAAGCTTCCGGCTGGTAAAAGTGGTGATAGAGGGCCTTGGAAAATACGGAGAGCAAGCCCTCCAAAACCTGAAAACCGGCGGCTTCTTTTTCCAGAACCACCTTGGACCGGTAGATTTTTTGGATCGAAACCCGGGAAATCTCAGCAAGGGACTTGGCCGAAGGAATCATATCCGTGAGCGCCTTGTCAAAAGTCCCTTTGCGCATGTTTTCTTCGTATTTGGCAAACACCTCCACGGATTCCTGAATCAGCTTGCCGATTGCAAGAGCACGTAAAGCTCCCAAATTCTGATTGATTGACCGATCTTTCAGTTTTTCAGGGTCAAAGAGATTTCCCAGGATAGGCTTGAGCAAGTCTACCGTATCCTCAAAATCCACCAAGCCCAGTGTGCATCCGTCCTCCAGGTCGATGATGCTGTAGCATATATCATCAGCTGCCTCTACCAAAAAAGCCAAAGGATGTCGAACCCAAGAATCGCTGCTCAGTTTTTCTATTCCCAAGACCTCAGTCATCTGCTCAAAATCAACCGACTGATTGATGAAAAATCCATACTTTTTCTGGCTCTTCCGAGCGATATCCCGCTGAACAATCAGGCTGGGTCTGGGATATTTGGTAAAAGCCGCCAAAGTAGCATAGGTCAGTTTCAGCCCTGATTCTTTGGATACAAGCATTCGAAAACCCTGGGCATTCCCCTCAAAATTGATCAAATCAGCCCATTGATCTACCCGCACATGCCTTTCCCAGCATTTCCCATCGGGATGAAGGCGAAAGAAATCTGAAATAGCCTCCTCACCGGCATGCCCAAAGGGAGGGTTTCCGATATCATGGGTCAAAGCCGCAGCTGCTACTATAGCGCCTATGTCAGAGGAGTCGATACCTTGAGATTGAAGGTTTGGAAATTTCTTTATTAATAACTCTCCAGCACCTTTGCCAAGTGACCTTCCCACACTGGAAACCTCTAGACTATGGGTCAACCGGGTATGGACAAATGCCTGGTCAGGAAGGGGAAAAACCTGAGTTTTATCCTGAAGATTGCGGAAAGGCGCAGAAAAAATAATCCGGTCATAATCGATCTCAAATTCGCTTCGGCCCGCATTGGAGTTCACTTTCAACGGATTATCCCCAAATCTTCCTTTGGCCAGAAGTTTTTCCCATTTCATCATGCCCAAAAATAGAAACACCTATTCAAAAAAATCACATCAGCCGGTAATATTGAAAAGGACAATTTCATCCTCTTGTCCCAAAATCATCCGGGAATGAATCAATTAGACTAACTTTACTGCGTGAATCACTTCAAAATCAATCTCAGCTTTTTCTTTTGCCTACTTTTGGGATTTTCCTGCACTGGCCCTGACGAAAGCCCAAAGGCCTTAGTCAATATCTTTTTGGTAGATGCCCCTGCTCAGTGGGATTCGGTGGTGGTAGAACTTCAGGGTGTGGAGATTGAATTGGTAATCTCCGGTAGAGAAGGGCAGATAGAAACCGTCTTTTTACCCTATGAACCCGGCAATAAACAGGTCAATGTTTCTCTGCTAGTCGGAGGGGATATTCTTCCCATTTCCAGAAGAGAGTTTCAGATCGGAAATATCACCAAGGCCACTTTGAGATTGGGTACCAATAATCTACTCTATCTGGGCGAACGAGCCTATCCTCTTCGCCTTCCAAACGGGCAAACGGACTTTCCGGGAGATCTTTCAATCAGTATGGAGCCGGGAATCTCTTACGATATAATCGTGGATTTTGACTTGGAGAAATCAATTCAAGTCACCCAATCAGACCCGCTTACTTTTTCTTTTCAGCCTACTTTGGACATCAAATCAGGAATCGGACAGGGAACGGTACAGGGGAGCGTATCCCCCACCACTCTCAAGCCCGCCATCTATGCCATTCGGGATTTCGATTCCCTCAGTACCCATATGAACCCTAGCGGAACTTATGTATTCCGTCTCGATCCGGGAACCTATTCTATCTATGTGGATCCAAAGGATGCCAGCTATCTTCCGGACACTTTGCAAAACATTCAGGTAAGAGAGGGGCAGCGGACTAATGCAGAACGCATCACACTCAGCAAGAAATAAGCATGCATAAGAAGGAGTACATGCAACGGGCCCTTGAATTGGCTGAAAATGGAAGCGGATTTGTAAGCCCCAATCCAAAAGTCGGCTGTGTGATCGTGTATCAGGACGAGATCATAGGAGAAGGATGGCATCAGCAGTATGGGGGGCCTCATGCAGAAGTAAATGCAGTGAATTCTGTAAAAAATCCAGCTCTGTTTTCAGAAAGTACGGTCTATGTTACTTTGGAACCCTGTGCGCATTGGGGAAAAACCCCTCCCTGTGCCAATCTTTTGGTAGAAAAAAGAGTGAAAAAAGTAATCATCGCTGCCAAAGACAGCAACCCCTTAGTGGGAGGGAAAGGAATTGAAATCCTGAAAAATGCAGGAATTGAGGTGGAAACAGGCATTTTGGAAAAAGAAGCCCGATGGCAAAACCGACGCTTTTTCACCCAAATCGAAAAGAAGCGTCCCTATGTGATCCTCAAATGGGCGCAAACTCAGGATGGTTTTATCGCTCGCCAAAACTTCGACTCCAAGTGGATCAGTAACTCCCAAAGCAGGCAGCTTGTCCATCAATGGAGAGCTGAAGAAGATGCGATTCTGGTAGGAAAAAACACTGCCCGATATGATAATCCCACACTCAATGTCCGGGATTGGGTGGGGAAAAACCCACTCAGGATAGTCATTGATTCCCAGTTGGAACTTCCTCAGGAATTGCATCTTTTTGACCGAAAAATTCCTACGCTGATATTCAATTCCATTATGGAAAAAAAGGAGGAAAATCTGGAGTGGATCAAACTAGACGGTATTTCTCCAAGTTCGATTTTGGAATCTCTGAATACACGAAGAATCCAAAGCCTGATCATAGAAGGGGGAAGTCATGTGCTCAGGCAGTTCATTGAATCCGGACTTTGGGATGAATGCAGAGTATTTACCTCTACTACCCAATTTGAAGAGGGAATTCCCGCTCCCCAATTGAACCAAAATTCATCAGAAACCCTTTTCATCGGCACAGACCGACTTGATATCAATTACCATGGCTGAATCCCTATTTCTTCCCGAAGCAGCTACCAAAGCTGAGAAGTATGAATCGCTTATCCCGCAAATCGAAGCCTTGATTACTGGTGAGCCCGATCTTTATGCCAATCTGGCCAATATCACAGCAGCACTCAGAGAGGCATTTGGCTTCTTTTGGGTAGGTTTTTATTTGGTGAAAAACGAGCAGCTCGTACTCGGACCCTTCCAGGGGCCAATCGCTTGCACCCGGATTAATTTTGGAAAAGGGGTTTGTGGAACAGCCTGGAAAGAAAAGAAAACCCAGCTCGTGCCGGATGTAGATGCTTTTCCTGGGCATATTGCCTGCAGCTCTGCTTCCAAGTCAGAAATCGTAATTCCAGTTTTTAGAGGAGAGGAAGTGGCGATGGTTTTGGATGTAGATAGTGACCAACTTGCCGACTTTGACGAGATCGACCAAAAATACCTTGAAGAACTGATGGTGATTTTGGGAAAGAGCTTGTAAGCAGGAGACAAATTCTTAACTTATTGGTATATAATTACATATATGCCAAAGATTTTCGAATACTTCGGAATTATACTTTTCTTTTACTCTAATGAACATGAACCCATTCATGTCCATGCTAAAAAAGGAGAATTTGAATCCAAAGCTGAGTTCGAGATTATAGAAGGGCAAATTGAAAAGATAACTATTAGTTCGGTTTTCGGAAAAAGGCCCTTGAAAAACAATGATTTAAAACATTTCCAGGAATTTTTGGATAAGTTTGGTTTAAAAATCGTTGAAAAGTGGGTAGACTATTTTATATACCATAAGAGGGTCGAGTTTGAAAAAATAAATTCAAAACTAAAGTGATAATTCAGGTTAATAAATATCAGGAAGACAATCCCATTATCGAGGTAATTCTGGCCACATGGATTGCTGATTATGTATTAGAAATAAAATTTAGTGATGGGAAAACCAATAAGGTTGATTTTAAAAAGTTTCTTAGTAATTCATCTCATCCCGAAATCAGAAAATATCTCAACCAAGACTATTTCAAATTATTTAAGATTAAGGATGGAAATTTGATCTGGAATGATTACGAAATGATTTTTCCAATCGAAGACCTCTATTCAGGAATGATTCTATGAAATTACAAAGGATCTGACCACTTTCAGAGTCTTTTCCTTCGCTTCAATCATCCCCATATGGCCTACTCCTTCCAGTTCGACATACTGGGTAAAAGCCTCATTTTGTTTTCTGCTTGCTTCAATTTTTACTGCACCGTCTTCGGTTCCTGCTATCAGTAACTTTGGACCTGAAAAATTCTCAAGCACTTCCAGTCGATCCTTCCGGTCCCTCATCGCTCGGGAATAGCCAATCAATCCCTCGAGACTGGACCTTTTGGCATCTTCAATTGCATTCTGGATTTCAGCTGCCAGCTCTTCTCTTCTGGCTTCAGGAAAAAGTGGGGGCACAAAGGAGGTGACAAACTTTTCTACCCCATTCTTTTTGAGAAAAGCAACTGTCCGGTTTCTCATTTCTTTTTTCTCCTCATCATCGGCAAAAGCCGTGGAGTGAAATAATCCCAAGGCTTGGATTCTGCTTCCCATCAATTCCAGCAAGGCTAAAGCAACATAGCCTCCCAGGGAGTGACCAATGACTATGGGATTTTGAATATGCTGCTCTTCCATCCACTCCTCCAACTGCACCGCCACTTCTTCCAAAGTGATCCGATCTCTTTCAATTGGAGAATCTCCAAAACCCGGCAGATCCGGACAGATCACCCGAAAATCAGAGGAAAGAGCTTCCGCAAAAGGAATCCACATGTTTCCGCTTTCGCAAAAACCATGTATGAGGACGACCGGTTTACCCTGTCCCTTTTCAAAAAAATGGATCATAATGCTTGTGATTAGGCAATCTGCACCTCTGCTAGAGCGCGTACAGCTTCAGCAATACCTTCTGGGTCAAATCCGCATTCTCTGTGAAGCTCAATCTGCTCTCCGTGCTCGATGATAGCATCTGGAATACCCAAGCGCTTTACTTGCGCATAGTAACCGTGGTCCATCATCCATTCCAGCACGGCAGATCCAAAACCTCCCATCAGGGCTCCGTCTTCAACGGTAATTACCTTCTTGAATTTACCAAAAACTTCATGTAGCATCTCTTCATCCAGCGGCTTAACAAAGCGCATATCATAATGCGCAGGGTTCAATCCTTCTTTAGTCAAAGTCTGACAGGCATCCACAGCATAATTGCCAATGTGCCCAATGGACAGGATTGCCACATCTTCTCCTTCTTTTACTATTCTTCCCTGGCCGACCGGGATTTCTCTCATTGGAGTTTTCCATTCTGGCATGACTCCATTTCCGCGAGGATAACGGATTGAGAATGGGCCACCAAACTGAGTGGCTGTATACATCAAGTTTCTCAACTCTTCTTCATTCATTGGGGCGGAGACCACCAAATTGGGTACACATCGGAAATAAGCGATGTCGTAGGCCCCATGATGCGTAGGTCCATCCGCTCCGGCAAATCCCGCTCTGTCAAGACAGAATACTACCGGAAGGTTTTGCAAGCAGACATCATGGATGACTTGGTCATAGGCCCGCTGCATAAAAGACGAATAGATATTACAGAATGGTACTAAACCCTGGGTAGCCAATCCTGCAGAAAAGGTCACCGCATGCTGCTCTGCAATCCCCACATCAAATGCCCGGTCAGGCATGGCCTTCATCATAATGTTGAGCGAAGAACCCGAAGGCATAGCCGGCGTCACTCCCATGATACGGGAATCCTTTTCGGCTAATTCCACGATTGTATGACCAAAGACATCCTGGTATTTAGGAGCTTGAGGTGAAGTAGGCACTTTTTTGAAGATCTCTCCGGTCACCTTGTCAAAAGTCCCAGGAGCATGCCAAGTGGTTTTATTTCCTTTTTCGGCCGGCTCATAACCTTTGCCTTTCACGGTCACACAGTGAAGAATTTTTGGGCCCGGAATATCTTTAAGGTCTCTTAAAATTTCCACCAGGTGATCCACATCATGTCCGTCTACAGGACCAAAGTAACGGAGGTTGAGGGATTCAAAAAGATTGCTCTGCTTTAGTACGGCAGATTTGATTGCTCCTTCGACTTTAGAAATCACTTCTTGGGCACTGCTGCCAAACTTACTCAGTTTGCCCAGCATTTTCCATACTTCATCCTTCACCTTATTGTAAGTGTGAGACGTGGTAATATCCGTTAGATAATCTTTGAGCGCTCCGACGTTGGGATCAATGGACATGCAGTTGTCATTGAGAATGATCAACAGATTGGTATCGCTCACACCAGCATGATTCATGGCCTCAAAAGCCATCCCGCCAGTCATAGATCCATCACCGATCACGGCCACATGCTGAATGTTGGATTGCTTGTATTTGGAGGCTACGGCCATTCCCAAGGCTGCGGAAATGGAGGTACTGGAATGGCCCACTCCAAACGTATCAAATTCGCTTTCTTTTCTTTTGGGAAAGCCGGAAAGGCCTCCGTACACCCGGTTGGTATGGAATTGATCTCTACGCCCGGTGAGAATTTTGTGCCCGTAAGCCTGATGCCCCACATCCCAAACCAACTGATCTTCAGGGGTATTGAGCACATAATGCAAGGCAACTGTCAGTTCAACCACACCCAAACTGGCCCCGAAGTGGCCCCCGTAAACGGATACATTGTCGATGATAAACTGCCTGAGTTCATCGCAAATCTGAACCAGATTGTCTTTCGAAAATTTTTTTAAATCCGCTGGGGAATTGATCTGGGAAAGAATCGGTCCGGGTGATATAGACATAGTCGAGTGAGTTTCTTTTAGTCTGGAAACAACTTGCAGGCCAAAGAGTTTGTTTGATTAGGAAATTCAACTGCTCAATTTTATCCAAAGTGCATTATTTGGCTGAGCCCCAATTATTTTATTTGAATTGAATATCTTTGGCTACAAGGAGGCAAAATTAACCCAAATATTTAAATATCCGGTGAGTTTCGAGATCAAATTACCCTTATTCGAAGGACCGTTCGACCTTATGCTTTTTTTTATTGAGCGGGACGAACTGGATATTTATGACATTCCTATATCCAAGATTACCAACGATTTCCTGGAGTACATCCATCATTTGGAAAAAATGGAAATCGAAGTAGCCAGCGAGTTTATTCTGTTTGCTGCTACCTTGATGAAAATCAAATCCAGAATGCTGCTTCCTCGTCCTGATCTCAACGAACACGGAGAAGAGATTGATCCGAGGGAAGAACTCGTCAGGAACCTTTTAGAATATAAAAAGTACAAATCTGTGGTAGCCGACCTTTCTGACATGGAATCAGATCGGATGGCAAAAGAAAAAAGAGGGAATATCCTGAGGGAGCTTCAGGCACTAAGTAAGGTAGAGGATGTCGATGCTGAAATGCAGCATGTGGACCTTTACAAACTCCTCAAAGTATTCCAAAGATGCATGGCCAAGATGGCCGCGAGAACTGAGGAAACCAAGCACACGGTAATCCAGTATCCCTATACCATCGAACAGCAAAAAAATTTCGTTTTGGAAAAAACCAGCTTTAAAAAACAAGTCCCATTTACCGATTTCATTGATTACAAACCAGAAAAGATTTTTGTGATTTACACCTTTCTCGCTATACTCGAGCTCCTTCAGCTCTCCCAAGTCACGATTATCATCGGAGAAGGGTACAACAATTTTTGGGTAGAAAAGACTGAGCCTGTCGCTGCAGCCTGATTATGAAGGTAGATAACAAAAAAATCTTCCAAACACTCAACCCCAACAAGGTTTGGGTGCCTGTTCTAATCGGGTTGGGGATTGTTTTTGCCATGTTTTACATGGATCCCAATATCAATGCGTCCAATCTCAAGTCTGTTTTTGACGCTTCCACACCCTATATCCTTTTGGCAATTCTGGTGATCTTTTTTAGGGACCTTGGCTACGTCTATCGAATTCGGGAGATTACAGACCGGCATCTCACATGGACACGGGCAATCTATGTGATTATTCTATGGGAATTTGCCTCGGCGGTAACCCCCTCAGTGGTAGGAGGTACTGCAGTAGCTATTTTTATTCTGAACAAAGAAGGAATAAAGATGGGGAAAGCCATTGCCTACGTAATGGTAACCGCAATCTTGGACAACCTGTTTTTTGTAATCGGTGCTCCGATCATTCTCTACCTGGCGCAGGGTAATATCTTTCCCGACAGCAAACTTTTGGAGACCCAGCTTGGGGATAGCCTGCAGGCAATTTTCTGGCTGAGCTATGGGCTCTATGCCGGATACAGTCTGGTTATGGCCGCAGCCCTTTTCTATAAGCCCCGGGTATTTAAGTGGGTTCTGATCAAGATTTTCTCGATCAAATTTCTTCGTAAATGGAAACACGATGCCCAGGAGTATGGCAACCAAATCATCGAAGCCTCCCGACAACTGGCAGGAAAAACGTATAAATACTGGCTGCCAATCATCGGGATTACGATCTTTATCTGGTCCTCCCGATATCTGATGCTCAATGCCCTGATTGGAGCTTTTGTTGAACTGGACCTGATGGATCATGTGATCGTATTTGCGAGGCAGGTGATCATGTGGATCGTCATGATGATCTCTCCGACACCGGGCAGCAGCGGTACGGCAGAGTTTTTCTTCGGTCAGTTTTTCAGTCAGTTTTTGGGGGGTTACACTTTTGTAACCAGCATCTTATGGAGGCTTTTGTCCTACTACCCGTATTTGATTTTGGGTGCGATTTTCCTTCCAAGGTGGGTGCGGCAAGTCTTTTTCAAAAAGAAAAACAAAGTCCAAGAATCAGAAGAAGAGGAGGAATAGATGATTCAGAGTCTGAAACCGGAGGAAATTCTAAGTATTACAGGAGGAAAACTTCTGGGAGTTTCTGCTGATGCTGAATTTAGCCAAATTAGTATTGATTCCAGACAAATTCTACAGCCTTTCAAGACTCTTTTTGTAGCCCTGCGGGGAGCAAAAGCAGACGGAGCAAACTTTATCCCTATTCTCATCAAGCAAGGAGTGCAGCACTTTCTGGTCCATGAGGATTTTGATACATCAGAACAAATGCTTTCCCAAGCGCTTTTTATTTTGGTAAAAGACACCAAAGTCGCTCTTCAGCAGTTAGCGGCCTATCAACGCTCCCTTTTTACAGGTCCGGTACTGAGCATAACGGGAAGCAATGGAAAAACCATCACCAAAGAATGGCTTGGCCAACTCCTTAGCCAACAATTCAGCGTAGCCAAAAGCCCAAAAAGTTACAATTCCCAAGTGGGGGTGCCTTTGTCTGTTTTTGGGATTCATCCTTACCACCAAGTAGCCATTTTGGAAGCCGGCATATCCAAGTTCGGAGAGATGGCCACTTTGGAGAAAATTATTCGTCCGGATTTGGGCATTTTTACCAATATAGGCAGCGCACACGAAGAGGGCTTTTCCACCATACGGGAGAAAATCCGGGAAAAGCTAATTCTCTTTCGGGAATCCAAGTTTTTGATCTATTGCCGGGATCAAAACCTACTCAGTCAGGAAATAGAAAATGGGGTGGACGCCTCCAGATTGATCTCATGGTCTCAGAAAAAAGACGCTGATTTTAGAATTTCTTACAAAAATGGAGACCATCGGACCCGTGTAGTCTTAGTCAAAAAAAATCTGAGTACCTATACCTTCCAAGTCCCTTTTTCGGATCAGGCTTCCTTGGAAAATGCCACTCATGCCTTGGTGGCGGCTCTGACATTAGGAGAAGACCCCAAATCGATTCAGCAGGGGTTGGATCAACTGCGCCAAGTGGATATGAGGCTCACCCTGAAGCCCGGAATCAACGATTGCCTTCTGATCGATGATACGTACAACAATGATCTGGCAGGGCTCAAAGTAGCCTTGGAGTTTATGAGTCAGCAGCGACCTAAGAGGCAAAAAGTGCTGATTCTTTCCGATCTTCTCCAGCAAGGCTCACCCGAAAAAATCTATGCTGAGGTGGCTGATCTCATCCGATCCTACCGGATTGACAGGATTTTGGCAGTGGGAAAGGAGATCAGAAGACTCGCTGATGCCTTTCCTCAGCAATCCGATTTGTTTCATACTACGGAAGATCTGCTCGAATCCCTACCACTTACCTCTTTTCAAAATGACCTGATATTGGTAACCGGCGCACGGGATTTTGCTTTGGAGAGGATAGTCAATCGCCTGCAGCAGCGGATTCATGGGACAACTTTGGAAATCAACCTCAACGCCCTGACTCACAATTTCAATTTCTACAAAAGACAGCTAAAGCCAGGAACCCGAGTTATGGTCATGGTCAAGGCCTTTGCTTATGGTGGAGGGGCTACAGAAATTGCCAACCATTTACAGACCTTGGGTGCCGACTATCTTGCAGTAGCTTTTACAGATGAAGGAGTCGCTTTAAGAAATCAGGGTATTCGCCTACCCATTATGGTATTGAATCCCGTCGAAGCGTCCTTCGACCTGCTTCGGGAATATCAGCTGGAGCCTGTGGTATTTAGTCCCGTTTTTTTAAAAAAACTTGGTATGTATGCTTCCTTGCATCAAATCAAGATTCCTATTCATCTCGATTTGGATACAGGAATGCATCGATTGGGCTTTGAATCAAAACATCTTGCAGAGCTCAAAGGCTTGATCGCAACCTATCCTGAACTAAAGATCGCCAGTCTTTATACTCATCTGGTGGGTGCGGACGAGGAAATTCACCATGACTTTTCCTTGAAGCAGCTCGAACAGTTTATGGAGATGAAAAAAGAGATTGAATCCATTTTGACCTATCGACCACTGATTCATGCACTCAATTCTGCCGGGATTATTCGCTTTCCGGAGTATCAAATGGACATGGTCCGACTGGGAATCGGGCTGTATGGGGTAGAAGTCACCGGAAAGCACCATCATGAGCTGAAGGCAGTCAGTACACTAAAAACAACCATCTCCCAGATTAAAACGCTTGCTCCGGGTTCTACCGTGGGTTATTCAAGAAGGGGTCAACTTCCTGAAGGAGGCACCATCGCTACCCTTGCCATCGGCTATGCAGATGGATTTGACAGGAGATTTTCGATGGGGAAAGGCTATGTCTTAATCCGGGGAGAAAAAGCTCCTGTGATCGGAAATGTGTGCATGGATATGACCATGGTGGATATTTCCCAAATCCCTGAAGTCAGAGAAGGGGAGCAGGCCATCATCTATGGAGAAGGAATCCCTCTGCGGGATTTGGCTGATCGGATCGGAACCATTCCTTATGAATTACTGACCAATATCAGCTCAAGGGTAAAGCGGGTTTACTATTTGGATTAGCATCTTTTTTCCTAAATTCCCTCATGTATCTGAACAAAAAACGCCTCGCCCACATCGTATTTGATTCAGATGACCGGGCATCCAAACTCTTCGATATTGTTCTTTTAGTACTGATTTTCGGATCGGTTACAGTCGCTATTTTGGATTCCGTTGGTTCACTACACGACAAATACGGGGAGTTATTTTATGTGCTGGAATTGGCCTTTACTTTTCTTTTCACCATTGAGTATGGGCTTCGAGTCTGGCTTACGAGCAAGACATTCAAGTATGTCACCAGCTTCTATGGATTGGTGGATTTATTAGCCATTCTTCCTGTTTACCTCAGCTTTTTTGTGGCCAATACGCAACTGTTGTCGGTAGTACGGGCGCTTCGCTTATTGAGAATAGTCAGAATTCTGAAATTGGGCCGATATCTCGCCGAGGCGGATTTCATCGGAGATTCTTTGAAAGCCAGTGCTGCAAAAATCCAGATGTTCCTTTTTTCAGTATTGACCATCGTGCTGGTTATGGGTACTTTGATGTTTGTCATCGAAGGTCCCGATCATGGATTTACGAGCATTCCGGTTTCTATGTATTGGGCAATTGTGACTTTAACAACGGTAGGTTTTGGAGATATTACCCCTTCTACCCCATTAGGCCAATTTGCAGCCTCCCTGATTATGTTGTTGGGCTATGCAATCATAGCTGTACCTACCGGGATTGTCACTTCTGAGATGGCAAACAGAAAGAGAAAAAGCCACTACGAAAAGCTCAAGACCTGTTTGCACTGTGGTTTTGACGCATTGGAGCCAGAAGATAATTATTGCAGAATCTGTGGGGAAAAGAAGGCCTAGCCCCGCCAAAAGTATTTTTTGCTTAAGTCCTGAGCGGAATAAATACCCCCTTTTCCACTGCACAAATAGGCCGTCAGACAAGCCAATCCCAGAAAAATACCTGCTTCATATCCAAATAGCTCCATGCCCATCACCGTACAGGCCATTGGGGTATTAGTAGCTCCGGAAAAGACTCCCACAAAGCCACATCCCGCCAATAAGGCCAAAGGAAGCGGAATCCAGACAGAAAGGGCATTGCCCAAAGTAGCTCCGGTAAAAAATAGCGGAGTGACTTCCCCTCCTTTAAATCCCGAGCCCAAGGTCAGGCCGGTCAAACCGATTTTTGCCAAAAAATCATACCAAGGCAAAGGCGTCTCAAATGCTTCTAAAATTCTCGGAACCCCCAAACCGATATAGGTATAGGCATCGGTCAAATATACCAAGCCTGCCACCAATACTCCCCCCACCAAAGGACGGAGAGGAGGATAGGAAATCACCTTATTGAACGCCGCTCCAATCCAATGCCCCGTTTCTGCGAAAAGTCTTCCGGCTAGCCCAAAGGCGATCCCGGCAACAAGAATCCACGAAAGATTGATTAGCGTATGCGGAGCTATCTCGGGAATGGAATACGAAGTATGGCCCACTCCCCAAGCCCACTCACAAATGACGTGGGCCACCCAACCCGACCACACTGCAGGAAAAATTGATCGCGGCCTGAATCTGCCGGAAAGCATCCACTCTAAAGAGAAAATAGCACCAGCCCATGGAGTACCAAATACGGAAGCAAAACCTCCTGCCACTCCACAAATCAAAAGTATTCTCCTATCCTCGGCATCCAATGGAATCCACTTTTGGATTTGATCGGCCAAGGATCCACCCATTTGCACTGCAGTCCCTTCCCGTCCGGCCGAGCCACCAAACAAATGCGTAAAAATCGTCCCAAACAAAACCAAAGGGGTCATTCGTAGAGGAATCGGATTTTTGGTTTGATAGAGCTCCTCCAAAAGAAGATTATTTCCCTGCACAGAATTGGCCCCATAATGGTAATAAACATACCCGATACCGAATCCAGCCAGAGGCAAAAGAGCCAAAAGCCATAGGTTTGCTTCACGGGTTTCAGTAGCCCAATCCAGCAAAACCAAAAAGATGGCCGAAGCTGAACCGGACAAAATGCCCACAAGCAAACCAAATCCCAACCATTGGAGTAGATATCGAACCAAAATCAAGATGTAGATTGTAACTAGCGAAGAGCAAAGAAAAGAATCGACTCAGAGATTTGGAATTAAATGACAATTATTAATCGCTCAAAACTGATCGGGAAAGTGTTGCAAATCCGTACATTTCAACCAATCCTTGGATTTTGGGTTAAATAAAAAAATCAAGTATGAATCACATTCTCATCACTGGAGGTTCAGGCCTAGTCGGTCAGCAAATCACCCGACTTTTGGAAAAGAAGGGCTATCAAGTAGCTTGGCTGAGCCGGTCTGCCCAAGGGCAAAAGAGTTTTTTGTGGGATGTGGAAAAAGGAAAAATTGATCCGGAAGCCATGGAATGGGCAGATTCCGTGATTCATTTGGCCGGTGCAGGAGTCGCTGAAAAGCGCTGGACTCCAGAGCGGAAAAAGCTGATTCTAGAATCCAGAACCCAAAGCACAAAACTGCTTTATTCTGCAATTGAAAAGGCTATCAACAAACCAAGCACTTTCATTTCTGCCTCGGCAGTAGGCTATTATGGATTCAATACCGGAACAAAATTAGTGGATGAAAACAGTCCCGCGGGAGATGACTTCCTGGCCCAAGTGGTGATTGCCTGGGAAAATGAAACCAAAAAAATGGAAGCCCTGCACCTACGGACCGTTCTTCTGAGAATCGGGATTGTGCTGGATGCAGACGGCGGCGCATTGGGTGAAATGCTCAAGCCTCCTGTAGCTGCCCCCTTGGGCTCAGGTGATCAGTGGATGAGTTGGATTCATATTGAGGATTTGGCCAGGATGTTTGTTTTTGCCTTGGAAAAAACCACCCTACAAGGAGTATACAATGCAGTCGGACCCAATCCGGCTACCAATCAGCAACTGACCCAAGAGGCGGCTTCTGCCAAAGGGAAGCCCTATTTGGGAATCGGGGTGCCGGGTTTTGCCCTCAAATTGGTTTTGGGAGAAATGGCCGCGATGGTCTTGGGAGGAAATAGGGTGTCTTCTCAGAAAATCCAAAAAGCTGGATTCCAGTTTGAGTTTTTCGAGCTTTCGGCGGCTTTGAGAGATATTTTTCACCAGTAAATAATCGCATTTTCAAATAGGTCATAGTATTAAGGCTCGGGCCAGAGGCTTTATGAGGAATTTAAGCCTTTCCTTATTTATTCTTAAACGCGAGAAAAATATAGCCTCCCAATATCCCTAAAAGACCTCCAATAAATAGGGGTGAAAAGAAATAGCCTATTGTCATCGTGTCGTCAAAACCAGCCTGAACCACTTTGTATACCAGGGTCGAAAAGATCAAAAGGATCAACAAGCTTAGCCAACTTAACATTCTTGTGACAAGTCGATACTGCAATTCAGCATTTTCGGAAGTGATTTCCACGGGGATATTCAGAACGTGAGGGATACTTCTGAAAAGACCCAAGAGCAAGTAGAGGAAAACTCAAATACAGGGAAGAATCCA
The DNA here is from genome assembly GCF_036245625.1 of Algoriphagus confluentis. NCBI lineage: Bacteria > Pseudomonadati > Bacteroidota > Cytophagia > Cytophagales > Cyclobacteriaceae > Algoriphagus > Algoriphagus confluentis. The sequence continues at coordinate 145,328 of NZ_BTPD01000008.1, forward strand.
AATGGTATTTTTTGAGCCAAATCCGTCAGGTTTCCCCTCTTGATTGAAATGAATGGGAATCGTATCTGGAATTTCCGAAAAATAAATCAGTGGGTAAATCAAAAGAAACCCCAAAACACACAGATTGAGGATTTCCAAAACCCAATCCAAGAGTCTCTTTTCGAGCTTAAGTATAGGTCTTTCCATACATTGACTCAAATCCGCTTATTCCTCCCAATGGCAAACCAAAGAATGGTCCCCAGCAAGGGAAGCAGGAGCACGATCAAAATCCAAATCAATTTGTCATTGGAATTGGCAAATCGACTGGTCACCACATCGTAAATGGTGAAAGCGTAGACAAGAAATCCGAGTATTTTCAGCATAGCTTAAGCAATTTTCTTTGTTCCTCGGCCCAATACCAAGTAGGCAATTGGTCCAAATCCCTGGGCAAAAAGGAGTATCACTATCCAGATTAATTTCATATTCTGATCCTTAAACTCCGACTGAATCACATCAAGGATGCAATAAACCCATAAAATGAAATAGGCTAGGGAAAAGAGGAGAAAAATCAAAAATCCTCCACCGATATTTTGAATAAAGGCTAATTCCATATTTAATCTTTTAATGAGTTGGAAATTTTTGAAAAATCAGGATTAAATCCCCTTTTTTCCTTGGTCCTTCTGCTCATGCTCAGGTAGAGAAAAGTCCCTACCATTGGAGCAAAAAGAATCAGAATTATCCAGATCAACTTTTGATTAGGTCCTCGAAAGTCACTTCTTAAACAATCGATCAAGGCGTAGACCCAAAACCCAAAATAAATGAAGATAGAAAGTTGCCAAAAAATCAATCCATACGAAGGTGTAATCAATTCCATGTCGTTTGTTCTATTATTTTTACCACCCGTCTAAAATAGCTTTTTTTGATCAAAGTAGTTAAGAATTTAGTCAATTGATAAAATTTCACTCCATGAAAAAGTTCACCCTATCGGTGCTTTTAGCTCTGATTGCATTGCTCACATTCGCTCAGGATCTGAGTTATTACCTTCCCAAAGGATACACTTACAATCCCGCCATCCCGACGCCCAAGCAGGTTTTGGGCTACGAAGTAGGAGAATGGCACGTCACCCATGATCAGCTGGTCATGTACATGAAAGCCGTGGCTGAAGCCTCAGATCGGGTGATCTTTGAGGAAACAGGTCGCTCTTACGAAAAACGACCGCAGACGCTCCTGACTATTTCTTCACCTGCCAATCTGGCCAAACTAGATCAGATCAAAGCCGATCGGGCCAAACTCCGTGAACCCGGAAGCTCGGTGGACATACAGAATATGCCTGTGGTCATGTTTATGGGCTATTCTGTCCATGGAAATGAACCCTCTGGGGCCAATGCCTCCCTTTTGGCGGCATATCATTTTGCAGCAGCGAATGAAATCGCCTCCGAACTGGAAAACATCGTCCTCCTTCTCGATCCGGCCATCAACCCCGACGGATTAAACCGCTTTGCCTCTTGGGTCAATTCTCACAAGGCCTACCACCTCAATGGAGACCCCGCAGGCCGGGAATACAACGAAGCCTGGCCGAGAGGACGGACCAATCACTATTGGTTTGATCTTAACCGGGACTGGCTGCCTGTACAACATCCCGAATCCAGAAATCGGGTACGCGTGTTCCAAAGCTGGCTTCCCAATATTCACTTGGATTTCCACGAAATGGGAACCAACAGCACCTTCTTTTTTCAGCCAGGTGTTCCATCTCGGGTCCATCCTTTGACTCCAAAAAAGAATTTTGAACTGACTGAGAAAATCGGAACCTACCACGCCAAAGCCTTGGATCAAATCGGGTCGTTGTACTACAATCAGGAGAACTACGATGATTTCTACTACGGAAAAGGCTCTACCTATCCGGATGTACAGGGCTCCATCGGAATCCTGTTTGAGCAGGCTAGCTCAAGAGGGCATTTACAGGAAAGTGCCAATGGGCTGTTAAGCTTTCCATTCACCATCAGAAATCAGTTTACTGCCAATCTTTCTTCCTACCAGGCCGCCAAAGAAATGCGCGTGGAGCTCAATCAGTGGATGAAGGATTTCTACACCGAGATAAAAAACGAAACCACTGCTGATGTCAACAAGGCCTACATTTTCGGGACCCAATCGGATGATGCACGCAGCTTTCATCTGGCAGATTTGATCCTTCAGCATGATATCAAAGTCTTTTCCCTGAATGAAGACGTGACCATCAACGGACAAGAGTTCAAAAAGGAAAACTCCTACATCGTCCCTGCCGATCAACCCCAATACCGATTGATCAAGGCTATGTTTGAGACCCGCACCACCTTCGAGGACAGCCTTTTCTATGACATCTCAGCTTGGACCTATCCCATGGCTTTCGGTCTGGACTACATGGCGCTAAACAGCAAGATTCTGAATTTGGCCAGTGTCAGCCCTGTCGATAAAAACTCATTTACTCTTCGGGAAGGACAGGTCATCGGTCAGCCGGGAGCCTATCAGTATGCCATGGAGTGGACTGATTACTATGCGCCCAAGGCAGCCTATCAGTTGATGAAAGCAAAGTTTCTCGTTCGGGTATCCAATACCGAGTTTTCCACAGAAGAAGGGAAGACATTTGGTAGAGGCACGCTTTTGATAGGAAAAGGAGAATCGGGAATGGACGATTTGGCCTTCCACAGCAAGCTTCAGGAAATCGCCAAAATGTCCACCGTGGATATCCACGCGCTGACGACCGGATACACTTCCGGAGCCAATTTAGGATCCACCTTCATGAGTCCTCTTGATGCGCCAAAAATTGCACTTTTGGTTGATGGCGGTGTGGATAGTTACGAAGCAGGAGAGATTTGGCACCTGCTCGATCAGCGAATGAATATACCGATCACCCTGCTTCCTCTGGATGCCATGTCAGGAGCCAATCTGTCCCGATACAATGTAATCATCATGGCCGACGGCAACTACGGAAGGCTGGGAGGCTCTGGTGCCAATGCGATCAAGTCTTGGGTCAGTGCCGGGAATACCCTGATTGCAAAAGGAGGAGCAGTTCGTTGGTTGATCCAAAATGAAATCGGAAACTTTGCCCAGCGAATGGTGGATAATTCCGAAAAAGGTTTGCAAAAAAGCTATGCGGATTATGACAATGCCACCGGAGCCAAAGGAACCTTTGGGGCCATCTTCAAAGCCAACTTGGATATCACCCATCCAATAGGCTATGGCTATCAGGAAAGAGAAATCCACACCTTCCGAAATGATAACTTCTTCCTCGAGCCCTCTTCCAATCCGTACGCCAATCCTTTGGTTTATACCCAAAACCCATTAGCCTCAGGCTATCTCCACCCGAGCAACTTACCGGGATTGCAGCAAAGTGCAGTGATTAGGGTGTCTGCAGTAGGCAGAGGAAGAGTCATCGGATTTGCTGATAACATGAACTTCCGGGCATTCTGGTTTGGCACCAACAAGCTGTTTATGAATGCCATTTATTTCGGACAGGTCATCGATGGGGGTACAGCCCGCTGATGCATCGAAATCCTGGCTTGAAAGTCAGGATTTCTTTTTGTTTGTTCTTGTTTGCCAAAAATCTTAACATCTTATTTCCATGAAAAAAAATCTAAATCTTCTGATTCTCTTCCTGTTGGGAATGACTTCAGCATTTGCCCAGGAAATGAGCTTCGAAGAATACAATCCCCCCTCCACGCTGAAAGTCCCCCAAAATCCGGTCACTCGTGCCAAATTCCCCTTTGTGGATATCCATAGCCATCAGGGAGGCATCAATGAGGAAAAAATCGATCAGCTGGTCAGAGAAATGGAAGAACTCAACATGGGAGTGCTGGTCAATCTGAGCGGAAGAGGATTTGGCAGGGGAGACAGCAATACCCAACAGGAATACATTCGAGCTATGATCAGGGAGTTCAATACCCATGCACCGGGAAGATTCATGGTATTTACCAATCTGAATTTTGCTGGATTTGGGGATGAAAACTGGAGCCGAATCGCTGTCAAGGAGCTGGAAGAAGATGTAGCTGCAGGGGCTGTGGGTCTGAAGATCTACAAAAGTCTCGGGCTCAACTCCAAAGACATCAATGGCAACCGAATCCCCGTGGATCATCCCGATTTGGATCCGGTATGGGCAAAAGCCGGGGAATTGGGAATCCCCGTGCTCATTCACTCAGCAGATCCGGCGCCTTTCTGGCAACCTATGGATGCCAACAACGAACGGTGGCTGGAACTGAAACTGAATCCCAACCGAAAGCGATCCGATACCGACCCGGTGCCCTTTGAGCAAATCATCGCAGAGCAGCACAACGTATTTGCAAAGCATCCCAAAACCACCTTCATCAATGCCCACATGGGCTGGATGGCCAATGACCTCGACGCCGCGAGTGCGCATTTGGAAAAATATCCCAACGTCAACTTTGGCATCGGAGCGGTGATTGCGGAGTTTGGAAGACAGCCGAGAAGAGCCAAAGAGTTCTTTATCCGATATCAGGACAGATTGCTATTCGGCAAAGACGCCTACAACCCCGAAGAATTCCACACCTACTTCCGGGTTTTGGAAACTGAGGACGAATATTTCCCCTACTACAAAAAGTACCATGCCTTTTGGGCCATGTATGGATTGGGGCTTCCGGATGAGGTATTGAAAAAAGTGTATTACAAAAATGCGCTGCGAATCGTGCCGGGAATGGATAAGTCACAATTTCCGGATTGATAGATCTTTTAAAAAAACTGCAAAGGCCAAGGATTCAAGATAATCATTGGCCTTTTTCCTATATGATAAGTTGCTTTACAAACTGCCTTGACTCTGTAAAGAAAATTGGAAAATCTTAGCAAAGACTCCTGCTTATGTAAAGAAAAGCTTGTTTCCTTTACCTATCGCACTCCCCATGTAAAGCAAATGTTTCCTTTATTTACAAAGTATGGCTTGAAAACCGGTCCATTTATCCAAGTCTGAGATCTCGGAGTTTCCTGCATGACCGCTGCCAAATATTTGAATCAACTGGCTGCCGATGGAGCCCTTCGAAAAGAAAGATTAGGAACGGGGAATTAATATTCAAACGAGTGGTTTTTTGCCTTGCTGAGTAGCAGGAAAAATGAATAGCTCACAGACGACACAGATATCTACAGATCAAATTTATCTGTTTTCATCTGTGTGATCTGTGAGAATATTCTTACTCTTGGCAGCGAATAAATTTTATTTTCCTAATTGAATTATTCTTTTGCTACTCTTTCATCACAATACTCGCCACAAAAATTCAGGCTATCTGCTTGCAGGAACAGTATCGATCTTAATGGGGCTAGCTGTTTGGATTACTCCTTTCTTTTTGGAGGTATCTACCCCTATTTCCAAAATACTTTGGGTTGGCGGAATCCCTTTACTGTTGGGTTTGGGATTGATTTCTACATTCTCCGGCACCTTGATTGATTTTGAGAAGAAAAAGATCAAAAGATATCAAAGCATGTTGTGGGTAAAAGCCGGCAAATGGGAACCTCTTCCCGGGATAAATCATGCTGAATTGATCCACCATACCTATCAGCACCGCAACCTCCCCAATGGAATCAGCCCTACAATTTCTTCTGAAATAACCACCTACAAGTGCGTGCTAAAGCTGGAAGGAAATGAGCTGCTGGTGTTTGATTATGCCAGGGAGAAAGATGCGATTCGTGCCTTGGCACAAATCCAGAAAGGGCTTCAATTGTGTTGATCTCACAGATGACACAGATTTTCACAGATTTTTATCTGCGCTCATCTGTGCCATCTGTGAGCAATTTTTAAAACTTCATTCGTAATCCCAGTAGGAAATTGGTCCCTGCCTGAGGATAGTAGAAGTTTTCGGTGATCAATTCCCTTCCTGTATCTCCCGGCACAAAGTAGCTGAACGTATAGCCGTTTGGCTCATATAGCTCATTGAAGATATTGTTGATCAGTAAGTTGACTTCCAAGCCTTTGAAAAACCTCGGAGTAGCAGAATAGCTGATTCGCAAGTCATTGGTAAAGAACGCATCCAGCGATCTGGCTTCATTGGCCGTATTGTCCAAAAACTGACGACCCACGTACTTACTCAGCCAGTTAAGGGAGAGGTTTTTGCTCGGCTTAAACTCAATAATCGCAGAACCTACCACATTTGGAGAGAAGGCGATATCCGTGTTGGTATAGGTAAACGCCTCTTGCTGAAATTCCTCTACGCTGTAATCGTCGATGTATTCGGTAAACTCCCGGATTTTGTTTTGGCTGAAAGCAATATTCCCACCCAAAGTCCAAGCCGGAGATAGGGCATAGGCTCCATCCAGCTCAATGCCTGCCCGGTAGGAAGAAGCCACATTTTCCCGAATGTAGGCTCCGACATCGTTAATTTGCCCAGTGAGGATCAGTTGGTCTTGGTAGCCCATGTAGTAGAAATTGGCGTTATAGGTGAAGTTGCCAGTCTTTGCACGTACCCCTGCCTCGATATTGTTGAGCCGTTCGGGTCTTGGGACTTCGGTGATGGGATTGTCAATAAAATCCGAGCGGGTAGGTTCTCGGTTAGCCACGGCAAAGCTCGCATACCAAGTTTGCGGACCTTTTTCGTAGGAGAATCCAAACTTGGGATTAAAAAAGGTGTAAGACTCCTGACCGTCCACGATTCGCTGATCGTCATTAACCCCAAAGAAGGAATAATCTATCCCTCTCACCTGCAAATCTCCGAATAGATTCAATCCGGGTTTTACCTCAAAGGTCGCTTTGGAATAGATGTTCCGATCGTCTTTTACCGCATTGTTGTCGTAGTAGCGATCACGGATATCCGTATTTCCTGCCACCCGAGCCCAGATGATTTCTCCAAAATGATCCCCGTCGTAGCGATTGGCTCCACCACCGATAATCAGGTCAAGGCGTCCATCGTCCGAGATATAATTTGCCGATCCCACAAATCCGAAGAAATCATTGTCCAACCAGCGACGACGGATGATATCTGTGCTTTCGATCAGCTCATTCCCAATCTGAACCGGCGACAATCCATAATTTTCAAACGCATCATCCTCTCGGTACTGCTCAAAATATCCTCTACCGTAGGTGTAATGCAGGGCCAAATTGGTTTTCCAGTTGGACCCTAGGATGCCGGTATAGATCAACTGATAGTGATCCTGCTGGTAATTGTCCGTTTCGTTGTCGTAGGTGTAGAAGTTGTAGGTTCGGTCATTTTCCAGCTTGGATTCCGGCAGTCCGTACCAGCTTTGGTAGGTTTGCTCCCTTCCGGAGAAGGCAATCAGCTTGATCACGCTTTTTTCCCCGTAATATCCACCGGAAACAAACCAGCTGCTCAAATCTGAAAAGGCCCGGTCCACATAGCCGTCAGAGGTGATTTTGGATAGCCGGGCATCCACCGCAAAGCGATTGTTGAGCAAGCCTGTCCCAGCTTTGACCGTATTTCTCCAGGTGTTGAAAGAGCCAAAGCCATTGTCCAACTCAGCGTAAGCCTCATTCCTTCGCGTGTCAGTCTGGAAGTTCAGACTCGCTCCAAAGGTGGCCGCCCCATTGGTAGAAGTGCCGACTCCCCGCTGGATTTGGAGGGATTCGACCGAGGAGGCAAAATCAGGCATATTCACCCAGAATACCCCATGGGATTCAGCATCATTGAGGGGGATACCATTGATGGTGGCGTTGATTCGGGTCTGATCGGTCCCTCTGATTCTAAGGCCGGTATAACCTACCCCGGCTCCGGCATCCGAGTGGGACACTACCGAGGGGGTAAAATTGAGCAGGATGGGAATGTCCTGACCCAAATTTCTCTTGGCGATCTCTGCCTTGTCTACCGTGGTAAAGGTAGTTGGCGTGTTTTCGGAAGCACGGGTAGCAGAAACAATAAACTCTTCAGTAAGGAAATCCTTAGGTTCCAATCGGATTTCTATGAGTTCCTGTGTAGGTAAGGTTGTACTTGTCTTTAGTGTCTCATAGCCCAGGTAGGAAACCCGGATTTCAACATTTCCGGAGGGCATTTTACTAAGGACAAATACCCCATCGCGATCGGTGACTGCTCCTCTTCCGGCATTTTCAGCCCAAACAGAGGCTCCCACTAACGGAAGCTGTGACTGGGCGTCCACTACTTTTCCTTTGATGCTGTTTTGAGCCCAAAGAACTGAACTGGCCAAGCAAAGCGCGAGGCCAAAGATTAATTTTTTCATGATACTTATTCCCTTTCGGGAGGTTGAGTGAAACATGGGAAAGCCTAGGGGAGGTTTCCGTTGATTGTTTTACCCGACAGCAAAGCATTCAAGTCATCACTTGCCCAAAGGGTACCGCTTTGGTCAAATTCTTAGAAATGTTTACTCTGCTTTCTCATTTCCCTTCGCCGGCATTACCCGGATCAGGTCGTATGGGTATGATCTCAGCCCGTTGTATTAAGGCACCCCTTATGATCTGGGAACAAAGGTAAGCGTGAAAAGTTTTTTTCCAAGGCCTTAGCTTCAATCCCTTTTTCATAAATTATAGGCCAAACATCAAACCCAAAGCCGTATGCGCCTTTTTAAATTGACCTCAGGAACCCTTTTGGAGACAGATTCTGAACTACTCCTTGGCCCAGAACTCGACTGGGATCAACTACTCGGAAGAGAACATCTACCCAAACTATTGAAGTCCGAAGCCTCCCATTGGGAAAAAATCTCTGCAGAAGATGCCGAACAGCTCAAAGCAGAAGGCCTTTTGGCACCGATGGGCAATCAGGAAATCTGGGCCGCTGGGGTCACCTATTACCGAAGCCGTACTGCACGGATGGAAGAATCTCAAGATGCAGGAGGTGCTGACTTCTACGATAAGGTCTATGGAGCAGAACGCCCCGAGCTTTTTTTCAAAGCTACACCAAGCCGGGTATCCAATCCCGGGGATAAAGTGAACATCCGAAAAGATTCTACTTGGGATGTCCCCGAACCGGAACTGACCCTGTTGATTTCTCCCTCAGGCAAAGTGCAGGGCTTCACCGTAGGCAATGACATGAGCAGTCGAAGCATAGAAGGGGAAAACCCACTCTATCTCCCTCAGGCGAAAGTATATCAAGGCTGTGCTTCTGTGGGTCCTTGTATCCTGCTGCAAGAAGAAATGCTTCCAGACGCTACTGCTATCCGCTTGGAGATTATCAGAGACGGTGCTATGGCCGCCTCGGGAGAAACTACGTTGGCACAGATGAAAAGAAAACCCCAAGAATTGGCCGATTGGCTATTTCGGGCTAACACCTTTCCGATCGGTTGCCTGATGATGACCGGAACGGGCATTGTGCCGGATAATTTCACACTCCAGGCAGGAGATGTGGTCAAAATCACAATTGATGGAATTGGGACTTTAGAAAACCCGGTAGGAAGAATATGAATGTCACCCGAGCGCTGGTATGCGTCCCCTGTTTATGGATCGGAATATCCTTTTCCATAACGGCTCAGAATTTCAATTACCAACAGGATTTCGAAGACTTCCTTGCCAGAGCCCAAAACCCAAATAATGAATATTTCTACTCTACCCTGTTGGCAAGATTTAATCAGGGAGACACCACCTTAAACGGTCGGGAAATTCTTCACCTGTTAATCGGGTTTACTTCAGAGGAGGAATTCAAGCCCTACGAATATTTTCAAAAAGAACGGGAGATTTTCAATTGGGTGGAAGAAAACGAATACCTAAAAGCACTGGAAAGTGCCGATTCTCTTTTGGCAAAAGTGCCAGTTAGCCAACAAACTATTTTGAGCAGAGCAGCCGCGCTTTATTATTTGGAGAGACCAGAAGAATCCGGATTGGAAATCTGGAAATTTCAAAAGATCATGGAAGCGATGGCCTGGTCTGGAGATGGAACAAGCCCAGAAACAGCCTTTTTTGCCCTAGGACCGGCAGATGGGCAAAATTTTATCCAATTATTCCTGGGCCAATCGATTGGAACAATGGGCTCGGGAAGTGATCAGTTTGGCAACTTTGTGGATATTTTGGAAATGGTGTTTATTGATGAAAAGGGTGAGCAGCAGGCCGTACCTGTCTATTTCCAGATCGAACACGCCTCCAAAACCCTGGAAAAAATGCTAAAAAGCACAGAAAATTAGGAGCGTCTATTCAACATCAATTATGTCGCTTTACTTTCAAAAACAAGTTCAACTTCCAGCCTTTTCCCAAGGCTATCATTTGATCACAGAGCAAGTGGAGCAAGCTCTATCTGAAATCCGACAAATCAGGATCGGATTTTTACAGGTTTTTCTCCAGCACACTTCAGCAGGACTCTGCATCAATGAAAACGCAGACCCAACGGTCCGGAAAGATTTCCAAACCTTTGTAAACGAGCTCATTCCGGAAACTTATCCACGGTTTATCCACAATTACGAGGGTGCAGATGATATGCCTGCACACATCAAGAGCGCTTTTTTCGGAACAAGCCTGCAAATCCCTATTTCCGGTGGAAAACTTGCCTTGGGAATTTGGCAGGGGATTTACCTCTGCGAATTCAGAAAAAATGGGGGACCAAGAAATTTAGTTTTGACAGGGTTCGGATTGGAAAAATAATCTTCCGCCTATCTATTCTGCCATTGATCAAAATAATGAATCAAAACTCCCGGCAGAAAGTAATTTTGGTGACCACCTTCCGATTATGAAACTTCCTTATCTCCTGATTATTCTGGGGTTGTCATCTTCTGTTTCTGCATTTGGCCAATCTTCCCCCAATCCGGAACCGAATGCATTTGCCTTTTTGCTGAACGAGCCTATCCAGCTGGATGGAATGCTCGATGAGGAAATATGGACCAACCCAGAAGGCTGGAATACGGGATTTATGCAATATTTCCCTTCGGATACCTCAATGGCCGCTGCTCAGACCAAAATCAAAGTAGCTTTTGATGGAAACAACATCTACATCGCCGCCATCATGGAAAATCTCGGGCCCAGAAAATATGTCTCTACTTCCCTTCGAAGAGATTACCGAGGTGAGCAAAATGACGGTATCAGCTTCGTTTTTGATACATTCAATGACAAAACCAATGCATTCCAGTTTGGAGTAAATCCCTACGGAGTACAGCGTGAAGCTCTATTGGCAAATGGTGGGGCCCAATCCCAAGACTTAAATCTTGCTTGGGACAATAAATGGTATGCCGAAGCCAAAATCATGGAAAATCATTGGCAAGTGGAAGTAATTATTCCTTTTTCCACCTTGAGATTCAATGACGGAGCCCAAAACTGGAACGTCAATTTTTACCGAATCGACAGTGATAAAGGAGAAAGAAGCTCCTGGTCCCCGATTCCGAGAAATTTTCCCATCATTTCTACAGCCTTCAGCAGAAAGCTGATCTTTGAGAAGGCATTGGAAAAATCTTCAGCCAATATTTCCATCATTCCCTATGTCGCTGCCCGAACCTCCAGAAATTTCCTGGAAGGAACTCAGGAGGACCTCACCCCGACTGCAGGAGGAGACGCCAAAATAGGAATCGGACCTGCATTGAATCTGGACTTGACATTCAATCCGGATTTTTCTCAGGTGGAAGTGGATGAGCAGGTGACCAATTTGGACCGTTTTGAGATCTTTTTTCCGGAGCGAAGGCAATTTTTCCTGGAAAACGCCGACCTCTTTGACAGCTTTGGTCAGCCGCGTTCCCGTCCTTTTTTCTCCAGAAGGATAGGAGTGGACATTGACTCTGCAACAGGACAAAATGTGCAGAGTAAAATCATCTACGGCGCCCGCTTGAGCGGAAAAGTTACCGATGACTGGAGGGTAGGTCTGATGAATATGCAAACCGCTACCGATGAGGATGCCGGAATCGCGGGGAAAAACTTCAGCGTGCTGGCAGTGCAACGAAAAGTCTGGACACGAAGCAATATCGGATTGATTTTCGTGGATCGGGAATCTTTGGCTGTGGACGAATTTCAGCAGCTTTTTGATCCCAATGCCTACAACAGGCTGTTGGGAATGGACTTCAACTTAGCCTCTGCAGACAACAGATGGACTGGTAAAGTCTTTTATCATCGGACCTTTGAAGCAGGAGAAACAGAAAATCCTTATTCCTTCAATGCCTATGTGCTTTATTCTGATTTGCATTGGAATTGGAGTTTCAGCTATCAGGACGTGGGAAAGGAGTTCAATCCCGAGGTGGGATTTGTTCCCAGAAAAGATTACAAGCGACTTAATCCGGATGTGAGCTATCTTTTTTATCCCAATTCCAGACTGATCAATCGCCACGGGCCCAGTCTGGAGTTTGAGGGATTTTGGAATGAAACGCTAGGTACCACTGACCGAGACGTCAACTTAGGCTACGAGGTCCGATTCAATTCCCTGGCAAGGTTGGAATTGAGTCTAAGAAATCGATACATCTACCTGTTCAATAATTTTGATCCCACAAGAACCGGTGGAGAGGCCCTTCCAGCAGGATCTGACTATCGCTTCAGAAATCTCTTGGTAGATTACCGTAGCAACCCCAGAAAAATATTCAACATAGAGGCAACAGGAGAGTTTGGACAATATTTTACGGGAAACATCCAGCGCGTCACGAGTCAGATGGGGGTGCGACTAGGCTACATTGCCAATATCTCCATGAATTTCAATTATGCCCGAATTCGACTGCCGGAACCACAAAACGATGCGGATTTGATCCTTGTCGGGCCAAGGATTGACCTGACATTTACCAAGAATCTATTTTGGACCACTTTTATCCAATACAACAATCAGATCGACAACCTGAATATCAACACCCGCCTGCAGTGGAGATATGCCCCAGTTTCGGATTTCTTCTTGGTCTATACGGACAATTACTTCCCGGGAGACTTTATGCCCAAGCAGCGATCCTTGGTGCTGAAGTTGAATTATTGGTTGAATCTGTAAGAATTGAATTGATAGAGACTTCAGAAGGATCTACCAACACTTAACTCATTTACTCGCCTCCACCCGTACTTTTTTTCCTGTCATCAAGATTCTTCTGTAGCCATTTTGGGTGTCCGAGCTTACTTCTTTGCCCAAAATTTTCACTTTGGAAAACTCTTCAGGAATCTCGATGGAAATCCCCCATTTGGACTGGGTCTGCTCCACCTCAATCACCCGAGCTCCCGACTTATCCACATAGCTAAAGTTAATTTCATTGTCCCCCACAATTACTTTTTGAATAGAGGCCTCTTCCCAAGAAGAAGGCATTTGAGGACGGATGTAAATCACCCTATTTCCGGCATCAGGCTGAATCCCAAAAAATTGCATGACGATCGGCACCCCAAAACTATACATGTTCCAAGCTTGGGTAAACATGCCATAGTCGGGAGAAACCTCGTACATGGAACCCGGCAGGGCAAAACCAAAACTTCTGGTCATCCGCTTCAGGTAATCCAATCCCTGATCCGGATTGCCGTAGTTGTTTTCTCCAATGGCCGAAACCCCTGTGGGCAAAGTCATCACCGCTCCGGTGTAGGAAAAACTCTTACTTCCGGCAAAAGACCCATCTTCATTTTCAGCCTGCTCATCCCGATCGATTCCCGTCACGAAAGTGCCGAAAGGATTGGTGTATTTTTTTGCGGTTGCCAAGGCGATTTTGGCTTTCTCAGGATCGGCAACCCCTGTTTCCATAGGCGTATTGACTACCCAATTGTGATAGAGTACAAAGCCTTGCTTTTGTCCTTTTGGTAATGTGGATAACTTGGCTTTTGTTGCTTTCAATTCATCCACAGCCCAAGGTTTGTCCAGGGTATCAGCACGGATTATCGCATCTTCAATCAGGTGTAGCGCCTCTTCAGCTGTACCGATAAAATCTGCATAGCTACCGAATTCTTCCACCCAAAAATCAGAATTGATCTTTGCAGCCAAAGCCTCAGCCGTATGTTGATAACGTTTGGAAAGTTCAGTTTTGCCGAGGATTTCAGCCATTTTTGCCGCATCGGCAAAGGCTTTTTGGGAATAGGCGGCAACATCAATCATCTCGGATTTGAGCCCATGGATCTCCATCATCCCATAGCCATCGGCCAGAAGATTTCCGTCTTTGTCATTTTCCCGAAGCAACCAATCCAAACCCTTTTCAATTGAAGGGAAATATTTTTCCAACAATTCCCGGTCTCCAGTCCAGCGGTATACTTCCCAAATGGTAGAAGCCCATTGGGGAGTCTCGTTGATATTTCCAGGATTGAATACCGCTCCGTTGGTACTGACTTCATGTACAATCCTGCCATTCCCGTTTTCTTTTTCCGAAAGATTGTGGATAAGTTCCAAAGTAGAGTAAACCAAATCCTTCCGACCAGTCGCAATCAAGCCCTGAATCGTGTATTCACTATCCACTCCAAACCACCAGGGATAATCCTGCAAGCCTGCTCCAAAACCCCTTCCGATTCCGGGCACGTCCCGCACCAGCCAATCTGTATTGTATTTGATCCACTCAAAAGCTTTTTGCAAATCTACGTCTGGAATCTTTATTTCCGAAAGTGTGGCCAAAGTCTCGTATCTTCTTTTCTTGGCAAACCAATCAGCATCTAAATTTTTCCTTAGATCTACCAAGGTTTCCATAGCCTTCAATTCACTTTCGGTAGAACCCGCAATAAAAACAGGAATAATCTGCTCAGCGCCAGCAGGGATAGTTACCTCCAGTGAAAAGCCTACTGCAGCACCGTTCCCTTTTGAAGAGAAAGTACAGGAAAGCCCATCCTGAGGGGAAAGTGAAACTCCCTCAGTCGTACCCCAAACAGTAAACCAAGGATTGCCTTGGTCTTTGGCCGAAAAAGTATTGGTCAGTTCATCAAAGGAAACCATATCTGCCTGATCGATCATTCCTGTACGCTCACCCAGCCAGACCGGCATCAAATCTACAAAGGCATTAAACTGAAATCGAACCTTTTTTTCTGACTTATCCACATTTTTGATTCGAAAAAGTACTGTCAATCCTTCCTTTCCGTCTGGGACAAACTGAACCCGCTCCACTTCGACACCAGAACCTTCCAAAGGGAAATGATGGAGATTGCTGAAGGGATAATTGGTAAAAGTCTTTGCCTGATCGAGACAATAGGTCTGCTGATCCCAACTCACAGAAGCAGTAAATCCATCCATCAGTTTGATGGGATGCAGCCAAATGCCTCCCATCTCTCCCTCTACGTGCCAACCCAAATCAGGAAACTGACCATTTTGATGTCCTATAAGGTAAATGCGGTCGCCTGCCGCCGAAAAAGGAGAAGCCAAATAGTCTGCCTTACCGGAAAGCCCTTCCTGCGTAGCTAAGTCTTCGAAAATCCTCAATTCAGGAGTTGTGGTTCCTTGACAGGAAAAAAGCAAAACTGAAGCAAGAAGAGATAACGTTTGGTTTCGCATGGGTTTTTGATTTTTGACCAAAATAGCCCACGAAAGGAACAATAACAGGCTACTTCTCAAAAAAAAACAGGGCCTGAACACAGGAAATCGATTTCTCCCAAAAAACAAAAATAAGGAAATATTTTTTGTGGAACTTTTCAAACACTTTTCTTAAACACCCTGTTCGCAAGTCATGAAGTACAACAGGGTTCTGGTTTGGTTTCGAAATGACCTCAGAGTTTCAGATAATGAAACCTTGTCCAAGGCTATCCAATTGGGAAAAGAAGTTCTCCCGGTTTATGTCTTGGATCCAAGACAATTTGATACAATGGAAATAGGATGGCCAAAGACCGGTTCCTTCCGGGCCCAATTCCTTTTGGAATCCTTGGAAGATTTGCAAAAAACCTTCAGGGAGCTTCGTGGAGATTTGATAATTCTAAGGGGGAATCCGGAACAAGAGCTGCTCAAACTAGCGGAAAAAGCTAAGGTTGATGCCATCTTCTTTTCCAAGGAAGTGACTTCTGAAGAAAGAAAAGTAGAAGCAGCCTTGGAAAAAGGGGCTTTTTCTTTGGGGATCCCTACAGAAAGTTTTTGGCAGAGTACACTCTATCATAAGGATGACTTGCCTTTCCCGGTAAACCAAACCCCAGAAGTATTTACTCATTTCCGAAAGGAAGTGGAAAAGTTGAGTAAGGTAAGACCGACTTTCCCCAATCCTTCAAAAATAAACTATACTAAAGAAGTGGATATCTCCTCGACAGGTATCCCATCCCTCAAAGAACTTGGACTGGAGAAACCCGAGCCTGAATCGAAGTCGTGGATGAAGGTGAAAGGTGGAGAGCGATCAGCGTTCGGGCGACTTCAGTCCTATTTTTGGGATAAAGATTTACTCAAATCCTACAAGGAAACCCGGAATGGGCTGATTGGTATGGATTACAGCTCCAAATTTTCTCCATGGCTGGCTTTGGGGTGCATTTCTCCGAGGTCCATATTCGAGGAAGTGAAAAAATATGAGCGTCAACGAAAAAAGAACAACAGCACATATTGGCTGGTATTTGAATTGATTTGGCGGGATTATTTTCGCTTTATCGCCCAAAAGCACGGAGATAAAATATTCCATGTGGGGGGAATAAAAAATCAAGTGGACTCCTGGCGCAGAGATAAGTCTCAATTTGAGGCTTGGGTGGAAGGGAAGACAGGAGTCCCCTTTATTGATGCCAACATGCGTGAGCTCAAAGCCACGGGATTCATGTCCAACCGAGGTAGACAATTGGTCGCAAGCTTCCTAGTCAACGACCTGGGTGTTGACTGGACTTGGGGAGCAAGCTATTTTGAAAGCCAATTGATCGATTATGATGTCTGCTCTAATTGGGGCAACTGGATGTATGTGGGTGGTGTAGGCAATGACCCGAGAGAAAACCGCTATTTCAATATTCTCCGTCAGGCAAAAAACTACGATCCCAATGGAGATTATGTGCGGATTTGGGTTCCGGAACTTGCGCCACTTTCTGGATTCTCCATCCACCAGCCTTGGGAACTGTATTCGAGTCAATTACGCGAATTAAAAATTCAACTAGGCCATACTTATCCACAGCCCTTAGTCAAAATTTCCAGTCTGGAGAGAGTCTAATTTCCCTTAGGATCTCTTTTTACCAAAAACTTTCTGTTTGCTTTCCAAAACCAAAAATATTGGGAAACTAGAATAAACAAGGTCATAAAACCCAACTCCGACCAAGTCTTAGCTTCTTTCGCTACCGAAAAATCGAAAGTTAGGGTAGGATAAACATTAGCCTGCACAAAGACGAAATAAAAGACCATAAAGAATCCCATCAAGAACAGGGTGGTCTTGGATTTTAAGTATTCCAAAAAATCCTTCATTTTTTCCAATCCATTTGAAAGGATGCCAAATCCGCTGGAATCTGCTTTTTCCGCCTCAGCTCCATCTGATAGAGATATTCACCCAATTCGGTGAAAAAAGGCAAGCCAATGGAGTCCGTCTCATAGGTGTCGTCATTGAGTGTTTGGTTATCATTAAAATACCCTACCGCGCAAACAAAAAACTCTACCCCGTTTTCAAAATCCACGAAATAACTTCCGTCGATCAGGTACCCATAGGACCAACCTGTTTTGTTGAAAATGCGGAATCGATTGGGAATCGGCTCTTTTGACGTTCCAAACTTGAAGAACTTAGAAAACCCATCGTAATACTCTACCGGGTCATAGGAAGGATAGTCGCTTTCGGCAGGAAACATACTCATGTATTTCAAAATGAATTTCCTATGCTCCTCATTGATGGCGAATCGTTCAGACTCCAAAAAGGACTCAGGAAAAATCAGGCGCTGTACGACTCCGTGCAAATCCGATAATGCAAACTTATTCTTATAGGAGAAATCCATAGGTTCCTCTACCAAGGTTCCTTTTACATAATACGCCTTCCCAATTTTAGGATTTCCAGGCACGACATAGACACTGTCAGATTGCCTTTCAGGAAGTTCTAAGAGTGTTTTTCCGGACTTATCCACAAATCGGATAGGGTTGAAATTTCTGTTTTCCTCAGGAGTAGCCGGAAAACTCAGGCGCTGCAAAATGATGGTGTTGTCCAATCCTTTTTCCCGAAGCTTCCGATTGACGTAGTCCATCCCCATCAGTTCATACAGTCGATTGGAGGCATCATTATCCGATACCAAAAGAATCTTTTTGATATAGTGACCGATGCTGGGAAGACCTGATTCGGAGGTAGAATCAGCCAATGCCGGCACTTGGGAAGGTTTCACGGAATCGGTCAGCATGTTTGTCTCGAGAGTCAAACCCTCGATTTGCTGTTCTTCGAGCCATTCCAAAGCCAAAACTGCAATTGGCAACTTCACCGTAGAGGCTGGATAGAAATAATGGGTATCATCCACATGAAGCGGAAAATCCGTGAAAATGGGCTTGCCATGCTCGTTTCTGTCAATCCGGGTAAAAAGAATTTGAACCTGATATTTTTCCGGATCTCCCAAAACTTTGGAGAGCATTGGATAATCATTTAATCCATCCTCAAAAGGAATTGGCTCTTGGTTTTGGCAACCGAAAACCCAAAAGAGAAGCAACAAAGAAGCTAAGCGTTTGATCATTTTTCTGACAATTGATACAAATATTCAAGTAAGACCATCAAGTCACCCAATGTATGGAATCCGGAAAGGACGACACGGCTGATTTTTGGACTATCCGGCTTGGGATAGGGGAAAGAGGAGACAATAATGCCCTTTTTCTCCAGACGATCCGCCAAAGAATCGTCCTTGAGAATAAATACCGGAAAATGTCTCGATCCGGTTACAGAAGAAAAAGACCGGGTTTCCTGACTGAAGATCGCCGAAAAGTCCCTGATTTTTTTGCTTTGTACCTGATAGATTTCCTGAGTCTCTAAGAAAGCCTGAAGATTGGCCGGAGAACCGGGAGAAGCACCGGTAAACACCGTTTGTGATTTCATCCCCCCGATTACTTCCTTTTTGCCAAGGATGATTCCGGCAGGCATAGCCAGGCCTTTTCCCAAAGACCCGGAAACGACCAAATTGATTTTCGGGTCGATCCAGTGGGAATAAGTTCCAAAAACCCCTTTTCCCAATACCCCAAAAGCGTGACTGTCATCAATCAGAAGTGTGACTTGATGTTTTTGGGCGATTTCTTTGGCCCATTCATAGGAATGGATTTCAGCCTTTAGCGGATCCACCGCATTGCCCAGAATAAGAATTTTTCGGGAAGAAAGTAATTCTGACTGCTCTAAACAATGCTTTTTCCATTGTGTAAAATTTAATTGGGAATCAGGAATCAAGTCAGCAGGTAAGATCGCAGGATGGGCATCAGGAGCAATCCAACAAAGATCAGATTGTGGATAAAGCCACTTCCAAGCGGTAATTCCTGCCAAGTATCCGGAACTCATTACCGCAGCAGCTTCTGCCTTTGCTTTTTTGGCAAAAAAGGCTTCAAACTCATCAAACACCTTCAATTGAAGATTATTCACCCGACTGAGCCCATGATTGAACCCATACTGCCGGATGCAATCGAACAATACAGCTTCGTAAAGGGGATCTTGGTCCATACCCAAATAGGAGGTCCCGCTGAAAAAAAGATACTCCTTTTTCCCCACCTGAAACTCAGGTCCCAACCGATGCCCAAGGCGAATTACTTTCAAAACAGAGGCTTATTTGGCAAAAATTTGAGAAGGATCCTGAAAGGATTTGAATTCGAGGGCATTGCCACAGGGGTCCAGGAAAAACATGGTCGCCTGCTCACCCACTTCCCCTTTGAACCGAATGTAAGGCTCGATCACAAACTCGGTCCCGTGAGCTTTGAGCTTATCGGCCAGCTGATGCCATTCCTCCCAGCCCAAAATCGCCCCAAAATGCCGTACCGGAACATTTTTCCCATCCACTTCATTCGTTTTCGCATTGGCCAATTCTTCCGGCTTGATGTGGGCAGACAGCTGATGGCCAAAGAAGTTGAAATCGATCCACCTATCGGTACTTCTTCCGATTTCGCAGCCCAGGAGATCTCCATAAAATTGGCGGGTTTCTTCGATATCCCGAATCGGGAAGGCTAAGTGAAAGGGTTTAAATTCGCTCATATTGCTTACTTTTGAAATAAATTTTTAAGTGCAAAAGACTTTTCCTCCCTAAAGATATGTCAAAAAAGAAGAAAGTATCATTGGTTTTGAGCAGCGGTGGGGCGAGGGGCTTGGCACACGTAGGAGTCATTCAGGAATTGGAGAGAAGAGGCTATGAAATCTCGGAAATCGCCGGATGCTCCGCTGGAGCTTTGGTGGGTGGAATGTATGCAGCAGGGAAACTGAATGACTTTCGGGACTGGATTTGTAATTTGGACCGAATAGATGTCTTTTCTCTGATGGATTTTACCTTCTCCAGCAAGGGATTTATTAAAGGGGAAAAGGTGTTTCATGCCTTAAAAAAAGTGGTGCAGGATTACAAAATCGAGGATTTGGGACTTGCCTTTTCCTGCAATGCAGTCAATGTAAAGACCGGTAAGGAACATATTTTCAAGGAAGGAAGTCTTTATTCCGCCATTCGTGCCTCCGGTAGTATTCCCTCAGTATTCCTGCCTGCCAAGGTTCAGAATCAGTTTTTTATCGATGGGGGAGTCTTAAATCCCATACCCATATCGCTTTTGAGTCAGTCCAAAGGTACCCTGCTGGTAGTAGTAGATGTCAATGGGCTGGAAGAGGATTACATTTCCCCGCCAAAGAAAGATCCCTCGGGAAAGAGCTTCCTGTCCATGCCCAAATGGCTGAAAGAATACCAACAGAAAATGAAGCAATTTTTCCCGGATGAGGAGAAAGAAGCCAAGGAGGTCTCCTATTCAGCCCTCGACTTGGTCACCCGTTCTTTTGACCTGCTTCAGGATCGGTATTGTGAGATGATGCTGGAAAAATATTCAGTTGATGTTTTGATCAAGGTGTCCAGAAAACAATCCGGAACACTGGAGTTTCACCGATCTGCAGAAATGATAGAAATCGGAAGAATCAAAGCCGAAAAGGCCCTGAATGCGATCGAAAATGGAAATAACTGAACTCAATCGCCTCCTTGGCAATGTGGATATCTACCTCTTGGACCAGATCCTAAAAGGTAGATTCGCCAAAGAAATGAAGATCCTCGACGCAGGATGCGGAGAAGGAAGAAATGCCGTGTACTTTATCCAAAAGGAATATCAGGTTTTCGGGATAGACTCCAACGAGACCGCTATTCAGTATTGCCGGTATATGGCCAAAAGTCTGAATCCGGAATTTGATATCCACCGATTTCAAAGGGGTCGGTTGGAGGAGATTCCTTTTCATCACCAAGCCTTTGATGCCGTAATCTGCTCGGCAGTTCTCCACTTTGCAGAAAATGTGGATAACTTCTGGCAAATGGTCCGGGAAATTCATCGGGTACTTAAGCCGGGAGGCATTTTCTGGTTTCGGATGACCACGGATTTTTGTGGGATCTCGGGGAAAAGTGAACCGCTAAAAAACGATAAATTCGGCCTTCTTGACGGTTCAGAGCGGTTTTTGCTCAATTCCAGCCATGTGGATAACTTGCTTCAAATGGGTTTCCGCTTCCTGGAGCATCCCAAAACCGTCCATGTTCTCGGCCTTCGGGAAATGGGAGTTTTTTTGTTGGAAAAGGTCTAGTTTGACAAGTCAATTTACAAATCCATGGAGCTACAATATGCCTTAGAATTGATCGGTACTTTTGTCTTCGCTATTTCCGGCGCTTTGGCAGTTAGGGAAAAAGAACACGATCTCTTTGGCGCAGGATTTACCGGATTCATAACGGCTATCGGTGGAGGAACACTCCGTGATATTTTGCTGGACAGCTATCCCTTGGTTTGGATCGGGGATATTCATTTTCTCTATTCCATTTTGCTGGGAATCTTAGCGGCCTTCCTTTTTCCCAACCTTCTGAGCCGTCTTCGCAAGACCTTTTTCCTGTTTGACACATTAGGCATTGGGTTTTTTACTGTTTTGGGAGTGGAAAAAGCACTGAATCTCGGAGTAAGACCCGAAATCGCGGCCATTATGGGAATGTTTACTGCCGTTATGGGTGGAGTCATTCGGGATACCTTGACCAATGAGATTCCTATTCTATTTCGGAAAGAAATCTATGCTTCGGCCTGTTTGGTCGGGGCAGTTGTTTATTTAATATTTGACTATTTAGGATTGGAACGAAACTACAATCTATTGATCTCCATGAGCATCATCATCTCGATCCGCATGATTGCTATGAGGTACAAGTTGAGCCTTCCCCGCTTGGATTAAGAAAAAAGTGTTCTTTTGGAGCGGATAAAAGAAAGAATCGGCTTTAAAATTTGGTCGAGAAGCGTTTTTATCTAATTTTTCCTTACTTTATTCCATATTTTGAAAAAGAAACTTTTCAACGCCCTTAATGAACCCTAAAGACAGCATAGACTGGAGATCGATTTTTGATCCGACCTCCCTGGTTTACATCGTAGTTGGAGTTGCTTTTGCAGCAGTTGCATTGGAGGCATTCATGCTTCCCAACAAGTTTCTGGATGGAGGAGTAACCGGAATCGCCATTTTGGTGAATTTGGGATATGGAGTGGACTTGAATCTGCTTTTGGTCTTACTGAACATCCCATTTCTGGCTTTGGGCTGGAAGAAAGTGGGCAAAACCTTTGCTATTCAATCGGCTTTTTCAGTGTTTTTGTTGACACTTATACTCCATTTTGTTGAGTTTCCCACGGTTACTCAGGACAAGGTTTTGATTGCGGTTTTCGGGGGATTTCTGATGGGCACGGGGATCGGCTTGATCATCCGTGGGGGAGGCTTGATAGATGGTTTTGAGGTGATTACGGAGTATTTTCAAAAAAACTCGGCCCTCTCAGCCAGTGAAATCACCGTTTTTCTCAATTCCCTGATCATGCTTTCGGCTGCATTTGTTTTTGGCATAGAACCTGCCATGTATTCTATCCTGACCTATTTTACTGCTATCAAGACCACTGATTATGTGGTGGAGGGATTTGAAGAATACACTGCACTCACCATCATCTCCAAGGAGGATGATAAGGTGAAGGAGCTGATCGTCAAGGAATTTGGCAAGGCGATCTCGGTATATAAAGGGGAACGGGGCTACCTACCGGAGACCTTTCATATTCATCACCCCTGTGATATCATAATGACCGTAGTAACCCGACTGGAAGTACACCGGATCAAACTGGCGATTCAGGCCATAGACCCAAAGGCTTTCTTCTATGTGCAGACCATCAAGGAAGTCAAAGGAGGAGTCATCAAAAAAGTCGGAAAAAAACATGACTGATGGAATTTGAAACAATCCAACATACGATCTATCGGGATATTCTGGAAAAACTTCCGGCCCACCTGACCTACCACAATCTGGCGCATACCGACTATGTGCTTCAGCAGTCTGTCTCACTGGCCAAGGAGGAAAATGTGGGGCCCTATGATCTGGAACTGCTAAAACTAGCGGCACTTTTTCACGATACCGGATTTATCGACAACCCCAAAGATCATGAAGAAAAAGGCTGTGTGATCGCCGAAGGGTACCTTTCCCAAGCCTATTCCACCGAAGACCTGGATAAAATCAAAGGCATGATCATGGCCACCAAAATCCCCCAAAGCCCCAAAAACCATCTGGAATATATTCTTGCCGATGCGGATTTGGAATACCTGGGAACGGATCTATTTGAAGAAGTAGGAGAAAATCTATACACCGAACTCAAGCATTTCAATCCCAGCTTTACCCGGCAGGCTTGGGACGAACTTCAGTTGGTGTTTATGGAAAAGCACCACTACCATACCGAATACTGCCGTCAAAACCGCGAACCCAAAAAGCAGGAAAATCTGCTGACGGTGAAGAAGCGATTGGGGTTGGTTTAGTCAAAAGGTAAACTCCATCACCGCAAAGCCCAATTCATCCTCCACATTGACATAGGACCAAAGCTTGCCGTTTTTCCAAAAGTAATTTTCAGGAACTTGTTTCAAACCCTCGATTTTAGTTTCGCCCAAAACCTTGAAGTCTTCATCATAAGCAAAAAGAAATACTTCGAATTTGGATGGATCTCCTTGTTTTTCGCCCAGAAATGTTTTTTTGCCCAAGCGCAAATACATCTTTCGGGTTTCGTCCCAAAGCGGCTCCATGTAATTTAATTCTGCAAAAACTTTTCTTCGATCTTCCCTAAACTCGGCCTCATCAGTGGGGAGATTGTTAACCTTTACCTGCATGCGATTGGGGAACTTTTGATGCTGGATTGGGATAAATGTGAGACTATCTGTGCCAATATCAAATCGGTATAGCCCACTCATAGAGCCTGCAGAAAGGAAGATTTGGCCGTTTTCGAGTGATATATAATTTCCGACTCCAAAGTATCGAACCATTTTGGTCTCTCTGGAAATCGTAGTCAGGGTTCCGGAAAATTCATTAACCGCTTTCATTTCCGGGACAGACTTTCTTCTCAGTGTTTTGGTTGACGGATCAATTATAAAAAGTTCTTTTTCTTTGAATTCTTCTCCTGAAGGCTGAGAGAAGATTCGATATTTCTCGAAATCAAAAATTGCCTTTCCATAAATCTGATAAAGATTTTCAGCCAAAAGCTTATCAATTCCTTCTGGCATGATATTCAAATTCTCTGTTTTCTCTCCCTTGAAATTGTATTTACCTAGAGTATTAAACCCATGGATAAACAGTTCTTCTTTTCCACTTACCTGGAACCCGAGCAGATAAGACCCTATGCCATCGGGACCTTCTTTTTGAAAGGGCGTTTTCCGCACTAGCCTTAAGCTATTGAGGTCAACCTCTACGAGATTCAAAGGATCCCTTTCGAAAAAATACAGAGTATTCCCATCCTCGCTGATTACTTTGGCTCCGAGACCACTGTTGAGAACAAAGAAATCCTCCCCTGCATCGATCAAAACTGTATCCACTGTAAAACTCAGATTCTCCAAGATATTTCCTGATTCGGTCTTTTCAGAGGAGTTTCCTCCACAGGAAAACAGAAGAGGAAGACATAGAAGTAGGGTTAATTTTCTCATAGTTTGTTAAAATTTAAAATCAATCACCGCAAACCCCAATTCATCCTGCACATTGACATAGGACCAGAGCTTGCCGTCTTTGAAAAACATGGGCATTTCAGGCGAAATCTCTAGGAATGTTTCTCCAAGCTGATTTAGGTCCAAATCAAAAAGCGTCACCACATTTTTGTACGACTTTTTACCTCCTTTCGGACTATCCGGTTCTTGGGAGAATCTCCAAATCCGATTTTGAATCGGGTCAAAAACATATCCGCCAAATCGCACTTGGCTTCCCGATTCTTCCATAAGGTTCTCCAATTCCGGAAAGGATTCAGCGATTGACTTTTCAGGCCTTTTCTTCTCATCGGCAGTAAGCTGAGAATGATGGGACTTTAACATCAAAGTATCCTTGGCCAAATCCAAAATATACCCCTCATTGAAATGCACTGAAGAAACAATAATTTTCTGGTCCACTTCCGTAAGAAAGATCCGCTCCACCGTACTCATCCTGAGGGCTCCATCTTCGACCAGCTTAAAAGCAAAAGGGTCTAATTTCTTACCCAGATCGAAGGGATATTTCTTGGCAGCCAGATCCTGAAGGGACACAACCAACATGCCAGCTTGGGTCTGCCCTTTTGAGAAATAAGTGGAAATGAAAAACTTGCCATCCGCCGTCACCATAGCTTCTGAACCAACCGCATCTTCGGGTTCCAATCCACTGAGCACCTCAGGAGTCAACTTGATCAAGGTCATCGAGTCCAAACTGGGATTGAAAATCCGTAATTCCCACAAACCGATAAAGTAGATGTTCCCTTGATTATCCATTTGGATCAATTGAGCATCTCCTGTTCCCAAAGGCCCTTCCCTTTCCATGCTAATTTTCTTCAAAAGAGTCCGGGAATCAAGGTCAAACTGCTCTAGCTCATAATCTTTGGGAATGAAGTTGAAAAATTCACTTTGGTCTTGGGAAACAGTGGATCCTGCCAATCCCCACTGAAGAAACAAAAGCTCTTCTTTGGAATCGATCATCACCGTATCCAGCGTAAAAGTCAGATTCTCTAAGATATTTCCTAATTCGGTGTTTTCAGAGGAGTTGCCGCTGCAGGAAGACAGAAGAGGAAGACTTAGAAGCAGGGTTAATTTTCTCATGGTTTGTTAAAACTTTAACTCCATCACCGCAAAGCCCAGTTCATCCTCCACATTGACATAGGACCAAAGCTTGCCGTCTTTGAAGAAGGTGAATTCAGGCACATTGGTCAATTCGGGCAGAAATTTTTCCCCTAACAGTTTCAGATCGGCATCATAAACAAAAAAGTAAACTTCCGCGCGCTTGTACCAGTTGCCTTCTGCATCTTTAATCGGCCTATACCCAAAGCGGAAGAATTGCTTTCGCTGTTCATCCCAAATCAATTCCCTAAAAGCAATCTGATTCATTTGCTTTTCCATAGCATCTTCAAACTCTTTTTCATCGGTAAACACATTACTTTCAAAATCACCGGTTTTTCTTTTGGGGACTAGTTGATGTTCGAATTCAACCAAGCGCAAAGAATCCTTTTTGTAGTCATACACATACAGGTCAGAGGTGACCGAACTGGTGATATGAAGCGCTTCATTCATGGTTCTCAGCCAAATGTTTTCACCGGTCCTCGCCATCCTTTTTTGCTCTTCGAGTCGTAACAACAAGGTTAATTTTAATGTCTGAAGCATGTTGGGCAGCTCGATACTCTTTCCGGTTTTCGCGTTGGGATTAATTATCAAGAGTCTGACTTCCTTTTCAGAGGGGTCTAGCCTAGTAAGAGCAAACATTTGCTTCTCATCATGGGAAAGGGTAATTCTATTGGTGATCAAGCCTTCTTCATCCACACCCAGTCCTTCAATTTCTTTGAAATTGAATTTTAAGCTTTTTTCTTTCTGACCATTCTTGGTGTAGGTTCCGACATTAATCATGGGAGAAGTGATCAAAAATCGATCATTGGCCAAGGATTGGATACTGGGAGGATTAAAACCAACTGCATTAGGTCCTTCTTTAGAAAATGGATAACTACCAATCAGCTCTAATTTATCCAAGTCTATTTCATTGATCATAGTCTTTCTCATGTCAAAAAAGTAAAGGGTCCTAGCATCCGAAGAAATGGAGGACCTGTTGATTCCATACCCCAAATCAATGATTTCTCCTTTGGGATCGACCACTACCGTATCGATGGCGAGCGTCAGATTCTCTAAGATATTTCCTGATTCGGCATTTTCAGAAGTATTCCCTCCACAGGAAAAAATGAAGGGCGCTAAAAAAAACAGAAAAAGTTTTCTCATAGAAAATAAGTTTTCTACTAAGAAAGCGAGAATAAACTAAGATCAAAAAACTATCTAGAGTTTTTGAGAATCTTAACGATTTA
This sequence comes from Algoriphagus confluentis, assembly GCF_036245625.1. NCBI lineage: Bacteria > Pseudomonadati > Bacteroidota > Cytophagia > Cytophagales > Cyclobacteriaceae > Algoriphagus > Algoriphagus confluentis. Next base: position 172,456 of record NZ_BTPD01000008.1, read on the forward strand.
CTGCTTTGATGATCAGGTCAAAAACTGCTGTGGGTTGGATTCGTTCCGTGTCAAGAATGCTGGAATCCCCAACCAAAAGCGGCTTGTCCAAGTCCGACTCGGGAATTCGCCCGTGAGCGCCCTTCACTAAGGTTGCATCCAAGGGAATCACATCCATCAAGTAGCGGAAACCCAGTTTTTTCTTCAGCACCTTGGAGCCGATTTTCAGAATCGGGATTTTGATCGCGGGATCCAAAACCAACTCAACAGGATCGTACCCGGGTTTGCGATGGATATCCACGCAGCGCGCATAGTCAGGTGCTTTGGCATCGTCCAGCCAGAAATAGTACGTAAACCAAGAATCTGCATCGGCGATCACCACCAAATCCCCCGAACGGTCGTGATCGAGGTGGTAATCTTTTTTGCCTTGGAAATCCAACACTTTTTCGACACCCGGAGTCTTTTCCAGCAAGGCTTTGACTTCTGCAAGTTTGGAGTGATCGTTGACATGGACATGGGCGACTTGATGATCCGCTACCGCAAAAACAGCGGAGGTTCCCGCATCTAGCGTCTCTCGACCCAATTCATTTTTCACCTGAATCCAGCCCTTTTCCCGGAAAATCCGGTTGAGGTGAATCGGATTACTCACACTCGTAATGCCATATTCAGAGAGCAGCAGGACCTCAGCACCCCGATTTTCAAAGAAGGTAATCAGGTCCTTGGCCAAGTCGTCTACTTCGCGAAGGTCTTTAGCAATCTTAGAAAAGTCAATGCCGTATTTCTGCAGATTGTAGTCCAGATGGGGAATATAGATGAGATTCAGAGTAGGATTGTACCAATCTTCCACCTTTTTGGCTGCCTCGGCGATCCACTTGCTGGATTCGATGGTCGTATTCGGCCCCCAAAAGGTGAAAAGCGGAAACTGACCTAACTCCGCCTGTAGTCGGTCGCGCAGCTCCATGGGTTGGCTATGGCAATCGGGCAATTTGCGGCCATCCGCCGGATAGAGAGGACGCGGAGTCACGGCATAGTCGGCTGAGGAGTACATATTGTACCACCAGAACATATTGGCTATGGTGAACCCGGGATTCTCTTTCCGGAGGACTTCCCATACCTTTTCAGCCTGCACCAGCTTATTGGACTGCCGCCAAAACTTGATCTCGCATTCATCCTGAAAGTACCACCCATTGCCCACAATGCCGTTTTCGGTGGGCCACTTTCCAGTTAGATACACGGATTGAGCCGAGCACGTCACTGCAGGAAGTACAGGTTCGACCACGGCTTGCTTTTTGGAAGCAATCCAATTTTTCAAAAAAGGCGTATGCTCTCCGATCACTCGGGGAGACAAGGCAACGATATCCAGGACTACGGTCTTTTTCATAATTTTTAATCATTTGGCAAAACCAAATTTTATTTACGAATTCAGATTTACGATTTACGACATCCAATTGAACTTCAAACCTTGTTCTCAAAAAGGATAAATCCTGAGAAAAAGCCCAAAACTACTCCGCTCCTCGTAAATCGAATTTCAACAATCGTAAATGCACAGATCATTAAGACTTTCTCAAATGCTCTTTATGGCTTCGACTTTGCTCAGCCTGACACCACGGTCAATCTGAGCGGAGTCGAAGGGCTATTTTACTTCATCTCTCCGATCACCCAACTCAACTCCCTAGCAATTGACTCGCCCAAGGTCAGGTGTGTGTCCTCAGGCAAAACTTCCCAAGTGTAGGTCTCTACTTCCAGGTGATTGGTGATTTTTGGATAGGATAAAATTTGATTGAGTACAAGGGAAATGTCGCTTTGAGTAGACTGGAATGAGCCATAGTTGTCCAAAAATACCGGAACATGGAAGTGAATCCTCCATTCCAAATCCTTGGTTTTTCCCAAGTGTTCGATGGCCTGAGGCAAGTCGGGATAAGAGGCAAACTGACCGTCTTTTTTTCGAGCGACGACTTGATGCAGGTAGGTCGATTCGGCAAATTCTTCCAATCGCTTGCTGAGTGTAAACCGCTCCACGGCGGACTCCGGAATCATCACCTTCAGCGCAGCCGAAATCTGAATCTTTCCGATTTGAATCCCTGCGGATGCCAACTTCTTGAATGTCTCAGCAGGATTTTCATACACGATCGCAAAGTGACATACATCGTAGCAGGCCTGAATGTGGGTTTTGATCAGCTTTTCCGCCTCATCAGTTGAAACTCCTAGCATTTCAGCTAAGGCCATTTTCCCTTTGGGCAACAGCCAATTATGGAAATAGCTGATCAGTTCATCCGAATTTTCCAGTATTCCGTCAGGCTCTGGCTCTATGTCCAAATGCAGGAGCTTACCGGTTTCCTGATGGATTTTCACCAACTCCTCCACCACCTCCATCAGGTGATCCGTAGATTTTTGGATCGCATCATTTTTCTTCTTTTCGGAGGAAAACCAATGCCGGTAAGAAAGTGGGGAAGTGGAAATTCCTCCCTCCATTCCTTCAGGAAGGAGTTGGGCTAAAATCCGAAAACTCCGGATGGTGTAATCCTTTCGTTCCGGTGTAGTCCAATCTGGCGTGTGGACATTTTCTTTCACCTTGGTCCGGTGAAAGCCTCCATAGGGAAAGCAATTCAGGGTAAACACATACGCATTTGCCTTTTTCAACCAGTCCTGAAACTCCCGCATCCGCTCCGGACGCTGCAATATCAGGGATGCCTCATGAGAGAGGCGGAGACCAATTCCGAAAGGACCTTTGTGCTTTAGCCGATTTTTGACCTCAGGAATATAGATCTTGAGGTTTTCGAAGGTTGCATCCCAGGTTTCTCCGGGATGGATATTGCTGCAATAGCTGAGGTGAAAGTCATGGATTTTCATAGGCTGGGAAAAAATCAGGAAGCGTGAATGGCAGACTTTTTCTCTAACCTACGGAGAATTTCCACAGATTTAAAGATCAATTCTGGATCCATTTCATGCACTTCCACCCCTTTTCCCAACTTTTCCAGGAGCATAATGGTCAATTGACCGCCTAAGTGTTCTTGGAATTCTTTTAGTCCTTGGATCAGATTTTCTCCCTGCAATTCCGGAGCAAAAAGCTCAAAACCCAGCGTATGCATCAGATTGATGATTCGGTTAAAATCGGACTCGGTAATTCGGCCTTGTAAATAGGAATAGGCAGAATCCAAGGCAATCCCGATGGCCACAGCCTCCCCATGGCGGATGCGGAAATCGCTCAATTTTTCCAATTTATGTGCGGCCCAATGTCCGAAATCCAGGGGTCTGGAGCTTCCAAATTCAAAAGGATCCTTGCCTGCAATATGGTCCATGTGCATTTTCGCAGAACGAATGATATGGACTTTCATAGGTTCCATCTCTCTTCTGGCAAGTGCTTCTCCCGCATTTTCCAACCACTCGAAAAAACTCAAATCTTTGATCAACGCCACTTTGATGGCTTCGGAGATTCCTGCTCTCCAGTCACGGTCATCCAGCGTTTTGAGGAAATTGAAATCATTCAATACCGCGACAGGCGGAACGAAGGTCCCTAGGTAATTCTTTTTCCCAAAGGCATTGACACTGTTTTTGACACCTACAGCGGAGTCATTTTGGGACAAAACGGTGGTCGGAATCCGAATCAGGCGAATGCCCCGATGGGAAATGGCCGCGGCAAAGCCCACCATATCCAGTACAGCACCGCCACCGATGGCTGCAATGTAGGAATGACGGTCGATCCCATAGAGATGCGTCGCTTTTACGATCTTTTGGTATTCGGATTCCTCATTTTTGCAGGCCTCCCCCCCGATTGCAATCATTGGTTTGGCGGCTAAGGTGAATACATCTGCATGTGCCAAAGCATAGTTTTTCACTTCAGAGATCAAGCGGGGATGCGTATCGGCCACTCCGCTGTCGATGACAAAAAGTACCTTGGGCACGCGTTCGCCACGAAGCACATTGGCGAGGATTTGATTTTGTGGATCAAATAGATTCTCGGTAAACGCTACCGGGTAGCGGAAAGGAACCGAAAAGGACTGTTCGAGAATCGTATTCATGGTTTGCAAGCAATAGGTTATTCGGGGTTTTCTTTCAATACAAGTTGTGAAAGAAATAGGTTTAAATCGGGCCTAGGTTACAGCAAATTTTTTGGCTAACCAAAGGGAAATGGGAAGAAGCAGCAAAACGATGATTCCAATGGGCCATCCCGAAAAGGCAGAAGCCAAAGAAGCATTGACAAGGATGAGTGAAATCACAGCTGCTTTCACCGATTTGCCGATGAATTTGGGTTCTTGTGTTCGGATGGCTTTTGCCAAAGGCGGAAAGATCATATAGCCGAGCAAAGCTAAAAAAGGAATCACTTGCAGGTATCCCGGACTCTCCAGATAGGCCAAGCCAAAAATCGCCAAGAAAATGGAGGCATACATAGCACCTCCTGCGAAAAGAGCTTTTCGGTTTTTTCCATGCACCTCTCCCCGGCTGATCATGGTAATAGCAGAGACATAGATCAAGGGCAAAAGGCATATCGGCCAGATTTTCTCCAGCACTTCCGGAGCTACACTCACCCCAAGAAGGAGATTTCCGGATCTGCAAAGACCCATATTGATCGGCCCGAGGATGCGCTGATGCTTTCCCCAATAATCATACAGCAAGGCACAAGCAGCAATGGAAATAGCTAAAATCCCGGCGATTGGATTGACCTGAAAGGCACAGATCACTCCAAAAACCAAAAGCAAGGAAGACATAAAAAAAGCAGCATTTTTGGAGGCTCTTCCACTCGGAATAGGGCGCTCAGGCCGCTCGATGGCATCCAAATCAACATCTGCGACATCATTGAATGCGACTCCACCTGCATACAAACCAATAGTACTCAATGAAAGCCAAAGTAGATTCCACCAAAATTGCTGGTCTCCATAGATCCAGTTGGTGGCCATATAGTCCCAGGCACCTGCAATGGCAAAACCCGCCCAGATGTCTGCGATCGCAGTGATCACATTGGCTGGGCGGGTTAGCTGTAGATAAGCGAAAAGCTTGGTGTTTTTCATGGATTAATTTTCTACCCGATCGGCAGGACCTTCGACCCGAGGCACCTGACCTCCGCGAAGTATGGAATTTCCTCCCAATTTTTTGGTCTGATCGATCGGCGGAGCTTTGAGCCAATCGTCTTCATGCATTTGTCCACTGAGACCGAATACCGTCAAAGCATTTTGATAAGTAGTCAGACGCACATGCTCTTCCGGAATTCCCATTTTACGCATGAGGGCGGCTGTCTTTGGCACGGCGATCGGATCAGAAATCCCCCAATCCGCTGCTGAGTTCACGATGATCCGCTCGGGTCCATATTGCTTGACAATCTCAACCATGCGCTCGGAACCCATTTTGGTATGTGGATAAATGGTAAATGCTGCCCAAAATCCTCTATCTAACACTTCCTTGACCGTCTCTTCGTTGTTGTGATCTACGACCACCCATCCCGGATCCATGCCATGCTCTTCGGCCACGTCCATGGAGCGGGTTGTTCCTTTCTTTTTATCTCGATGAGGAGTGTGGATCAATACGGGAAGATTGACATCCTTCGCTAATTCCAGTTGAAGTCGGTAAAAACGATCTTCGGCTTCGGTTTGGTCATCGTAACCGATCTCCCCGATAGCCACTACGCCTTCCTTACCTGCATAAAGCGGAAGTAATTCCATCACCTGCTCAGCCAGGGGCACATTGTTGGCTTCCTTGGAATTCAATCCCATAGTGCAATAGTGAACGATTCCAAACTGACTCGCTCGGAACCGCTCCCAACCGACCAGGGTGGAAAAGTAGTCTTTGAAGGATCCTACTTCCGTACGCGGCTGACCCAGCCAAAAGGCTGGCTCTATAGTGGCGACGATGCCTGCCTTTCGCATGGCTTCGTAGTCGTCGGTGGTACGGGAGACAAGGTGAATATGGGGATCTATGTACATTTCCATGGTTGTATCGATGTGGATAAGTGTCTGAAATTATTTGAATTTAGCCTGATTACGCTCTTTTTTCCTGAAAATCTTTTCCGATTTTTTCCCAAGAAATTTCTCCGTATTCAATGGCGGAGACTGTTTCGGGGAAGGATTTAAGCAGGTCTTTAGCTGGCGCAAAGTCGGATTGGTAGGCAGCCAAGACTCCTGCTTCGGATTCCAATTGATCTTCAGAAAAGACGACTTTTTTCAGGTCTTCCAGCAATTTGTCATTGAGAAAAGGAACCACCAAACGCCACAATTCAGGCATCACAGGCCGTCCGGCTGCCCAGCGCTCATGGGCAAAATCCGAAGCGATTTCCGCCAAAGCCTGATTTCTCCTTTCGTCCAAGCCCGAAATCCGATATATCGGACGCTGCATAAAGATGGATTTCAGGACCATTTGGTTCCAGTTGGCCTCCGGAAATCTTTCCTTGGGATAGGGGTTAGTTAAGGCGATGGCATCAAATACCAGAGTCATGTTGGTTCGGCAGCCTTCGATCGCTCGGGAAAGCATTTCCTCCGGATAAGGCATTAGCGGCAGAGCCGAATACAAGGCCTGTTGCTCATGCAAGTCTCCCGTTTCAAATAGCAGATTGACCGCTTTGAGCCAAGCTTCTTTTCCGGGGCCAAATTTTAATAGTAAATACGTCCTTGCGGTCTGCAATACATCCCAATGCAATGGGTTAAAACCGGTAACAAAGCCACTTGCTTGATTTATTTCAGTTTCCGTCAAATTCAGTTGATCCTTTTTGAAAAACCGGGAAGCTTGGGAAAACGCCAAGAAAAACTTGGTGGGCGATGCGTCAGAATTGATTTTTTCGGTTTGGGATTTCAGCCAATCAATTGATTTGGAATTAGCCCTTGAAGCCAAAATACCTTCAAAAAAAGGCGATAAGTCAGTTTGGGTTTGCATGTTTTTCTCCGGGTTTGAAGCGGAGTTAAAGTAAATCCAAAAGCCTCAGAAAAGCCAAGGGAAATGTGGTAAAAGGAAGGTGAAAAGGCCAATCCTGATTAAAATCATGAAGAATTTACTCTGAGGAGAACCTTATTTTTGAATAAGAGGTTAGATTTACATAAATAATGATGCAATACTGCATATAAATCCATGAGAACAACCATCGAAATTCCCGAAGAACTGATCGAGGAGGTAATGAAAATAACCGGCTCAACTACCAAAAGCCAAGCTATAAAGTTGGCTCTGGAGGAAAAAATCGCCAGAAACAAGAGGAAAAGACTAATCAACATGAAAGGATCAATAGATCTGGATATTGATTTAGATGTTTTAAGAGATAGAAAGTAGAATGAACAGATCTTCGGTTTTAGTAGATAGTTCCGTTTGGATCGAATTCTTCAAAAACTCTAGGCCTACTCATTTAGATCAGTTTCTTGAAGAAGATATAGTTTCCACTAACGACATTATCTTATGCGAATTAATTCCAAAATTAAAGCTTCAACGAAAGACAGAAGCTATTGAAAGCTTGTTTTCAATCGAAAAGATCCCATTTGCTATTGATTGGGACTTGATAAGGCAATATCAAATTCTTAATCTCAAAAATGGAATAAACAAGGTTGGTATTCCTGACTTGATCATTCTACAACAAGTGATTGAAGAAAACCTGACTTTATATTCTTTTGATAAGCATTTCAAATTGATGCAAAGCTTTTTGAACTTCAAATTGATCTCCTGAAATAACCTTTTAGAAAAAATTCTAAGAGGTTGATAATCCATAAAGCCATAAGTATTGAAACTAATTTCGGATGAAAACCAACCTCCAAAAAATGCTAGACGGAGAGGCTTATGACTCCCGTGATCCCGAACTCCTCGAGCTTTACCATCGGGCCCGGGCCTTAATTTTAGCTTACAATACGTGTGATAGCCGGGATTTGGAAAAGAGAAATGAGCTAATCAGTCAACTTTTGGGAAAAGTGGAAAAAGGCGTTTGGATCGAAACTCCCTTTTTCTGCGACTACGGAATCAACATCGAAATTGGGGAAAACACCTTTGTCAACACCAATTGCATGTTTCTCGATGACAACAAAATCAGCATCGGAAAAAACGGTCTGATCGCTCCCTATGTGCAGATTTATACGGCAACCCATCCGCTAAAAGCTTCCGACCGGATCTATCAGGTGGGTGACAGCACTCGCTATCATACCTCCACCAAACCGGTGACCATTGGTGATAATGTTTGGATTGGAGGCAATTCAGTGATTTTTCCAGGCGTGACCATCGGCAATAATGTGACGATCGGGGCGGGTTCGGTAGTGACCAAAGACCTGCCGGATGATGTGCTGGCTTTTGGAAATCCCTGTCAGGTGGTAAGGGAAATGTGATTTTTCTATCCCGTAATCTCCAAGGTTTTTAAAACCAAACGTTCACCCCTTAATCCTAATTGATTATCTTTGTAAACAATCAATTAATTCTATGAAAAACTCTTTAAAATTTGCTCTGATCGGGGCATTACTTTTGACAGGTACAAGCTGCGCTACACACAGTGCCTACACAGGAAATCTCAAGTCTCAGAACACTCAGGTGATTTTATCCCAAGACAATTTTAAAGTCGGAGAAAGAGTACAGGGAGAAGCAAAAGCAACTTATGTTTTCGGATTAGGAGGATTAAGCAAAAAATCCCTTGTAGAGTCCGCAAGATCCAATATGTATCAAAATGCTAATCTAGAAGGAGGGTCAAAAGCATTAATCAATGAAACCTTTTCTGTCAAAAACTCTTTTTTCTTCTTTTTCTGGAAGCACCAAGTGAATGTATCAGCAGATGTAGTTGAATTTACAAAGTGACATTAAACCAGCCAAGCGCTGGTTTTTTTATTTCCATTCCACCAACGGTTAGCCTAAATCTTCCCCACACTTTTATTTTTAGGATCTAAACTAGATCCCTATGAAAAAAATCTATCGCTACGGCCTTGGGCTTTTGCTTTTGGTGTCTGTCAAAGTACAGGCTCAAAATCAACAAGTCATTGATGCGATAATCAAAGAAGCCAGTGAAAACTCTCAACTTGAAACGCTTGCCCACGAACTTCTGGACGGAATCGGACCGAGACTCGTGGGTACTCCACAAATGCAGCAGGCCCATGATTGGACCGTAAATCAATACCAATCCTGGGGTATCGAAGCAAAAAATGAAAAATGGGGGGAATGGAGAGGTTGGGATCGTGGTACCACCCACATCGATATGGTCGAACCTTGGGTAAGAACCTTGGCAGGAACCCAACTGTCCTGGAGCCCATCTTCGCCTGAGGGTGGGTTGACTGCCGAAGTAATCGTTTTGCCGGATTTGCAAGACTCGGTAGCATTCCAAAATTGGCTTCCATCCGTGAAAGGCAAATACGTCATGATTTCTGCCCCGCAACTTACCGGACGTCCAGATGACAACTGGGAAAAATGGGGAACCGAAGAATCTTTCGAAGCCATAAAGGAAAAAAGAGCCGCCTTGGAGAAAGCTTGGCTGGAACGCACCCAAAAAACCGGTAAAAACCGAACTTCCCTACCGATAGCATTGGAAAATGCCGGCGCTGTGGGTGTGGTCACCTCCTATTGGTCCAGGGCTCTGGGCGCAAATAAAATCTTCTCTGCTTCGACCAGACAAGTCCCAACAATTGATCTCTCGATCGAGGACTACGGAATGTTATTTAGACTGGTGGAAAGCGGCAAAAAACCGAAAATCCATGTCAATGCCCAGTCCAAAGAAACCGGACTACAGCCTACCTACAACAGCATCGCACAAATCAAAGGCTCCGAAAAGCCAGAAGAATATGTGATGCTGTCCGCTCATTTGGATTCTTGGCAAGGAGGCACTGGAGCAACCGATAACGGTACTGGTACTATCCTGATGATGGAGGTGATGCGAATCTTAAAGAAAGTCTACCCGAATCCTAAGCGGACTATATTGGTGGGCCACTGGGGCTCGGAAGAACAAGGTCTGAACGGTTCTCGCGCTTTTGTGGAGGACCATCCGGAAATGTTGGAAAAAATCCAGGTGCTTTTCAACCAAGACAATGGAACCGGACGAATAGCCAATATCTCAGGACAGGGATATGTGGACAGCTACGAATACCTGGGTAGATGGCTCAACAAAGTACCAAGAAACATCACGAGAGACATCGAGACTTCCTTCCCTGGCAATCCGGGTTCGGGCGGAACCGACCACGTTTCCTTCGTGGCCGCTGGAGTCCCTGCATTTAACTTGAGTTCTTTGTCTTGGGATTATGGCACGATCACTTGGCATACCAATCTGGATACCTATGACAAATTGGTCTTTGACGACATAAAAAATAACGCGATCCTGACTGCTATCTTAGTTTACATGGCCTGTGAAGAGGAAAATATGGTGTCAAGAGAACGAAGAATTCCAATTGATTTCCGTACCGGCGAACCGACAGACTGGCCTACTCCAAGATCTCCGACCAGACAGGGAGGAATTCTATTTCAACGAATCTCGAGATAAAAGAGGCTGATGCGAATTTGTCACCTTACTAAAAATTGTGAGGCATATTCAAAAGTGAAATTTGACGCAAATGGCCGAGTGGATGACCCTTCAACATTTCTAGAAATAATGGATTAAATCTAGATACGAAAATTAAGTCAGCCCGAGCGGAGTCGAGGACCCTTCGACTTCGCTCAGGGTGACTAAAATCCTATTACAATGATTATTCTCGGTGATTGACTATTTTACTGATTGCAACAAATCTAAGACTCAATTTGACTTTTTGAAAGTCCTAAATTAGTTCACCATCTCATCTATTTCCTTTCTAAAAGCGAGCTGCCATCCCAATTTTTTCTTTTGACATCAGGCACAGAAATGTCCAAAAAATCAATCAAACTGGGCAAAATATCCACCATGGCTGCTTTCCCTGACCGAAAGCGATCATTAAGGTTTTTGGCATTGGTTACCATCCAGATTTCCCGCTCGGAGTCGCTTTGTCCTCCATGGTCTTTAAAATCGGGAGCTTTTCTCCCATGATCGGTCGTAATCCAAATCAACCATTCTTCTCCATAGTTCTTTTCCCGAGCCTGAACCGCCTCCCAAATTCTGCCAACCTGCTCATCAGCTAATTCTATTGCCGAAGTCAATTGCGGGCTTTTGCCAAATCGATGGCCCATATCATCGGTAAATTCCAGATAGACCCATGACAAATCAGGAGCTTCGGTTTTCAGAATATGAGCGGCTTCAAAAGAAACCAGATTATCGATTTTTCGGATGTATTCCTTGTCCAAATCATGTGGATAAGTCAGCGTATCTTTTTCAAAACCATCGAAAATAAAGTCCAATTTCAAATTTCCGGTTTCATTTAGCCCCTCTCCCAGGAGTTTGGTTCGATTATCCTCCCAGGTAGAAAAAATAGCCAACTTGGATTTTGGTTTTGCTTCCCGCATCATTCTGAAGATCGTCCAATAGGAGTAATCGGGAGCGGCAATGTCATTGTCCCAGACGTTATGTTTGTTGGCCCAAGTCCCGGTCAAAAGAGAGTTGTAACCCACCGCAGAGATGGTTGGCGTCTCGGACGGACCACCTTTTTCACCCCCGGTATATGCTCTTGCATATCCACCGAGCTTGGAGATTTTGTCCAGATTTGGCGTCTGAGCTTTTTCCAATTCATCCGCAGGAATCCCGTCCAAAATAATAAGGACCACTTTTTTTTCTTGGGAAAAGGAGAGAATAGGAGACAACAGAATTAGCAGAAAAAACAGTGATCTACAGCGCATAATTTTCAATATAGCACCCAAAAGACTTGATACCCGATACTTAATTCTCATTTCAAAAGCTCCCCTTTACTTGTCTAAATACTTCCTCGCCCATTCAAGAAAATAGGGCCAATTGGGCCCAACCGTGTGGCCTCCCTCATGCTGTCGGAAAGCCAAATCTCCTGCATCCAAAAAGGTCTGAATCGGAGGGAATTCATGGCTTGGCAAAGGTTTTTTTCCCAACAATTCATACACCGGTCCTGCCAAAACAGCTGCTTCAAACATTCCTTTGGCATCAATCCACTGCCCCTCCACCGTGGGAGAACCTACGGAAATGAACATGGATCTTGGTGCACAAAGCGCAATCAATTCGTGTGCATCGATGGGCAAAGCATCCTGATTGAGCGGGCCGGCATAACGGATAAAGTTGGGCGTAAACCAATGATACTCTCCGGATGAAGCCAGATTCTCGATTTGCTCTCCAAAAATCCGCTTGAGCATTTTGGCACCCCCAGCACCTGAGGACCCTATCAACCCAAGTGCGAATCGCTCATCGTAGGCCAAAGTAACCAAAGCCGCCTTTCCATATCGGGAAAGTCCTTCGATTACCACTTTCTTGGAATTGATATTAGGATCGGTTTCCAAAAAGTCCAAGGCTCGACTTGCTCCCCAAGCCCATGCTTTCAGGGTTCCCCAGTCGTCCAATTTTCGTGGCTCTCCTTTATTCACAAGTCCAATAATTCCGAAGCGAAGACCGGCACCGTTATCGGCTTGATAGCTAGTGGGAATTAAAATACCAAAACCCCAACCCTCAGCCAACACTTGCTCTTGCCAATTAGGCCCGGGAGGTGCAGGAGGTCTTGGCATGCCCGCTGGCCAAACCCAGCCAAACTCCAGCACTAAAGGAACGGACTTATCCACATTTTTTGGAACTCCATATTCCAAATCAATTGACACTTCAATTTTCGGATAATCCGAGTTATCAACAATTCCCTTCATTTTCCGATAGCGGATTGGGATATCCCCGATCAAGGAATCTTTTTCAAAGATCAGTTCCCAATTTACGTCAGGGAGGTTTTGTGGGGTTCTCCCATACATCTCCCGGTCAAACAATTCAAAAAGCTCCCCCCTTCTTCTTTCCCAATCTTCCCTGTTTTTCACTTTTTCTCCGTTTTCAAAAATTAAAGGATCGGGCACATTGACCATGTTGACTTTGCTTTCATCTGCATTGGCTGCATTGGGAGCTTGGGGGTTTCCGGAGGGACCCGGACGGAGGCTGTCTATCCCCAATCGATCCATCATCAGTCGATGATCGGCCTGAGTAAGGCGGTTCAAACTATCCCGCTGGGATTGGGTCATTTGTGGATAAGTATCAAAGAACAAAAAAAGCCAAGCGCATAGAAAAAGGAGAAAGGACTTCATGGATGGTTGAGTTTAATTGGGAAAAAGCTACTAATTAATTCCTGCTTTGAAACAAAAGATTATCTCAGAGGGCCTTGGGACGATTCAAAGGTGAAAACCAGCTTGGAGAGCTTGAGCGGGTTGCTTAACTTGAACCAAACCCCCAACTCATGAAAAAATTCTTCTACCTGCTACTACTTTTCACCTTGCCAATTTTGAGCAATGGGCAAAGGATGGCAGATTATCTCTCGGTTCCCTTTCCCAGTTATCTCACAGCAAGCCCAGACGGGAAAAGCATCGCGTGGGTGTTCAACGACCAAGGAGAGCGAAATCTATTTTTAGCACGCTCACCTGAATTTGAGGCGGTGCAGCTCACTGATTTCAAAGGAGACGAAGGATTGGACTTGGGGCCGATTTCCTTTTCCCCAGATGGAAAAACGCTGCTTTTCGTGAGAGGAAATAGCCGAAACTCTTCCGGACAAGCAGCCAATCCTGCTCAGCTACAAATCAACACGGATAAAAAGATTTATTCTTTAAACTTGGAAACCAAGGAAAGAAGATGGTTTGCTCCTGGTTCTTCCCCGGTCTTTAGTCCGGACGGAGAGCAGGTGGCTTTTTTGATGGGAGGTTCGGTGTACCTGAAAGCCGCAAAAGATACGAGCGAATCGGTCGAGCAACTTTTCACTGCAAGGGGAAGCGCTTCTATGCTGGGCTTTTCCCCAGATGGGAAATTCTTAAGTTTTGTCTCGCAGCGTGGCGATCATTCCTATATCGGTCTTTGGAATTTGGAGAAAAAGGAATTGAAATATGCCGAAACCAGCCTTGATTTTGATGCCTATCCGGCATGGAGCCCTGACGGAAAAAAGCTAACCTACCTAAGAATCCCCAATATCAATAACCTCCTTCCTTTTACTGCCATCAAAGAATCAAACCCATGGAGCATCCGGATTTTCGATGTGGATAAGTGGGAGGGGAAAGAAATCTGGAAGGCAGATAAAGGTCCGGGATCGGTCATGGTGGACGATTTGCCGGCTCAGTCCGAAAGGCTCTGGTGGGCCAAGGACGGTTCCTTGGTTTTTCCTTGGGAAAAAAACAACTGGATGCACCTATATGCTGTAAATCCAAATACCAAGGAGGTCAAACACCTGACGCCAGGAGAAGGTCAAGTAGAATGGGTACATCTATCATCAGATAGAAATTCCCTTCTAGTCATGCATAATATCGGCAACATTGACCGGAGACAGATCTCCCAACTGAACTTATCCACATTCTCTCTTGAATTAGTCAGCGATCCGAAAACCATAAACTGGGGGGCCGTGAAGATCGAAAATGGAATTGCTTTCTTTTCCTCAGACTGGAATAAACCCGGGTGGCCTATGGTCCGGGTAAATGGCCAAACAATAACCTTGGCCGAAACCCTATTCCCCAAAAATTTTCCTGGCTTCCATGCTAAGCCACAGCCCATTAAGCTGATTGCTAAGGACGGATTTGAAAGTTACGGACAGCTCTTTCTACCCCAAGATTATGATCCACAGAAAAAACATCCTGCTGTCATCTTTATCCATGGAGGGAGCCGAAGGCAAATGCTCCTTGGCTACAATTATGGAGCCTACTATTCGAATACGTATGCTGCTCAGCAGTATTTTGCTTCTCAAGGATACATTGCTTTGACCTTGAATTACAGAAGCGGGATCGGGTATGGAATGGATTTCCGGGAAGCAGAAAATTACGGAGCTGGAGGAGCCAGCGAAGTGCAGGACTTGATGGCAGCGGCAGACTTTCTCGCTTCAAGACCAGATGTGGATAAGTCGAGAATAGCTCCTTGGGGAGGAAGCTATGGGGGATACATGACTGCTCATGCCTTGAGTCAAGCCCCAGAAAAATTTCATGTCGGCGTAGACATCCATGGGGTACACAATTGGAACAATGATATTCCTGTTTTTGCCCCATGGTACGAGCCGGAAAAGTTTCCGGAAATGGCGGAGTTGGCGTTTAAATCCTCTCCAATGGCCTATATGGATAAGTGGGTGGACCCGGTGCTTTTGATCCATGGAGATGACGACCGGAATGTGCTTTTCTCCGAAAGTGTTGAACTGGCTGAGGTCCTTCGAAAACAGGGGGTTAAAGTCGAGCAATTGATCTTTCCGGATGAAGTTCACTCTTTTCTACTCCATCGAAATTGGGTAGAAGCTTTGACTGCTACCTTTGAGTTTATACACCGACATTCCTCAGAAAAATGAAAAAGTTATCCACACTCTTCCTACTCTTGGCCTTTGGGGCTTACGCTTCCTTTTCCCAGCAAAAAATCCTGGAAGCAGCCTATCTTCAAGCGGAGCAAAATGGTTTTTCAGGGGTAGTCTTGGTGGCCGATGATGGGAAAATCCTGTCTGAAAAAGCCATAGGTTTTCGCTCATTCGAAGAAAGCATCCTTCTACAATCCACAGATATTTTTGAAATGGCCTCTGTATCCAAACAGTTCACGGCAATGATGGTGATGCTATGTCAGGAAAAGGGGCTTCTCCAATTCGACGACCTGGCAGAAGAATACTTGGACGTCCCATACAAAGGCATCAGTATACGTCATCTTCTCACGCATACCAGCGGCCTTCCCGATTATCAGGCCATCATGGATGCGTATTGGGATAAAAGCAAAGCCGCGGGAAATCCGGATATTTTGGAATACCTCAATCGCTATGCTCCGCCCAAAAGTTTCGAACCGGGAGAAAAATACGAGTACAGCAATACGGGCTATGTCCTTCTGGCAAGTATTGTAGAAAAAGTGACCCAAAAAGATTTCATCGAACTCAGCAGAGAATGGATTTTTCAGCCCTTGGAAATGAGAAACACGGATATCCGCACTTTAGAAGAAAAAGCAAATGTGGATAACTTCGCCGCGGGCTACCTCAAGGATGAAAGTGGAAAATACGTAAATGCCAATCAGTTTCGCTCTTCGGACTACACCCTTTGGCTAGGGAACAGGAAAGGGCCCGGTAGAGTCAGTAGCACTGCGCAGGATTTGTTGATTTGGGACCAGGCTTTGTATACAGGCAAATTGGTCAGTGAAAAAACCCTTAATGAAGCCTTCAGCCCGATGATTTTGAATGACGGAACTCGAAGCTATTATGGTTTCGGCTGGGAAATCGAACCCAAAAGTCCCTATGGAAAAATGGTGATGCATACCGGTGACAATCCGGGCTATCAGACCATCATCGTCCGATTTATTGAAGAAAACAAAACCATAATCGTATTGAATAACAACTACCATCCGGATCAAATCAAACTGGTGGAAGCAGCGACCTTGGCTTTAAGGAAGTGGTAAGAGGATTGAAAAATTGAAAGATTAATAACCCAGATTCTCGATTGCCTCTACAGCGAATTGGAGTCGGGATTCCTTATTTCCTGACACAATCAAAAACGGGAATCCGCTTTCCTTTGCCAGTCTTAGATACTTTTCAAAAAAATATTGGCGCATTTCAAGCTCAGGGTATTCCCGCAAAGGATCAGGTTCCCAAGGCAAATCCGTGTCCGTCAGCAAAATCAATTCGTATTTTCTCTGCTGGATTTCTTCCATCACCCAAGGATCCGTTTTTCCATATTTATGCTCCGACCAAATGTGGATAACTCTCAAATCTGTATCGCAGAAAAGGAATTTTTTGGCTTTTTGCGCCAGCTCATCCTCTTGAAAAATCTGCCCTTTTCCGATTTCGGTCAGATCTTCAAAACGATAAGGACGGTCTATTTTTTCCAGATATTCCCGTGCAAACTCCGGTACCCAAGGTTCTGAGAAATGATTAGCCAAGTCGGCTGCCAAAGTACTTTTTCCGGTAGATTCCGGACCAAGGATTAAAATTCGATTAAGCTTTTGCATAGACTTTGGCAGATTTGATCCAAGCAAATAGTCCCATGGTAGCCAAGACTGTAAAAAACAAGAATTGGAAAGAGGTTAACACCAAGCCCTTGTAGAAATACAAAGGCACCGAAACCAAATCTGTGATGATCCAGAAAATCCAGTTTTCCACCTTCTTTTTCGCCATCAGCCACATCCCAACAAATGCAGAGGCAGTGGTAAATGAATCCCAATAGGGCACGTCACTATCCGTAAAATTACTCAACACAAAAGCTAACAGGGGATAGGAAACCGCAAAAAGCCCGGCACAAATCAACCAGCCTTTTGCATCCAGCCAAGTGACCGGCAAAACCTCCTGATTTTCTTTGGGGTGAGTCCACACGTACCATCCATAAATCGACATGCTGAAGTAGTAGGCATTGATACCCATGTCTGCATAGAGCTTGTATTCGAAGCAAATCCAGACATAAATCAGCGTGGACACAATTCCTGTGGGATAAACCCAAATATGCTCCCGCATGGAGTAAAAGACCGAGACAATTCCAAAAAATACCGCCACCGCCTCCAGCCAAGTCATATTTTGCAGGCCTTCGGCAAATCCATCGAGGAGAAATTGAAAATCCATTTTCGAAGTAAGGAATAGTTTTTTGAACCGCAAGTATTTCTCAACCACAAAGAACACTAAGAAGCACAAAGGATTTTAGATTTGGATTGGGCTATATTTTGAAGAGGAATTAGAATAGATCAACTTTAGCCCTTAAACGACTTTGCGGCCAATCATCCCCTATAAAGGCTTTAGCTTTTACGCTCTTCGCTCTTAAGAAGCCCAACAAAGTCATGGAAGCAGGGAGTCCCGAATAAACTTCAGATCTTTTTTCTCTTTTTCTCGGTGGCCTTTGTGGTAAACTTTTCTCAGCATCCTCTGAGACTTTGCGGTAAAACAACCAAGCCAAATCCACAACTTTTCTCCCACTTGCCGGGTTTGATTGCTAACTTTGCCAGCTATGACTTTGAGCACTTTACCAGCTACCCAAGACATCGACACCCTCGATCCTAAAGAATACATCATCATCAAAAACGCCCGGGTCAATAACCTCAAAAGCCTGAGCGTGGCCATTCCCAGAAATGAATTTGTGGTAATTACCGGTCTATCAGGCTCCGGTAAGTCTTCCTTGGCTTTTGACACCCTTTTTGCCGAAGGTCAACGCATGTATGTAGAAAGTCTGAGTTCCTATGCCCGCCAATTCCTCGGTCGAATGGAAAAACCCGATGTAGAATACATCAAGGGAGTGGCGCCGGCCATCGCCATCCAGCAAAAAGTCAGCACCAAAAATCCCCGCTCCACGGTCGGCACTACTACCGAGATTTATGATTACCTCAAGTTACTTTTTGCCCGAGTAGGAAAGACCTTTTCTCCCCTTTCAGGAAAAGAGGTCAAACACCACACGGTCACTGACATTGTAGACTATATTCTTTCATTCGAGGAAGGTGCCAAAGTGATGATTTCTTGCCCGCTACAAGTGATGAAAGGGAGGAAAATCGAGCAGGAATTGGAGCTTTTACTTCAAAAAGGTTACACCCGAATCCTGATCAATGGTGAGGCATTTTTCGTTGAGGATCTTTTGGGAGAAAAGAAAGTACCCAAAGGAGAATATGAAATCCTGATCGACCGAGCCACCGTCCGAAAAGACGACGAGGACAATCAGTTTCGAATCGCAGACTCCATCCAAACCGCACTTTTCGAAGGACATGGCGACTGTAAAATCACCGTGCCAGAAATAGAAACTCGCTCTTTTTCGGATCGCTTTGAGTTGGATGGGATGAGCTTCGAGCTTCCCTCAGTCAACTTTTTCTCCTTCAACAACCCCTACGGCGCCTGCAAGCGATGCGAAGGCTTCGGAAATGTCTTGGGTATCGATCGGGACTTGGTCATTCCGGACAAGGAGCTTTCGGTCTATGAGGGGGCGATCGCACCTTGGAGAGGAGAATCCAGTAAGCAATGGCTGGAGCCTCTTTTGAAAAAAGGGATCGAATTTGACTTTCCCATTCACCGATCTTACAATGAGCTTAAAGAAAAAGAGCAGGAATTGCTCTGGACTGGAAACAAATACTTTCAGGGGCTGAATGCCTTTTTCGAAGATTTGGAAAGTAAAACCTATAAAATCCAATACCGGGTCATGCTATCCAGATTCCGCGGACGAACGACCTGTCCAGACTGCAGAGGAACCCGCCTGCGCAAGGATGCCAGCTATGTCAAAATTGATGGAAAATCCATCACCGATCTGGTCCTGATGCCCATCGAGGATGCTTTGGCCTTTTTCAAAAACCTGAATCTAGCCGATCACGAAGCCAAAGTAGCCAACCGATTGCTCAAAGAAATCAGCAGTCGGCTGGAATTTATGGATCAGGTGGGCTTGGGTTACCTGACTTTAAATCGACTGACCTCCACGCTTTCAGGTGGGGAATACCAGCGGATCAAATTAGCTACTTCCTTGGGTTCTGCACTTGTCGGATCCATGTATATCCTCGATGAACCCAGCATCGGACTACACCCAAGAGATACCGATCGCTTGGTTGGGGTGCTGAAAGAGCTGAAAAATCTGGGCAATACCGTGATCGTAGTCGAGCACGAAGAAAAAGTCATGAAAGCCTCCGACCAGATCATGGATATTGGGCCGGATGCAGGAGTGAATGGCGGAGAATTACTATTTCAGGGAAAAATTGAAGATCTAATCACCAATGGTAGTACCTACACGGCAAAATACTTGAGAGGTGAGGAGAAGATTTTCACTAAAACCGGCAACCGAAAGTGGAAAGACTCCATCACCGTCAAAGGTGCCCGGGAAAACAACCTGAAAAACCTGACCGTCAAATTCCCGCTCAATACCCTGACAGTAGTGACTGGCGTTTCCGGTTCGGGTAAATCTACGCTGATCAAAAAGGTGCTCTATCCTGCTTTGGGAAAAATGCTGGGTACAGTCATCGATGAGGGAGGAAAATACGACAAAATCGAAGGAGACTACAAGCGAATCACGCAAGTGGAATTTGTGGATCAGGATCCGATCGGCAAGTCTTCACGATCCAATCCGGTGACCTACGTGAAGGCGTACGATGCGATCCGAAACCTCTTTTCGGAGCAACCACTTTCCAAACAACGAGGGTACAAACCAGCCTTTTTCTCCTTCAATGTGGACGGCGGGCGTTGTGAAGGCTGCCAGGGAGAAGGTACGACCACGGTGGAAATGCAATTTATGGCCGACATCCACCTGACTTGCGAATCCTGCAAGGGCAAGCGCTTCAAAAATGAGATTCTTGAGGTCAAATACAAGGACAAAGACATTTCGGAAGTTTTGGACATGACCATCGATGAGGCCTTGGAGTTTTTCAAAGGAAAAAACCAGATCATCAATCGACTTCAACCGCTTCAGGAAGTGGGCTTAGGCTATATCGGCATGGGGCAAAGCTCGAATACGCTATCCGGAGGAGAAGCCCAAAGGGTAAAACTGGCCTCTTTTCTCGGAAAAGGCGGAACCAAATCCGGTGATCATATCCTCTTTATCTTCGACGAACCCACGACAGGCCTCCACTTCCACGACATCAGTAAATTGCTTCACAGTATCAATGCCCTGATCGATCAGGGTCACTCCGTGATCATCATCGAGCACAATACTGAGGTAATCAAATCCGCCGATTGGGTTGTTGACTTGGGGCCTGAGGGAGGAAATAAAGGAGGTCATTTGACTTTTGCCGGTACACCGGAGGATTTGGCAAAGGAAGAGGGGAATTACACGGCGAAGTATGTGAGGGAAAGTTTTCTTTAAGAAAAAACCTTCAAGAGTTGCTAAACCTTGGAGGAATTTGGATATGACTTTTTAGTAGAAAAAAATAGATTTCAGATTTTAAGCTGTATTTTGTCCATGGTAAATCAGGAATTCTAGGATGAAAAATGAGGATATCCGCTGGAAACAACGCTATGCAAATTTCAGTAAAGCCATGGGTCATTTGGAAAAGGCCCTAGAAATTCCTGAACCTGATATGGTTCAAAAGGCAGGGATCATTCAGTTTTTTGAAATGAGTTTTGAATTAGCCTGGAATATGGTTAAGGATTATCTTGAGGGTCAAGGATTTGTGGATATCAAATCCCCAAGAGGAGCCTTGAAAAAAGCATTTGAGGTAAATATTTTGGAAAAAGGCCATGAGTGGATGGAACTGTTACAAGACCGAAACCTGACCGCCCACACCTATGATGAGCAAAAGGCAACGGACATGGAACATCTGATCCAGAATAAATATTTCCCTATCCTGAAAGAATTGCATGACAGTTTCATGCAAAAAGCAAATGAAGAATAAATTTGGCCTTTTGGAATCAGACTTGACTTCGATAGTTGAGGTGATCAGCCGCCACCAGCAGGTTGATCAGGCTTTTATTTTTGGAAGCCGGGCCAAAGGAAATTTCAGACCTGGAAGCGATGTGGATTTGGCTTTGAAGGGCAAAAACCTGGATTTTGAAACGGCAAGTAAAATCGGCTATATCCTAAACGAGGAGACGCTTATGCCCTATAAGTTTGATGTAGTGAATTATCACAGCATTCAGGAGCCTGAGCTGATTAATCATATTGACCGGGTTGGTATCGAGGTTTTCAATCGGAAGAAAGAGTCTCACTCTTTAGAAAGGACAAAGTAATTTTTTAGGAACGAAGCTTCTTGAGCAGTTTTATTTGTGCAAAAACCCTACAAGGGTTTGGAACCCTTGTAGGGTTAATTATATTCGCATCGCAAACAGGAATCTTAGCTCAGCTGGTTTAGAACGTCCCGTTGGATAACGGGAAGGTCTAGGAGTTTAATTCAACTTGGCTAAACTACTGAATTGAAAAAACTGAAAATTGGAATCTTAGCTCAGCTGGTTTAGAGCGCTGCTTTGACAGAGCAGAGGTCATGGGTTCGAATCCCTTAGATTCCACTGGAAAAGCCACGAAGGCACAAAGTCGCGAGGATTTTGTGCCTTTTTTCATACGCTTTGGTTTTTGAGAAGAAAGATCACAAATAATTGTTTTTCAGAATTTTACTGAAAAATTACCTTCAATTTTACTATGAAAATCGTAAATCAAACTTTCGATTTTCATGGTAAATACTTTTAAAAAATATATTTACAGCAGATCAACAAAGATTTGATTCGTTGATGTACGCAGATCTGTTTCTGTCATTATTCTGCGATTTTCTCTCCAATCATCTGCGGGAAAAATCTGTGATATCTGTGACTTTTTCTGTGTAAATCTGTGGGAAACTAACATGCTTACATCACCACAACCCCTTTTCCCAGCATTTTGCGATCCAAGATTGCCTGCAAGGCTTCCGGTGCTTCTTCCAAAGAATAGGTCCTCCCGATATGCTGCTTGATCTTTCCTTCCTGAATCCAGGTGACGAGTTGGCGGATATTCTGGAAACTGGCTTTTGCCTCCACTTTGGAAAACTGTCCCCAAAAGACGCCCATAATAGAACAACCTTTGAGTAAGGGTAAATTCATCGGGATTTGAGGAATTTCCCCATTGGCAAAGCCCACAACCAGATAGCTCCCTTTCCAAGCCATGCCCCGGAGTGCCGGTTCTGTGAATTTTCCCCCAACCGGATCATAGACCACATCCACGCCTTTGCCATCGGTGAGCTCTTTGATGCGGGTTTTGAGATCTTCCGTCTCGTAGTTGATGGTGAAATCTGCACCTTTTTCCCTGCAGAGGGCAAGCTTCTCTTCTGAAGAAGCTGCTGCAATGACTTTGGCCCCCATCAGTTTCCCTAGCTCCACTGCGGCTAAACCTACTCCACCTGCCGCCCCAAGTACGAGCAAAGTTTCTCCGCCCTGGAGATTTGCCCGATCCTTAAGCGCATGGTAAGAAGTCCCATAGGTGTAAAGTGTAGTCGCTGCCACTTCGGCAGAAAGACCGGGAGGCAAGGGAAACACCCGATCGATATCCACAGCGACCTTTTCCGCAAAGCCACCCCATCCACAAAGCGCCAAAACCGGCTGCCCGATTTGGAATCCCTGTACCTGATCGCCCAAACCGATGATTTTTCCCGCTACTTCTCCTCCCGGTGCAAATGGCAATTCCGGCTTAAACTGATACTTGTTTTGAATAATCAGCACATCGGGAAAATTGACTCCGCAAGCCTCCACCTCGATCAGGATTTGATTTGAGGCAGGACTGGGATCGGGAATTTCCTTTACCGTTAAGGTATCAGGAAGGCCAAATTGGGTACAGAGTAATGCTTTCATAGTTTTTGAATAGCCGCAAAGGGAAGAATGTGTTACTTATGACTTATAGTAAACCAATTTCTTTTTAATTTCGGTTATAATCAAAAATTCAAGAAATGACTCGGGAAAGCCTAATCCAAAAGACTCTTCAGCATTTGGCTCAATTACCAGATCAGAAAGTGAAAGAAGTCTCTGACTTTGCCGAGTTTTTATTATTCAAAATTGACAATCAGATCCTAACCGAAGGAATTCAAAAAATGGTATTTGAGTCCAAATCATTCGATTTTCTGGAAGAGGACGAGGAGATTTATTCTGAGGATGACCTTAAAGAAAAGTACAAGTGAAGAAAGGCGATTTGATATTAATTCCATTTCCCTTTTCTGATTTGACGGGAGCTAAAAATCGACCTGCTCTAGTATTAATTTCCAATGAATTAGATGTAACCGTTTCTTTTATCACCTCTCAAATCAAATGGTCCTCAAACCATGACATCGTTTTATTCCCGTCTTTACTAAACGGCATAAAGGTGAAATCGCTCGTTAGACTTAGTAAAATGGCAACGGTAAGTAAAGACCTAATTTTGGGAAAGTTGGGGGAATTATCCCAAAAAGAGTTAAATGATGTGGACAAAGGCTTGATTGATCTGTTCCATCTTAAGCCTTGAATTAATCTGATATTCAACTTAAACTTTTTCTCCTCAAGGATAAATCTTTGCGACCTCAGCGCCTTCGTGGCAAAAAAAGAAAATTCCTAGGCAAATCCTTCCGAAAGGAATAATTTTGAGGCCTTTAGAACTTAAACTTACCCAAATATGTCTGCCACTTCATTTATTGAAAAAAACAAAGACCGCTTCCTCAACGAACTGATGGATCTCCTGCGAATTCCATCCGTCAGCGCAGATCCCAAATTCAAAAATGACGTCTTTGCGGCAGCTCAGTTTGTCAAAGAATCACTGGAAAAAGCCGGGGCCGATGTAGCCGAAATCTGCGAGACTCCGGGCTACCCGATCGTCTATGGGGAAAAAATCATTGATCCATCTCTCCCTACCGTATTGATCTACGGCCACTACGATGTGCAGCCGGCAGATCCGTATGAACTTTGGGATTCTCCCCCTTTCGAACCCGTCATCAAAAAAACTGCAATACATCCCGAAGGAGCCATTTTTGCCCGAGGATCTGCCGATGACAAGGGACAGTTTTATATGCATGTCAAGGCTTTCGAAGCCATGATGGCATCCGGTGATCTGCCCTGCAATGTCAAATTTATGATCGAAGGGGAAGAAGAAGTGGGTTCTGACAACCTGGAGGGCTTTGTCTTAGCCAACAAGGAAAAGTTGAAGTCAGATGTCATTTTGATCTCGGATACCCACATGATCTCCATGAAAGACCCATCCATTACAGTAGGTTTGAGAGGACTGACCTACATGGAAGTGGAAGTGACCGGTGCAAACAGGGATCTTCACTCGGGCACTTACGGAGGTGCCGTTGCCAACCCGATCAATGTACTATGCAAAATGATTGCCTCGCTCAAGGATGAAAATGAGCACATCACCATTCCCGGTTTTTATGACATGGTCCAGGAATTGACCCAAGAGCAGCGTCAGCGACTGAATGAGGCGCCTTTTGACCTAGAAGAATACAAAGGCAAACTCGACATCGAGGATGTCCATGGGGAAAAAGGGTTCACTACCATCGAGCGAGTGGGCATCCGACCAACCCTCGATGTAAATGGCATCTGGGGTGGGTACACCGGAGAAGGCGCGAAGACCGTATTGCCTTCAAAGGCCTATGCAAAAATCTCGATGCGCCTCGTTCCGGATCAGAATTGGCATGAAATCGCGCAGCTTTTCGAAGCGCATTTCAAAGCTATTGCACCCAAATCCGTTAAAGTAAAAGTCAAAGCTCACCATGGTGGTGCTCCCGCAGTAGTGTCTGATTCATCGATCGGCTACCAGGCAGCGGAAGCAGCGATGGAGGAAACCTTTGGAAGAAGACCAATCCCAACCCGTGAAGGTGGTTCGATTCCTATTGTGGCTTTATTCCAAAAGGAATTGGGAAGCGATCCGATTTTGTTTGGATTTGGCTTGGATACCGATGCCCTTCATTCTCCAAATGAGCATTACGGGGTGAAAAACTATTTCATCGGCATCGAGACCATAGCAGCTTTCTTCAAGCACTTCAGAATGCTCAGCGGAAAGTGATCAATTCGCCAAAAGCCCTTGGTCAAGGACTTAATTTCGAACCTGAAGACCTTATTCCCTGTTTGCCAGAGTAAATCAACACCTCACATGACCCCAAATTCTCAAAAGATCGGTAGGCTCCTGCTTCCGGTTTTTCTTTTGATCTCCTTCTTTGCCCAAGCTCAATTGGTGAAGCCTCCCAAGTGGACCTTTACTCTTGAGCCATCAACCTTACAAGTAGGAGAAAATGCCATGCTGGTCATGGAGGCGGAGATTCCCATGGGTTGGTACGTGTATTCCAATGATTTTGACAAGGATCTGGGACCACTTTTGACCGAATTTATACCCGCTGAATCTGGAGATTTTGCGATAGCATCCCAACTCAAAGCGATCAATCCCAAGAAAAAGTTTGATGAAGTATGGGAAGGAGATGTAACCTATTTTATGGGAAAAGGGCGATTTGAGCAGCCTGTGACCATTAAAACTACTTCCGGAACGATCAAAGGTTCGCTCGAATACCAAATGTGCTCCGACCTCACTGGGCAGTGCATCAATTACGAGCAGGATATAGAAATTGAGTTTAAAGCGAAAGAAGGAGCTCCAAAGGCACAAGCATCCATTGAAGAAGCCGCTCCGACTATTTCAGATGAAGTTAAAATAGATACAGCAATCTTTTCTCACGATTCGATAGCCACAGAAACTCCGTTTGCTTTGGCAGAAATCGAATCAGAAGTCATTACCCAGACCCAAGACTTTACTGCCGAAGGTGAAAATGAGTCTGTCTGGGGATTTATGGTTTTGGCTTTTCTGGCAGGATTGGCGGCATTGATCACGCCTTGCGTGTTTCCGATGATCCCGATGACGGTAAGCTTCTTTACCGGTCGATCCAAGAAGCGATCCGAAGGCATCCGTCAGGCGGTTATTTATGGGATATCCATCATTGCGATCTATACCGTGGCAGGTACTGCTGTTGCTGCGATTCAGGGTCCTGAATTTGCCAATTGGCTGGCAACTCACTGGCTTCCCAATCTCTTTTTCTTTGGCATTTTTATCTTCTTCGCGCTGGCATTTTTGGGAATGTTTGAATTGACTTTGCCTTCCAGCTTGGTGAATAAAGTCGATGCCAAGGCAGAACAGGGGGGCCTGGCAGGAATCTTCTTTATGGCCTTTACGCTAGTCTTGGTTTCATTTTCCTGCACAGGACCGATTGTGGGTTCGATACTGATTTCTTCTGCGGGAGGTGAATTGGTCAAACCTGTGTTAGGAATGTTCTCTTTTGGGCTAGCCTTTGCAATTCCATTTACACTGTTTGCGATTTTCCCGGAATGGATGCAGCGCTTGCCGAAGTCCGGCGGTTGGCTGAATTCTGTAAAAGTAGTCTTGGGCTTTTTGGAGTTGGCCTTGGCTTTCAAATTCCTTTCCATTGCCGACTTGGTTTACCATTGGGGTATTCTGGATCGGGATATTTTCTTGGTGATTTGGATTGTCATATTCGGAGCTTTAGGGCTTTACCTTTTGGGAAAAATCCGACTTCCCCATGATTCCAAGTTGGAGTATATCAGTGTTCCCAGATTACTTTTGGCCTTGCTTACCTTCATGTTTGTGGTCTATATGATTCCCGGCCTTCTCGGAGCGCCTCTCAAATACCTCAGCGGGTACTTGCCTCCATTGACCACACAGCAATTCAAAATCGGGGAGGGGGGAGCTATTTCAACCACATCTCCCAAATCAGTGAAGTATGGAGATATCCTTCAGATTCCCTATGGTATCGAAGGCTATTTCGATTACCAGGAGGCTTGGGCTGCTGCGAAAAAAGAGGGGAAACCTCTCTTGATCGACTTCACCGGGCACGGATGTGTCAACTGCCGAAAGATGGAGGAAAATGTCTGGTCTGATCCACAGGTGTTGGCCCGTTTGAAAAATGATTTTGTGATGGTGGCCTTATATATCGACGAGCGATTGGAGCTTCCCGAAAGTGAGTGGTACACCTCGAGTTACGATGGCAAGGTGAAAAAAACCCTCGGCAAGCAAAACGCCGATTTCCAGATCACCCGATTCAACAACAATGCCCAGCCCTACTACGTGATCCTAGATCATAATGAGCAGCTCGTGGCTAAACCAAGGGGATACAATACAGATATCGGTGCTTTTGTGGAGTTTTTAGATGGGGCGAAGAAAATATTCAATAAGCAAGGACAATGAATCAATTATCAAACTCAATGGTCAATTTTCAATTTTTTTTTCCTTGAAAATTGAGTTTTGGTTATTGAAAATTGATCATTGAAAAAGCCTCGAATCAAAAGGAAAGTCTTCCTGACCGACAATTTGGATCGCTGAGAAATCCGGATGTTGTAGATTGATCAAAAAGTTAAAATCACCTGGAACCACGGCTGAAGGTACTTTCAGAAAACAGTTTTTCCGCTCGGCTACAAATGCATCTCCAATTTGTTGGGTATCCAAAGCATGCGGAAAACTACTCCAATTGGAAGGTAAAGATTCTTTGGAAAGGGTTGAAATAGAAACGTAACTCGGAATATCAATCTCCACCATCACATAGTCTTTTGGCAAAATGGATAAGGAAAGGTGAACCGCCACTTCAGCCATGGCCAAAGCCCGACTGTCCGCACAATAAATCAGCTCAGTTCCTTTGGAATTCCATCGGTTGCCACAAAGAGCCGCCCCCTTTCCGGACAGTTCTATTCCATACTTTTTCCGAATCAGTCGAAAAACCCGCATCAGACAAAAACGCCCTGATCGATCCGCTGGAGCTCACTCAGCACCAATTCTTTGCCGTAAGAATCCCGAAGCAACTCGATTGGACGCCGATTCCCAAGGGCATGACTGCTGGCATTGAGCCAAGCTGCAAAGTTCTCCGCCGAATCAAACACCTCTAAGCCTACCACCGTCACCTCCATGAGCTCGATGATCTTCTCCGAATGAATCGAGCGAAAAACGTAATCCGATTCCTTTTTGTAGCGCTGAAGGGACTTTAGAGAGATGTCCAAAAAATCAGACCACTCCTGATCAGAAAATGGGGTCAATTCCTTAATCGACATAAAAAGCGGATTCGGAATCCCCTGACGAATCACATCCACAACCATCATCCGATCCGAGAAAAACCGTTTTAAAGGTACCTCCTGTAGGGTAGAATAGGTTGAATAGCGAGGAAGACTCTTGACATAAGTAGCCATCTCCTCGGCTACGGAATTTAATTGGATATAGTCTGAATCACTCATGGCTAAGAAATTTGTCTTTTAATTTACGACATTTTTCCAAAAATGATTTCCTTCTACTCATTTTTTTATCCAATCTTAAATAATTACCCCTCTATGATTCGATTTTTCACCGCCTTCTGTACAGCCTCCAACTTATTGTGGACCTGGAGTTTGGCGTAGATATTCTCGATGTGTTTTCGGACGGTTTTGGGTGAAATGAATAGGTTTTCACCAATTTGGTTGTAATTGAGCCCTTTGGAGGTTTGTTCCAGAATTTCAATTTCTCTTGCTGTCAAATTGATTTCTTCTTTGGCCTCTTCAAAATTGGGTGGATTACGAAGGAGCTTCAAGGCCTTCATTGCAATCGAAGGCGTCATCGCTGCCCCTCCCTCCAATGTATCCAAAATTCCCCGATGGAGAGTAGGTGGATCCACCTCTTTCAAAAAATACCCATTTGCCCCAGCTTGGATCGCTTTGAAAATATTCTCGTCGTTATCAAAAACGGTGAGCATAATGATTTTAATCTGAGGGTACTTTTGAGTCACTTTTCCAACAGCTTCGATTCCATTCATTTTGGGCATTTCGATATCCATCAAAATCAACTGAACATTGGAATCCTCTTCCAGCTTTTTAAGCAGCTCCTCACCATTCATCGCCCAAAACTTGACCTCCAAGTCCTCAAATAAAGTAAGCTTATCCCGGACCGCTTTCAGCAAAAAGCTGTTATCTTCTGCAATTGCAATTTTTATTTTCATCTTTTCATCAGTTTAACCGACACTTACGAGTGTACCTGAACCCGGCTGAGTCTCCACTTTCAATTCCTTTCCTATTCGCTCTGCCCGACTTCGCATGGTACTCATTCCATTACTTTCCAGACTGTGCTCATCAAAGCCTTTTCCATTATCCATTACGGAAAGAATGATTTGGTTTTTACCATTTTGAGCAATGAAAATTTCTATTCGCTCTGCCTCAGCATATTTAATTGCATTGTTAAGCGCTTCCTGTGCGATTCGATAGAGGTTGATTCCTTCAAGAGAATTTAACTGAATTTGAGTATCCAAACCCTCATCCATTTTAAGTTCAAAGTTTACCTGGGGACAAAAATCCTTCGCCTTTTGGATCAATCCAGCAAGTCTTAACTGAAGATCCTCCAGGGAGATGGCATCTTTATTCATCGCCCAAATGGTATCCCGAAGTTCATTGACTGTTTCCACCGTAAAATCTGAGATCTGATCAATCTTTTTCCCTAAAACTTCCTTGCCAAAATCAGCAAACTTCAAGTGATTGAGCGAAGAGACAATAAAAGTCAACTGTGCCCCAATATTGTCATGCAGCTCTGCGGCTATTCGGTTTCGCTGATCATTTAGCCTCTTTTGGGTCTCTTGCTCCGCAAAAACAGCCTGAAGCTTGGCCTCCTGTTCCAGATGTCTGTTTTTGTTTTTCTGCTGATAATAGATGAAAAAAGAGGTGCCAAGAACTATCAGAAATCCTAACAAAAGAATCAAAAGAAGGACATTTCTTGACTTGGACTTTACTTCCTCCTCAGCCAATGCTGCCCGGGATTCGGCAAGTTCTCTTTCTTTGGCTTCCACCTCATAGAGGGTTTGAATCTCCCCAATCATCCGCACCCGATCTTCTTTGAAAATCGAATCTTTGAGCTCAGAATACCTTTCCAGATAAGATATCGCTTGCTCTAAATCTCCCTTTTTCTGCTGGAAACGGAATTGGTCATACAAATAATCCCGTAGCTTCTCTCTGGATTCAGAGAGGACCACATACTTGTACGTAGAATCCATGAGCGTTTCAGCTTTGGAAAAATCGCCTATGTTGTACGCAATTGTCGCTAGATTATTGTAATTGGAGGCGATCTTGTACTTATCCCCTGACTTGGTGTTGTAGTAAAGGGAAATATCAATCCACTCCTTGGCTTCAATAAATTTCCCCTGTTTGAGCAGGGTATTTCCGATATTATTGAAGGTGTTGGTAAAGGAGGAACTGTCCATCTGGGGGTAGAGATCCAGCACCTGATAGTGGAAATAGAGAGCGGAATCCGGCTGATTCCAATCGTCAAAATTAATCCCAACAGCGTTAAGCGTAAAAGCCTTGACCTGAGGACTTGGATCAGAATACTTACCTAAAATTTCCAAACCCTTTTTGGAAAACTCAACCCCTTTATCATACTGCTCCATGTCATGATAAACGATAGAAATATCAGCATAGGAATAGGCCATCCGATTGGAGTCACCAACTGCCCTTGCGCTTTCCAAAGCTTTTTGTCCATAGAGCATGGCCTTCTCCCAATCTCCGAGAATGGACTCCAAATAGGTCAAATTGTTGTATGCCCGAATAAAATAATAGGAATCCTCTTCCAGTTTTAGCAGCTCCAAAGCCTTGAGATTAGACTTGACCGCTTCTCTTCTTTCTCCTTTTGTTCTTTGATATCGCCCCAAAAAATAAAAATACAAGCCGGAATCTCTCTGAGTGGGTAGTTGGATTAGTTTTTCTTCGAAAATTAGCCTTGCAGAATCCTTTTGACTCAAGGCAGCCTCCAATCTCTTGGAAATATCCTGAGAATAAGAAGAGAAAAAAGAAGGAAGTAAAAGCAAAGCAAGGAAAATACGTCGCAGCATATCACTCATTCCGGAAAGAAATGAAGATAAAAAAACGGCTTTCCTCTCCAAAGAAAAAAGCCGTAAAGAATTAGAATTCGCCCCTTTAGTAAATCTCTTCCAGTATCTGGGCCAACCTCACACTGGCTGCAATGAGTCTTTCTTCAGCGATAGAATAATTCTCATACATGTATTGATAGCTGATCCGCTTGTTTTCAGGAAGATTGTATACCATCGGACGATAGCTGACAGCCTCCTTCAGCCAGTCTTCCATGCTCGCCGAACGGTACTTTGATTTCATTTCAGGAGTCAATCTACGATAGAGTTCTTCTCCGATTTCGGAATAGCTCATTCCCTGCCGCTCGATCATTCCACTGTCCCAAAGCGCATGGAGATTGGTGGGCTGACCAAAAAACTCAATTTTTACGTCATTCCCTCCACGGTCTTCTCCAGTACCGACATGCAGGGGCTGATGAATGTCTTCCACCATATGGATCAGCATTTTGAGCTTTTCTGCCTCCGTTTTTGGGTCCAGTCCCCCTTTTTTCAGTTCCTCTTTCAGCCTTTGTATCGCTTCAAATGCATCTCCTCCTTGCTCCTGAATCTCGGGGTCGTATTCCCCATTTTTACTGGTCAGGTAGTGCCAAGTAGTCGCATAGTCGTAGGCCCGATCAGAGCGGATTTCATCCATCCAAGTCCCGCTTCTGCCCAAAGACATGGGGTAGAGAACTTTTTCCACCTTTTTGAGTGTGGATCTTTTCATTTGCTTCTCAGCCATGAGACCGATCAAATAATGACCCAACTGCCCCCAGGCAAAAGCCTGAGACACGGTCAAAACCATGACCACGGTGAGGATTGCTGTTATTCTTGTTTTCATAGGGAATTAAAAAAGCGAAGATATCTCCTCGCCTTCAATTTGGGATTAGTTCTAGATTATCAATTTGCTAACTCGGAAACTGCCAGCCAAGCCATCAGGCCTGCGCCGATTTCCAAAGCTTCTTCTTCAATATCAAAAGTTGGGGTGTGGACACCAGATACAATACCTCTAGCTTCATTACGGGTACCCAATCGGTAGAAGCAGCCGTCGATTTCCTGTGAGAAAAAGGCAAAATCCTCCGCTGCCATCCAAATATCCAAATCGAGGACATTTTCCTCTCCAAGAAATTCTCTTGCAGCATCCATAGACCTTAAAGTAAGCTCTGGATCATTTTTGAGAAAAGGATAGCCTTTTCTGATCTCAAAATCCAACTTTCCTCCCATGCCTTCTACGATGCCATGAGCGATTTGCAACATTTTTTGATGAGCTTTTGCCCTCCACTCCTCATCCAGGGTACGGAAAGTCCCTTGGATTTTCACTTCATTTGGAATCACATTGGTAGCTCCAAGACCTTCGATACGTCCAAATGAAAGAACCGAAGGAATCTTTGGATTGGCTACCCGACTGACAATCTGTTGCAAAGCCACAATTAAGTGAGAGGAGATCAGCACCGGGTCAATAAACGTCTCCGGCATGGCTCCATGACCACCTTTACCGCTCACTGTGATGTAGATTTCATCGGTACTTGCCATGTACAAACCTGGGCGGAATCCCACTTTCCCTGCAGGAATAAAGGGCATGACATGCTGCCCGATGATCGAATCAGGTCGTGGGTTTTCAAGCACTTTATCCTTAATCATCAAAGATGCTCCTCCGGGAACCAACTCTTCACCTGGCTGAAAAATTAGCTTGATTGTCCCCTCGAATTGATCTTTTACTTCATTTAGAATTTTGGCTGCTCCCAAAAGAGATGCAGTATGTGCATCGTGACCACAGGCATGCATTACCCCCGGATTTTGGGATTTGTAGGGGACATCATTGGCCTCCACAATAGGGAGCGCGTCCATATCTGCACGAAGAGCCACTACTTTTTTGTCTGGATTTTTACCCTTGATCAGTGCTGCCCAGCCTGTATTGGCCTTGGACTCCACTTCCGTTATTCCTATTTCTCCCAGTCTTTTTTTGACAAAAGCCGCCGTCTCAAATTCCTGAAATGAGAGTTCAGGATGAGCATGCAAATGCCTTCTTGTAGAAATAATTTCCTCCTTGTAGGCTTTTGCCAAAGATTTAATTCTGTCTTTCAGCATTCGAGTCTGTTGTAGGCGAGACGTATTCTTTTCTCTGGAATCTATCCTGGATAATTCGTGCGGTAGGGAAAGAGCCCTTGATTTGGGAAAAAACTTTCTGTGCTTCAAACTTATAGGCATACCTCCCGATTTTCAACAAATATCTGGGTTGCTGGTATTGCATTTCAGCCTTGATGTCAGGGAAGTAGGTTTGGAGTTCTTCTTGGGTCTTGAAAGCTTGATCCCGGTTTACTCCGGAGTAAACCAGAACCGTGTAACCGCTGAAATAGAGCTCTGATTTGTTCTTTTCGAATCCTTTCTTTTGAAGTTCCAGCAACTGATTGTCAACAGCCTGAACAGAGATTTCCATCTCCTCACTCTTTTGGTTACTCAGCTTTTCTTCAAAATCTTCGTACTCAGGCAAGGTCATGGAAAGATCTTCTTGGTAGTTGGCATAAACATCTGCCCCGGAGGTATTACCCGTCTGGGAAGCCTTACAGCCCACCATGACTAAAATAACCAAGAAGATTCCCCAATTGATTTTCATGAGCTTTAGTTTTCTATTACCACGCATTTTCCGTCCGCGATATCCTGCTCTACGGCTTTGTATTTGACATCGGTTTTGGTCGTGCCATTGGTGTATTGAACAGAGACTTTGTCGTTTCTGCCATAAGATTTTTCAGACTTTCTCGGTGCCACTACCTGAGGAGCCGGCCTTCCGGCACTGGCAGCAGCTACGGCTGCTCGTCCGGCACCGGGATTGAGACTGCTTCCTACCTCTGCTTTGGAGGCCTGAACTTTTGGTTCGGCTGCCCGCTGGGCTTGGGCCTGCTGTACCTGTTGAGGGTCTTGCTTGGGCAGATCAGCCCGAGTCAAGAAGGAAATCATATCCTCATTCAGTTTACCGATAAACCGCTTAAACATTTCAAAAGCCTCAAATTTGTAAATCAAAAGTGGGTCTTTTTGTTCGTAGACGGCATTTTGGACAGACTGCTTCAGATCATCCATATCCCGGAGATGTTCTTTCCAGTTTTGATCGATGATGGCTAGAGTCACATTTTTCTCAATTGCTCTGATCAATTCTCTGCCTTCGGACTTCAGCGTTGATTCCAAGTTGCAAACTACACCAATCTGCTTGATGCCATCGGTGATCGGCACCATGATGTCCTTTACGGTAGCTCCTCTTTCCTCAAATACCCTCTGGAAAATCGGAAGAGCAGTCTGCCTGATCAATTCATTTTTCTTGGAGTAATTTTCAAATGCCACCTTATACAACTCTTGGGTCAAGGTTTCTGCACTTTTGCTTTTCAGATCATTTTCAGAAATAGGATAATCTACCCCAATGGTCGTGAAGATGTTCATTCTCAGATTTTCATTATCCTCGGTAGATTTGCCCATCACGATGAGACTTTCGCAGACATCGTAAAGAATATTGAGGATATCTAGCTCCAAGCGCTCTCCTTTAAGGGCATTTCTTCTTCGCTTGTACACTACTTCCCGCTGGGAATTCATCACGTCATCGTATTCCAAAAGACGCTTTCGGGTACCGAAGTTATTCTCCTCCACTTTGCGCTGTGCTCGCTCGATAGACTTAGTGATCATGCTGTGCTGAATCACCTCGCCCTCTTCCAGACCCATTCGGTCCATCAACTTGGCGATTCGATCCGAGCCAAACAATCGCATCAGAGAATCTTCGAGAGAGACAAAAAACTGGGATGAACCCACATCTCCCTGACGCCCGGAGCGACCTCTGAGCTGACGGTCTACTCGTCTGGATTCATGTCTTTCGGTACCGATGATGGCCAAACCACCGGCCTTTCTTGATTCCGGGGTCAATTTGATATCCGTTCCCCGTCCGGCCATGTTGGTTGCAATGGTCACGGTTCCCGGTTTTCCGGCCTCGGCTACGATATCGGCCTCTCTGGCGTGTTGCTTTGCGTTGAGTACCTGATGAGGAATTTTCTTCAGGGTGAGCATTCTGCTCAATACTTCGGAAATCTCCACAGAAGTGGTACCCACCAGCACCGGTCTACCAGCTGCGACTAATTCGTTGATTTCGTCTGTGACAGCATTGAATTTTTCCCTAACGGTCTTGTATACCTTATCTTCCCGGTCAGCTCGGATGATTGGCTTATTGGTAGGAATCACCACCACATCCAGCTTGTAAATTTCCCAGAACTCTCCAGCTTCTGTTTCCGCAGTACCGGTCATACCAGCCAGCTTGTGGTACATCCGGAAGTAGTTCTGCAGCGTAATCGTAGCATAGGTCTGAGTAGCATCCTCGACTTTTACGTTTTCCTTGGCCTCGATAGCCTGATGGAGTCCATCGGAATAGCGACGGCCTTCCATTACCCGGCCAGTCTGCTCATCTACGATTTTCACTTTGCCATCAACCAAAATGTACTCCGTATCCCGCTCAAACATACAATAGGCTTTGAGCAACTGGTTAACGGTGTGAATTCTTTGGGCTTTTACCCCATAATCCTTGATGACCTCTTCTTTTCGGATAAGTTTTTCTTTGTCATCCAGACTTTCGTCTTTTTCCAATTCGGCGATGACTACTCCGATATCCGGTAGTATGAAGAACGTCGGATCTTCATTTTTGGAAGTCATGGCTTCAATCCCCCGATCGGTCAGATCGACCACATTGCTCTTTTCATCAATGGTAAAAAACAGAGGCTCATCCGCCTCAGGCATGTTTCTCTTGTTGTCCTGAAGGTAGTAATTCTCAGTCTTTTGAAGAATCACCCGAATCCCCGGTTCGGAGAGGTATTTGATCAAGGGCTTATATTTCGGAATACCCCGATAAGCTCTGAAAAGGGCCAATCCTCCTTCCTTTTCGTTTCCGTCAGCAATTTGCTTTTTGGCCTGTGCCAAAAAGCCCTGTACCAGTTTCCTCTGCTCATCAACCAAAGCCGAAACTCTTGGCTTCATCGCATCAAACTCATGCACATCTCCACGGGGAACCGGACCTGAAATAATCAATGGGGTCCTTGCATCATCGATCAAAACCGAGTCCACCTCATCCACCATGGCAAAGTGGTGCTTGCCCTGCACCAAGTCTCCGGCCTCACGGGCCATGTTGTCCCGCAGGTAATCAAAGCCAAATTCATTGTTGGTACCGTAGACGATGTCTGATCCATAGGCTTTTTTTCTTCCCGGAGAATTAGGCTGATACTTATCTATACAGTCTACAGTGAGTCCATGGAATTCAAAAAGAGGGGCATTCCATTCCGAATCCCGCTTGGCCAGGTAGTCATTGACGGTCACCAGATGGACTCCACGACCAGATAGCGCATTCAAGAATGCCGGCAGGGTGGACACTAAGGTCTTTCCTTCCCCGGTGGCCATCTCGGCAATTTTGCCCTTATGCAGCACCATCCCTCCGATCAGCTGCACATCGTAGTGTACCATATCCCAGACTACCTCATTGCCTGCTGCCATCCACTTGTTGTGCCAGATGGCTTTTTCACCTTCGATGACTACATTGGATTTGCTGGCTGCAAGTTCTCGATCCCGAAGGGTAGCTGACACTTCCAGCTTTCCGTTTTCTTTGAATCTTCGCGCAGTCTCTTTCACCACTGCAAAAGACTGAGTCATGACTTCGTCCAGGACTTTCTCCAGCTCGGTATCCCTATCTTTTTCCAGCTTGTCGATCTGATTGAAGAGTTGATCTTTTTGCTGGATCGCATCTACTGGAAGACCTTCGATCTGAGCTCGGATCTCCACGATTTGATCGTCGATGGATTTGAGCCTTTCATTGATCACTGACCGGATTTCGGTAGTTTTTGCTCTTAGCTCATCGTCAGACAAGCGGCTTAGGCCTGAAAAAATCTCATTGATTTCTTTAACTCTTGGAAGCAGTTCCTTGATATCTCTGTCGGACTTGGTGCCGAATACTTTGGCCAATCCTTTTGCAATAAATTCTAGCATGTTTGTGTATTGAATCCCCAAATAGGGCTTTAAAATTAATTCCTTTTTATTAGAATTGATAATTAACCATCCGGTTCTACAGGTTTGGCGGAAGGCTTATTTTGCCGGAAAAGACCAGCTCAGCCGGGCCAATAAGCCAGATATTATCAAAACCTCCTTTTTTCCCCATCTGGAATTTAACGGAAAGCTTTCCTCCCAGGGTGTTGATTTTGATTAAGTTTTGATTGTTTTTGGATCCAAAAGCTAAGGCCGCTGCAGTCACACCCGTGCCACAGGAAAGGGTTTCATTTTCGACTCCTCGCTCATAGGTCCGAACGAATATTTCATCCTCAGCGAGCGGCTGAACGAAATTGACATTGGTCCCTCCCGGAGAGTAGACCGAATCATAACGAATAGTTTTTCCCTTTTCGAACACGGGATAGGTATGAACATCCTCAACCAATCGGATATGATGGGGAGATCCGGTATTTACGAAGAAATCCTCCGCCCTGCTTTCGATAGTATCAACATTTCCCATCAAAAGCTCCACCTGACCTCCGGAAATCAAGGCTTCATGGGGACCATCGATTGCCAAAAACCGAGTCTTGGAAGAGATAATTCCGAGAAAGGAGGCAAAAGCTACTGCACATCTTGCTCCATTTCCGCACATACTTTCGCTTCCGTCGGCATTGAAATAGATCATCTCAAAATCAAAATCCGGATGATTTCTGATCAGGATCAACCCATCAGCTCCTATTCCAAACTTTCGATCACAAAGCTGTCGCACCAGCCCCAGATTCTTTTCGTCCAATCGCCGACCTCGGTCATCGACCATGACAAAATCATTGCCCGTACCCTGATATTTATAGAAAGTGATTTCCATTAAGAAAATTTTTAATTATCCAGACAAAAATTTGTCCAAGGACCAATCTGCCTACAAACATAACCAAGATGTCAGGAAATCGGACGGAATGTCTGATTATCAATTTTTAATCCTAGCGAGATTGCCTAATTTCAGGCATTGAATCTGTATTAACCTTATTATTTATATCATGAAAAATCTAGAAAACGGATTGAGCAGAAGGGAATTTTTATCCAACACCTCCAAAGCAGGTCTTGCGGTAAGTTTAGTAGGAACAGGCATCCTGAGTGCTTGCTCCGGTGAAGTGAAAGGAGACAGCAAGGCCATCTTGGCGACCAGTTTTTCTCAGACACCTCTAGCCTACGATTTCTCTGCGCTTGCTCCGCATATCGATGCCATGACCATGGAAATCCACTACACCAAGCATGCTGCCGGATATGCTAAAAATTTAGGCGATGCCATAGGGGAAGAAAATGTGGATACCAACAAGCCTTTGGAGGATCTTCTGGCCAATATTTCCCAGTATTCTACCAAAATGAGAAACAATGGAGGCGGGCACTACAACCACGAATTGTTCTGGAAAGTCATGTCTCCCAATGCAGGCGGGCAGCCGGAAGGGCAGCTTGCAGAGGCCATCAACAGTTCTTTTGGAAGCTATGAAACCTTTGTTGAGCAGTTTGAAACGGCTGCAAAAACACGGTTTGGATCAGGCTGGGCTTGGCTGGTAGTCGGAGAGGATAAAAAGCTGGCCGTAGGCTCCACTGCCAATCAGGACAATCCCCTGATGGATATTTCTGATTTCAAAGGAACCCCACTTTTGGGAATCGATGTATGGGAACATGCCTATTACCTCAACTATCAGAACAGAAGACCGGATTACGTAACGGCCTTTTGGAACGTAATCAATTGGAATGCAGTCTCTGACCGATATATGGCGGCAATCTAATCCGGAAAAAGCATCCAGAAAAAGGCCGGTTTTCCGGTCTTTTTCATTTATTTCAAAACTCAAATCAACCTTAAATCATGCAAGACCCTAAGTCACTTACCTCAGTAGCCCTTTTTCATCAAACCTTCAAGCACCCTGTACTTCCTGAGCCTACGATTCCTTCCGAAACACGATGCAATCTCCGGGTTTCTCTTTTGTCTGAAGAACTCAAAGAATTGGAAGAGGCAATCGAAAATAAGGATCTGGTCGAAATCGCCGATGCCTTGTGTGACTTGCAGTATGTGCTCTCCGGAGCGATTTTGGAGTTTGGCTTGGGAGAAAAATTCAAGGCCCTTTTTGACGAAGTACAGCGCTCCAATATGAGTAAAGCCTGCAAAACGGAGGAAGAAGCAAAAGCTACGGTAGCTCATTACGAGGCAAAAGGCACTCCATGCTTCTACGAAAAGGAGGGGGACCTATATCTGGTTTTCAGAGAAGGGGATCACAAGACCTTAAAGTCAGTAAACTATTCCCCGGCGGATTTGAAGGGGATATTGGAGAGATAAATTCCACTTTCTTGACTGGGGAAAAATGGCCTTCTTCTTCAGGATGGCAAAAATAACCTTCAACCGATTTGTTTATTGATACCTAAAAAAAGAAGGACCAAGTTTTCATTGGTCCTTCTTTGAGAAATTATTTGGGTATGACGGTCACCTCAAGGGAATGGTAGACATTTCTTCTGGCTTCCAGTTCTTCGGTAAATTTTGCCACCCATTCATTCCTTTCGTCCCTGCTGTAAGTTTTCACAATTCTAATGCTTCCTACCCCCACTCGATAGATATAGGCATTTC
Organism: Algoriphagus confluentis; assembly: GCF_036245625.1. Classification (NCBI taxonomy): domain Bacteria; kingdom Pseudomonadati; phylum Bacteroidota; class Cytophagia; order Cytophagales; family Cyclobacteriaceae; genus Algoriphagus; species Algoriphagus confluentis. The sequence goes on from NZ_BTPD01000008.1 coordinate 212,229, forward strand.
CTTCTTTTTCCAAGTCGGAGGCATTTTTATTTACAATATTTCCTCTGGTACCATCCTGTCGGATAAGCTGAAACTGAAAAGCTCTAGGTTCTACTTCCGTACTGAATTTGGCCTCAAATCCCCCATTGGAAATCGTATACTCCACGCCGGTTGGAGACAGCGGAGTTTGTCTTTCACTTACTGGCACCCAAATTTCCCAACTGGTGATGAATTGTATCTTATCCTCTATTCGGATGACTGCTACGTCTTGCCCGATTTTGGTCCGATTGGTGCCCTGCTTGATATATGTGCTTACTTTGACGGTATCGACTGCGTTGGTGGGAACGCTTCCTGCCTTGATTGAGGCAAAATACTTCACTTTGTTTTTGGAACTCGAGAAGCTTTTTCCTTCATGGATATCGTCGAATAGGTACCCAAATTTCCCGGTGGTGGACCATTCGTATTCAATCACCTGCCCGTCTGCCACAGAGGATTTGATAAAAGCCGTCAGCTCCCGGCTGTTTTCAGGGGATACTTTTGATTCTCTTGGCTCCAAATTGATTTCGATCTCCTGCGCCTTGATTTCAAAGACCTCCAAACTCCTGGAGCTTTGAATATCATGAACTTTTCTTGCGTAGTCAGTTCCCTTCAGCATGAGATCGATCGTGGTCAAAATCTTGGCTTTTCTGATGGCGCTTTGCTTGAAGTCTTCCAAACTAGGTTTGGGAAGATTTGCTGGGGCGTTTTCCCAAATCGTCTCTGCTGCTACCCGCGCCAAATCCTCAAGAAAAATCGAGCCGAACTGATTATAGCCTATGGTAAAAAAGTCCCTGACCGCCTCGGATAGCTCTCCGTTTTGCACTTTTTGACTGACGCTGGGCATCTGGTCCAGATAGCCCGCGGTAGCAATGATCATCGCCTCCCAGAAATCCTGCTGTGTTTTGGGAGCTCCTGTATTTTTGGCTGCAGTGGCTTTGGTAGTAAGGCCGTCCGCAATCAACGGCACGACAAAATCAAGGGTAAAGGTCAAAAGCATGAGTTTGGTCCGCTCGGAGATTTCAGCCTGATTGAGATTTTGTCCGCCTTTTCCCATACCGATGGCCCGCAGCTGCCAGGTGGCTTCCTTTTCATTCAGACTCAAGGGAATTTCTATGGGATCGGTATTGACCCGAAAGGACTTCTCAGTATTGCCCAAGAGGTATTCATAGACCGTTCCCGAAAAGCTGGTAATTCCGGTGACCACGGGGATTTCCACGATTTTGTCCGCACTCTTCTGATTGCTTGATCCTGGAAATTCATTGATCGCTTCTTCTTTGCCTGACTCATCTATCCTTTTGGTCTTGTAGAGAAATCCCGTCGCCCGCCTTCTGAAGGTGTTTGCGATCTCAAACTGGCTCAATCCGATCTGGTATACTTGGATACCGCTTTTGATTTCCCCATCCACCAATAAGTCGGAGGCCTTTGTCTCCTCACTGATGCGGGCATCAGGAAAATTAGGATCCAATCCCTTAATCATTTCCCCTAAGAGTAGCCCAAGGTTGGGATCGGACAGGAAGTAAGGATCCTTTTCAAAAGCCTGATCCACTTGGGACTTCCACTCTGGCCAAATGGGAAAAGACTCTACTTCCGCAAAAAACGGAGGCGCAAGTTCAGGCTCGAAAAATGGCCCTCCCAAGCCCCAAAACAGCAAGGTTTTGGCCGTCGAGGTCAAGTCAAGTTTTAGCTGATTAGCATCAATTACTCCGGCTAAAAGGAGTCGATCCTGCCGGTCCAGAAGATAGGCAAAAGCAGATTCGGAGGGAAATTTCATCACCTTCCCGGAGTTCTGTTCATTCAGCGGACTGGATTTGTCCCAAGACCAAAGGGAAGCGCCGGTCAAATCAGGGCTTTTTCCCTCTGGAAATTCTACAGTCACGCTGTAGGTCTCCAATCCTGCCAAAGGATCTGGGGTTACAGGATCTTGGGGAAGGATGTCTTCTTCTGTATTGCAGGAAAGACAAAGAAGTGTGGCTAGAAAAATGTAGGAGAAAATTCTTTTTTTCATGATTTAAGAAGTTTAAAGAGGAAGTAAGGTCTTATCTCCAAAGCAGATTGAGCCCAAAAGCAAACTGGAAGGTATCATCGGCAAATAGGGACGGATGGGTGTATATTTCTTCATTCAAGGAAGTAATCTGCTTGCCAGTGACCAGATTGACTTCTATGTCGAAGGGCATTTTGCCATCGGTGAGCTGGTAGGTTGGAATCAGGGTACCATAGCCCCAAGAAAAGCCGGCTCGATTACCGGTGACCCAGATATCCCCATCGGATTGAATACCCGAGGGACCTTTTTCGGTGAAATATCCAATCCTGAAGGCCAGTCTTTCGAAAAACCAAGCCTCAGCACCAACCCCAAAAGCGGTACTAAGCTCATGATCTGTATTATTTTCGGGGCCTCCCGGAAGGTAATCCTGAAATTGAAGATCGAGTCGAAGGTCTACTGCCTGAGCCCCGTCTCTAAAGTATGCCTTGCCAGAAGTAAGACCAGAACTAAGAGGAAGCTGGAAAGAGTACCCGGTACCCAGTCTGAGGATAATGGGCAAATAACTGATGGACATCCAGTCCTGATATTCCTGATTGGTCTCGCCATTGAAGAGGAAATTAGAGAGGGATAAGGCCCCAAAAAACTGCTGATTTCGGATCTTTTCAGACTTGAAAAACTTTACCCCTTTTTGGTATTGAGCCCCAAGACTTGGGATAAAGTCGGAATTGGTCTTTTCTCCATTTACTGCATTTTCCTGCATCATATTGGCACTGAGGCCGACCTGGAGGCCCTCCATAAGCTCATATGCAGCCAAAATGGAAATAGCCCGCTGAGAGAAGAAATCGGTGTCAAATGTTCCACCACCGATAATGGTCGTCCATACGGGATCGGGATTCTGATAGTTGAAATAGGAAAGACCGACGGAAATTTTTTCTTTCAGCCTTACCGCCCCTCCTACGAAATAATATCTGGAATTTGGTCGATAAGAATGGCCGTTGGCATAGTTAGCGTAGGCCTGAATGGGAGCCTTTGAACTCCCGATGGCTGCAGGATTGTAAAAGGAATTTTCGATTCCGGCTCTGGTCAGCGTAGTGAAACCCATCCCCTGGGCTCGGGCACTGGTGGATTGATTGTTGTACAACCCAAAGTAACCAGGAGGATAATAGTAGGTGGTTTGGGAAAAAACAGGGCAGGACAGGAAAAGCCCGAAGAGTAGAAAGAATAGCTTTTTCATAAGACAAGTAAGTAGTGGTTTGCTTAATCATCGTGGGGAATTGAAAAAAGTCATCAAAGTATTTTTTAAAAAAGTCATTGGTGGAGAGAGGACTTACTTTATCACCAATGACTTTTCTACGTTCTGTGGCTATGCATTCTTAGCCGGGATCTTTCAATCGGATGACGACCTGTGCTTTGCCCACAAATTTAGAATTCACCTCTGCCGCAATTGCCGCACAATTGGGAGGTCCTAAATTTACAGGTCGGCTTTGGGTTTTGAAGGCTACGATGAAAGCCCTGTACTTTCCGTCTTCCTCTGGAGTTTTATTGGCACTCCAACTAGCTGTTTGGCCCAGAAAATTACCTCCTGGAGTCAAGTCTATGATTTTGGCTGTGTAGGAAATTGCATTTGGTTCGGGCTCCACCAGAAACTGTAACCTTGACCCACAGGTATAGAATTTATCCGAGTTGTTTTGGAAACTGGTGAGCGAAAGGTCTACCGTAATGATTTTGATATTATCTGAATTGTCAATCTCGATATCCAGGGTCAATTCCTCGTAAAGAAAATACTCTCCATCTACTGCTGATTTCTCATAAATTCTCGCCTTGACCGTCTCCCTTCCTTTTTCTGTGTCCTCATCTGTCACTAAATAATTGATCCAGTTTTCATCATAGGTGGTGATGACGGTCCCGTTTTCTGCAAATTTCACTAAGCGCCCGTGTTTTCCCTCGGTGGTCCACACCACCTTTTTCCCTGTGAAATCTGCGTCTCGTTGATTCACTGGCTCGATATAGAGTTTGGCTGTATTTATCTGATCTTCCTTGCCGGAAAGTACTAGACCTCCCGGTTTTAGGATATAGGTGCTCTTTTTCAGATTGAGGACAGTAGTGTCCCTACCTATGAGCTGATTTTTGTAATAAGCCTCCACATAGACGTATTCGAAGTTGTTTTCTTCAGGGAGATCTGAGGCGCTGGTCTCGGAGTAATAAGTGATTTCTTTGTCCGAACTGTCAAATGACTTGCCCTTGTTACCTTTTTTGTCCTGGATGTAGCCGTATTTTCCAGAAGTGCTCCATTTGAAATAGGGGAAATTATCGCCCCCTTCTTCTTCTAAATTTTTGATTTCGGCTTTGATTTCTTTATTGCCTCGACTGGAGACGGTAGCTTCGGCAGGAAGCAGGCTGACTTTGGCAGAGCGGGCTGTGACTGTCCATTCCTCAAACTGACGGGAATTTCTAAAATCCAGACCAATTCGAAGAAAATCCCCTGCCAAAAGGGCCGAATTCAAAACTTTAAGGACTCTTCCTACACTTTCAAAAACCTCTTCATATTTGCTGGCGTCTACTTTGGGAAAATCCTTCACGTAGTCTTTTCCAAATTCAGTCATGATGTCAAAGCCTGTGAAAGCCATCTCCTTAAAACTAGATTCAATTAGGCCTGTTTCCACTTTTTCGATTCCTTTTTTCAAGGCAGCAGCATATTGACCTTTTTTTATTTCCTCATAAACATCGGGGCTAGCCTTTAAAAACAATTCAGTCTTTTCGATAAAAGCCTCAACTCTCCCATTTTTGATATCAATCCCACCTTCTTTCAGATCTCCCTTGTACCCAAAAATCTCCATGATGAGCGGGAACATAAAATCAATGGCAAAAGTCTCCACTTCCAGCCGGGTCAATTTGAGGAACTCTGCTTCGGTTTTTGGATTGGTCGAGCTTATTCCTGGGCCTACGATATGCAGCTTATACTCGGCCTCACTTTCCTTATCTTCCAAAGGCAAGGATGCTGGACCACTTGTTTTCGCTGCTATTTCCGATTGTGTATTTTCCACCAGACTGCCCAGTATCCCTGTTAAAGAATTGGCAGCTGAAGCTGGGTCAATGGGAAAATCCTCTTTGGCTGGTGTACTGCCTCCTAAGTTGGTTATAAGGGTTGTTTTCACCCCGGATTCATCCTTTGAAGATACTTTGTACAGGAAAGCATGCGCTCTTCTTCGATAGGAATTGGTGACGGAAATTTTTCCCAGGTCGCTTTCAAAAACCTGAATACCGCTTTTGATATCTGCCGCATCTACTTGAATATCGGATACTTTGGTTCGGATATCCAATTCATTGGGTTCGGGCATGATTTGCTTTAATACTTCCTTCAATGGCTCAACAAAAATCCCCTTGGAAAGGATGAGTGGATCTTGCTTCCATAATCCTTCAAATTCTTCTCTCCAGGAAACTGCGGGAGAAATTTCATCTATTTTGGCAAAGAAACTTGGGGCATTTTGTCCGGGAATTAACCATAATCGGGTTCCTTGGTACAATAACACATCCGCAGTGGTCTGAGGAGACAGTTTGTTTTGATCACTCGAAAGGTAACCCATCAGAACTATTTCCCCATTTTTATCCAAAAGAAAGGTAACACTGCCTTCGCCGGGAGTTGCAATTGCCTTTGCCTTACCTTCACTTCCAACAGGGAATCTTTCTCCAAATGAAAGCAATTCAGCTCCAGTTAGGTCCAAAGAGCTTCCCTCAGGCAAGACAATCTGTACATCTTGAGTTTGATAATTTACGGGCGGGTTTTCTCCTACAGGGGGAGTGGTCGGATCGGTAGGATTTGCTGGCTCGGTGTCTTCCTGACAAGAAATAGTCAAGGCCACCAAAAAGAGGAAAAGTAACTTTTTCATAAGACAAGTAAGTAGTGGTTTGCTTACTCATCGGATGGTTTTCAAAAAGTCATCAAAAGTGCAAAGATTATTCTTGAATTTTTTGCAATAGCTCCTGAGCCTCTGGTTTTTCCAAATTAGACAAGATGAGTTTAGCCGCTTCCATTTCTCCCTTCTTCAGATAAATCAAGGCAAGATACCAGCTGGCATCTTCCTTGAATTCAGAGGAATCTTCATCGGCTACCTGCTTCAAAAGTTCTTGAGACAAAGGGTAATTTTCCATTTCCAGATGAGCCATAGCCACAAAATACAGCAGCGTGTCATCGGCAGGGTCCTCTTCTAGAAGGAGCTCCCATCGTACCAAAGCTTCCCTATATTTTCCTTCTTTAAAATCCACCATCCCCCGGTCAAATTCATATGAATCTGAGCCCGACATGGCAGTAATCAATCCCGGGTCGGTCTGGTAGTAGGCCACAAAAAGTTTTTCATTGGAACTTTGGAAAACGCTCTGAAATCCCCACCAACCTACTAGAATCAGAGAAACAGTTGCCGCCACGGCCAAAATCCATCTCGGAAAAGGATAGGTTTTGGATGGACTTTTTCCTATTACTTCCTCATGGATTTTTTCAAGCTCCGCTTTGACCAAGATAGACTCCAAGTCTTCCCGAAGCACTTTTATCTGCTCCACCTTGATCAACCAATCAGGATCCTCATTTTCCAATACCTTCACCTCTTCCCGCTGACTGTCAGATAAAGTGCCCTCCAGCCATCCTTCGATGAGTTCGTATTCGGCCGGGCTGATGTTTAGGTTATTTTCCATTAGGGTTTCATGATTTTGCGGAGAGTCTCCATGCAGCGGTATTTGTTGTTTTTGGCGGTCTGTGCAGTCCAGCCAAAGTTTTGGGCAAGTTCGGGAAGGGATATTTTTTCAAAATAAAACTTCCTCAGTAACTCCTGACAGTTTTCCCCAAGCTGAGAAAAGGCCTTTTCCAGCAGAGTTAATCGTTCTTCCTGATCCCCGGTTTCTTGTTTATCTGATCTTTCGATGGGAAATACACTCAGAGATTGCTCTTTTTTGAAACGACTGGATCGGAGAAAGTCCAACCATTTATTTTTTGAAATCTGATAAAGAAATCCCTGTAGCGCAGTGCTGTTTTGGGGTTGGAAATCTCCGGATTTTACCTGCTGCCAAACTACCAAGAAAGCTTCCTGAAAAATATCCTTTGCCTGATCCTCATCTCCATTGTTTTGCAAAAGATAGCTTCTGACTTTGGGAAATATGTCTTGATAAAGCAAGGTCATGATTCTTCGATCATTATCTCTGATTCCACTGATGAGTTCTTGCTGCGATAGGTGATTGAGAGAATCTTTTGGCATAGCTCGCTAATTGCCAAAAAGATACAAGTAAATCTATTTTATCCCAAGGACTGCAAGGCAGGAAGAGGGATTAGAATTGGTCAATGTCTTGGTAAATATTCGTATTGGTCGTCAGCAAATTGACCATCAAGGCATCATGAGCTCTGGCGAAAGTGCTGTTGTAGTTGGACTGGGTATAATCCCCATTTCCGTTGAAGATCAGTGCCACGGCCATGCCGTTGGAATGGAACATGTAGCCGGATCTCGTCCCCGGCAAGGCTCCATAGAAGAACTTAAACTGATTGGAAATAGCAATTCCATTGGCAAAGTTTCCATTGGCTGTGGAACCTTGGATAAACTGATTATAAATCGCCGATTGAAGTAGGTCAGGACGGGAAGGATTCCCATCAATGGCTGTGACAAATCTCAGCAAATCGGGAGCCGAAGTGACAATCCCAGCGTCGCCGTCTCTTCTTTCCAGATTGAAATTATATTCGAATCCTTTTGTGGCACCCTGTCCGTAGTACACCGCCTCATTGGGCTGTCTGCCCTGAACTCCATTCTTGCCAAGTACGGTCGATTTCATCTCCAGAGGATCGGTAATCCGCTCTTTGATAAACTGGGCAAAACTCTTTCCGGAGACCTTTTCTACCACCCGCGCTGCTACAAAATAGTTGGTATTGATATACCAATATTGGGAACCGGGGTCAAAATTCAAGATACCGTTGTCCATCATCCAATCGAAATAGCCCGCATTGGTTCTTTGCTGTTCATAATCAATTGCGTCCCGATTTCCTGCCACTACCCAGCCTCCTGAGGTCATTTGAAGCAGATGCCGGACAGTCACTTGTAAGACACGATTGGAATAGGCCTTCGTTCCATAAGTGGTGCCGAGAATGCCTCCGTCTCCGAATACTTTGTCATCCAGGCTGATTTTTCCATCCTGAACCAAGAGCATGATTGCCAATCCTGTGAAGGTTTTGGATACACTGGCAACCCTCATTTGAGTTTGGGTTTGCATCGGCTTATTTTGGGCCTGATCTGCCACTCCATATGCTTTTTGGTAGACCAGCTTGCCATTTTTGGAGATAGCCAGACTCGCGCCTGGAATAGTGTATTGAGAAATAAAACCCTCGATCTGACTGTCAATGACAGCTAGATCCTCCTGAGTGGCATCCGGCTTTGGGGTAGGAGTAGGATCTGTGCTTTCGGAACAGCCAATCAGGCCGACCAAAAGTACTATACTTAAAAATCGAAAATGGGTTAGGATGAGCTTTTTCATAAACTTGGGAAGGTTTGATATTTACCTGCTCATCGAACGCCACATCCCAAAGTCATCAAATTGAAAGAATTTTTTTTCGATAAATCCAGATCAAACATAGGCATAGAGCTACCAATCCCCATGCAATCCACAAGATATGGGACTTTGGCTTAAGAGAAACCGGCTCAGGATTTCCCAAAATGATGAGACTTGCCCAAAAAGAGGGGTCCAATTCCCGCCCTTGAGACTGGGATAAATAGCTCAGTTTGGCCTTCCTCAGCGCTTCATCTTTGGGCATTCCTTCCTCTAAAAAACTGTAGAAATCCTCGGCAATCCTTACGCTTGTTTTTTCATCAATTTTGCCCAGGCCGATGAGCATCGCTTGGGTACCGGAATAATTAAAGGCATGTGCCAGAGAAATCATTCCTTCTCCCGGTGCATAAGCAGGCTTACCGGATTCGCAGGCCAGGAGTACGGCAAGCTCCGAACTCAAATCCAACCCGTAGATTTCACTGGCGAAAAGTTCGTGGGGCTCCAAAGGGTTTTCGGAAGATTTGGCAAAAATCAATCGGGAATCGCTCGGATTGACATTGCTGGAAAATGCATGGGTCCCCAAATGAAGAATACGGGATTTTCCGGCTTCCTTTTTAAAATTGGCCACGGTGGATCCACTTTCCAGAAATACTTTGGATTCAAATCTGGCCGAAATCTCCTCCACCAATCTTCTGGTGAAAGGCTGAGGAATCAACTCCAGATAGCTTTTGTCCACATATTGTCTATCACTGAAAGATGCCTGATAGGACTGCTTCATCTGGTCAAAAAAGCCCGGAGCAAAAGCAACCAATTCATCTTTGTAGGCATTGGGGCTTTGTTGGTCTAGTAACAACAGTCCATATTGGTACGAAAAGCTGTGCTTTTGCAGTAGGGAGTGAGCGATAAGATCCGACCATTTAGAAACAGGCTCTTGGCTCAATGCTTCAAAACTCAAGTTGAAAAGCAATCCTTCTGGAATGATAACAACGCGATGAGTTTGAAGTTGAGCTAGTGCTGGTTTCCAGAGTTGCTGATACAATTCATGGAAAAGAGCAGGCTGATATTTGTTATCCGAGGACTGAACTGCCAGCTTTTGTAACAGGGAAGAAAGAGTTCGGGTGTCTAAAGGGATCAGTTTTTTGTTTTTTCCACGGATGACCAATACCTGCCACTCCTGACCAACCTGTAGGTAGCGGAGGTAAGTCATGTCCGGGTTGAGCTGGGAAAAGACACGCTTTAGAATACTTTCACTGCTTTCGAAGTGGAGTTGAAAATAGGTCGGATAGGTTCTCCTCAGCGTATCCAAAAAGGCTGTCCATTCCTGATTGGCTTGGGTAAATTCTTCTAAATTATCTGCTTCTTTTTGAAGAGAGGCTGTCAAGCGTTCCTTTAGGCTTTTTTCCCGTTGGAGAATCTTCTCCGGAATGCCCCCGTACCTTACCTGCTGATTCCTTTGAAGCCTTGAGCGAATCTGACGATATCGGGCATGCTCGTGGTAAGCCAAAAGCCGATCGAGGTGAACTTCTGCACCACTTCTCTGATACAGATCGAGCTCGACCTGCTCCAAAAACTCAAAGTACTGCCGGTTGAGGTCAAGTTGGATGCTGATATCCGAGGGTTCAAAAAGAAAATCAGACTGGGAATCCAAAATTTCAAGCCCTTCCAAAAGTTCCTTTTCAATGGATTTCAAAAGCTCCGGCTCCCGATTGCTTAGGTTGTAGCGATTTTTATTTCGAATCAGGATAAGCTGAGGCTTCTGAAAAACGGCCTGAAGAGAGTCCCGGACAGTGGTGCGACGGCTTACCAGGGTGTTCCAAAGTGCAAAAGCCTCTGAGATGGTTTGCTGGGATTTCTGGTATTGATTGCCCAATTGATAGATGGTTGCTTGATTGACCGCCTGATTCAAATCCAGATACAAATTGTCTGAATTGATCTCAGCCAGATAAGCTCTGGCAGTCTGGGAAAGCGAAATAGCCTCTTCGCTTTTCTGATTTTCTGCCAGAAAGAGAGAAAAATTCTTCAGAAAATCCAGGTAAATCACGTCAAACTCTCCCTGCAACTCTTCTTCGAAAATTACTTTGGCCTTGCGATAGAGGGAGTCTGCTGTAGCTTCATTTTGAAGAAAGTCCTCCATTCTGGCCAAAGTGTGAATCCCATCCCCCTGCCAATAGGCACTCTCCTGCTCACTATTCTTCAACCTGCTCAGCCCGTCTTCCAGGTATTTTCTTGCCTCTTCCAGATCTTGGGTATCAAAATAGATTTGTCCCAATAGGATTCGGGATTTGGTGGTATTGAGGTTTTCTTCTCCAAGCTCTTCCGATTTTCTCTGAAAGGAATACTCCAATAGCTGCTTAGCCCGGCTGTATTGACCCTGCTGCTTATATAGGCCGGCAAGATTATCCAGAGAACTCAGGTAGTCTTGCAGGACCTTTTGGTATTCCAAGGCATCAAGATCAGTAGCCATGTATTTTTCGCGGAAAAGGATGGTCTGATTCATGGACTTTTCGGCAGCATCGAAGTCACTTTGGGCCATCTGAACTCCAGCCAGATTATTGAGAATGATGCTTTTGCGGTAGAATTGATTTCTCGGATTGGATTCCAGAAGGTCTATGGCCTCCAGTGTTTTCTGGTAGAAATAGGCTGCAGAATCGAGATTGGACGTGAAGTAGGCGATATTCCCGAGGTAACTATTGGCGAAATAGATATGCTCAGCATCATTTTCGGCAGGTTTGATTTGGAGGACTTGAGCGAGATGTTTTTTGGCTGCGGGAAGGTCCATGTTTTTTACGGCCAATCCACCGAGATTCACATATAGCCCGGCAAGCACTTCCGAGCTTAGGTTTAGGTCTTTTTTTGCCCAATCCAATGCGAGCAAAGTCTGTTCATAAGCCAATGTGGTATTGCCAAGGTATTCGTACCAGTTGGCCAAGCTTTTGGCCATTCTTCGGCGAAAAGCAGGGGTTGAGGATAACCTTTCCCAATCCAGATATACTTTTTCGAGCTTTTGATTAGCCTGAGCTGAGGGATTATTTGCTTGGAGAATTCGGCCATACAAGACCAGATAGTCCGGCAGGCTGTCATAGGCCTTGGCCTGGATCAAGTATTGGCTGAAGTCTTGAATTTGGCTGAGTGCTAGTGAGGACTCACCATTTTCAATCATTTTTTCCCAGGAAGCTTTAGGAGAGATTTCCTGAGCCAAAAGTGTAGAGGATAAAAAGAAGAAGAGCAAGATTAAAAATCTGTCCATGGGAGATGAGCGCTAAGTTACCTTTAACCGGCATCGATTAAGATAGAAAAAAGTCATCGGAATTAAGGGAATTACCTCTATGATCAGATCCTGAGGAAAACAAAAAGCCCAGCATAGATGCTGGGCTTCAGTACCAGGAGCGGGAATCGAACCCGCACGGCCTAAAGGCCACAAGATTTTAAGTCTTGCGTGTCTACCTATTCCACCATCCCGGCTTCCTCTAGTTTTGTCTAGAGCCTCAGGCTTCTTGCATGCAAACGTCCTGAAATGACAAAGCCCTTTTTCAAGGGCTTTGGAGCGAGAGACGAGATTCGAACTCGCGACCCCGACCTTGGCAAGGTCGTGCTCTACCAACTGAGCTACTCTCGCTTGTTTGGCCTGACCGTTGTCAAGGCGAATTGTGGATGCAAAGGTAAGGCGAGAAAATATTTTTGCAAGAACACAAGGAATAATTTTTTTGACAGTGCCACAAGTAGACTGACAATCAAGTGTATCTAAAACTCATAGGATGCGAGAATTTTTACCATTTCGCCCACATTTTTTGCTCCTAACTTTCGTAAAATGTTTTTTCGGTGAGTAGATACCGTGTTGAATGAAATACTCAGCAAATCAGCGATCTCTTTGGATTCCTTTCCCTCCAAAATCAAAGAGACGATCTCCTTTTCTTTTTGCGTGAGGTTTACCGCCTTGTCGTCCGGAGAGCCTTTGCTTACAAAAATCTTGCTTCCATCATCCCGGGTATAAGTATAATCCCAATCATAACTTTTTGCCTTGGGAGGGGATGCCAAGCGAACGATAATATGGAGATCCATGATGAAATTCCCTTTCTCATCAATCACATAAGGCCTCACCTTCGATGTCATCCAAATGACCTCCAAGGTAGTTCGATGAACCCACCGAGTAGTATAAGAAAACTGAAAAGTATGCCGCTCAGTTAAAGAAAGGCTATGAAAAACGTCAAAAACTATCTTTTGAAAACGGAATAATTCTGGCCGGTCCTCTTCATGAATCATCGTAAAAGAAGTTTCCATTCCCTTTTTTCGAAACATTGACTCAGGATACCCTGAAATCTCTTCCACATTGCCTGTAAAAAAAGCCAGATTTAAGTTTCTATAATCGAAACAGGCAATGACCAATCCTTCTTGTATACCAATGTTTTTTGCAAGAGTCTCAAGCTCATTCAAAAGCTTTTTTTCGTCCAACCTCCCCTTGAATTCCTGCTCTTTCCATTCTTGGAAAAATTTGGTATACTTTTTCTGTTTCTTTAGGTCTTTAAGCAATACTTTATCCATAAAAAACCTAGTGTGTTAAGTTCCAAAATTGAATATAGCAAGGTTTTGAGATTTAACTTATTCTAATTTTTTCTTAATCTCGTGAAGTTTTAACAAAGCTTCAATAGGTGAAATGGAATTAATATCGATACTTTCTAATAATTTTTTTGCTTCTGAAAATTTAGGGTCCATTTCAAATAAGGACAACTGGTAATTGTTTTTGGGAACGGCCCTAAAGCTTTCCTTTTTTTCAGACAAGGCCTTGTCTTTTTCCAAGTGAGCCATGATTTCTGCTGCTCTCAAGACGACAGGGTTTGGCATTCCGGCCATTTGGGCTACATGAATCCCAAAACTGTGTTCACTTCCGCCTTCTTTTAGCTTTCTCATGAAAATGACCTTGTTACCTACTTCTTTCACCGATACATTGAAATTTTTGATCCGTGCAAAATCTTCGGTCAATTGATTTAACTCATGGTAATGGGTGGCGAAGAGGGTTTTTGCTTTGAAATTGGGATGGTTATGCAAAAACTCTACAATGGACCATGCAATGGAAATGCCATCATAGGTAGAAGTGCCTCGGCCTATTTCGTCCATCAAGACCAGGCTTCGATCCGAAAGGTTGTTGAGAATACTCGCTGTCTCGGTCATTTCGACCATAAAAGTGGATTCTCCCTTGGAAAGATTATCAGAGGCCCCTACACGGGTAAAGACCTTGTCGATGATTCCTATCCGTGCAAATGTAGCCGGAACAAAGCTTCCCATCTGAGCCATCAGGACGATCAGGGCCGTCTGCCGAAGCAGAGCGGATTTACCGGCCATATTTGGACCGGTAATGATAAGAATTTGCTGACTGTCGTGATCGAGATAGATGTCATTGGGCACATAGTGCTCACCGGGAGGAAGCTGCTTCTCAATGACCGGGTGCCTTCCGTCTTTAATTTCCAAGGTCTCGGTGTCAGAGATTTTTGGTCTGCAATAGCCATTTGACAAGGCCACTTTGGCAAATGATATCAGGGCGTCCAAAGTCCCCAAAATCCGGGCATTTTGCTGAATAGGGGTGACGTATTGGGCTGCCTCATTGACCAATTCCTGAAAGTATTTCTGCTCCATGGAAATCATCCTCTCCTCCGCATTCAGGATCTTTTCCTCATAATCCTTCAGCTCAGGAGTAATGTATCGCTCTGCATTCACCAAGGTCTGCTTTCGGATCCATTCCTGAGGGACCTTGTCCCGGTGTGCATGGGTGACTTCCAGATAGTATCCAAAAACCTTGTTGTAGGAGATTTTTAGGGAGGAAATACCAGTATTTGCAATTTCCCGCTGTTGAATCTGCACCAAAAAGTCCTTTCCCTTATTGGCCAAACCCCTGTATTCATCCAACTCAGCATCGACTCCGTCTTTAATTACTCCGCCCTGATGGACCAGCATGGGAGCATCCTCCTGCAGCTCCCGTTCGATTTTCTCCAAAATATATTCACAGGGATGAATCTGATCTGCAAGGCGTTGCAATGTTGGGTTCTGTTGGACCTTTAATAGTTCCTTTATCGGCAGGGTGGACTTTAGTGCCCGCTTGATTTGGTTCATTTCCCGTGGGTTGGCCCTTCCCACCACCACTTTGGAAATCAGACGCTCCAGATCGCCGATGTGTCTGAGCTGACTGAGAATCTCTTCAATCAAGGTTGAGTTTTGATAGAAAAATTCCACTGCATTGAGCCGCTCTTCAATCAATTTTTTCTCTTTGAGGGGCAACACCATCCATTTTTTCATCATTCGTGACCCCATGGGCGTCACCGTCTGATCCAAAATCTGAATAAGTGGCACTCCACCTTCATGCTGCGCGAAAACAAGTTCTAGATTTCGGATGGTAAACTTGTCCAGCCAAACATATTTCTCCTCGGCAATTCTTGAGATGGAAGAAATATGTTGTACTTCTTTGTGCTCTGTCTCTTCTAGGTAGTGCAAGATGGCCCCTGCGGCAATGACTCCGGAGTCTAAATCCTCGATGCCAAAACCTTTCAGGTTGGCTGTACCAAAATGATTTTTAAGTTTCTCGTAGGTAAAGTCAAACTGAAAGACCCAGTCTTCACAGTGAAAATTGATAAAATCGTTCTTGATGAGCTCAGTAGCTGTTTTTTTAGCCGCCTTGGAGAAAATAATCTCAGAAGGAGCAAAGCTTTGAAGGAGCTTTTCCACATAGGAAGAACTTCCCTCCGCACACATGAATTCTCCGGTAGACACATCCAAAAAAGCGATCCCGTGCTTTTCTTTCCCAAAATGAATGGAGGCCAAATAGTTGTTTTTCCGCGTGTCCAATACCTGATCGTTGTACGATAGCCCTGGAGTGACCAACTCTGTCACGCCACGCTTGACAATTCCCTTGACCATTTTGGGATCTTCCAGCTGATCGCAGATAGCCACCCGATTTCCTGCTCTGACCAGCTTGGGCAGATAATTGTCCAGGGAATGGTGGGGAAAACCAGCCAACTCAATATGAGAGGCCGCACCGTTTGCCCTTTTGGTCAGGACAATATCCAGTACCTTGCTGGCCACAATCGCATCTTCTCCAAAAGTCTCATAAAAATCCCCGACACGGAAAAGCAACAAAGCACCGGGATGTTTGGCTTTGATGGCATTGTACTGCTTCATCAGCGGGGTTTCTTTTCCGTCTTTGGACTTGCTCATGAGTTGAGAGAAATGGGTTACTTTTGGAATGAAAATGAGGGTTGAAAATAGCCGAATTAGTCAAGGAGTTCAAACAAGATGAAAAAATTAAGCATGGAAGAACTGGACCGAATGTCTGTCCAGGAATTTAAAAAAACCGAAAAATCGCCCTTAGTAATCGTCCTCGATCAAATCAGAAGCCTCAACAATGTAGGTTCTGCTTTTCGAACTGCGGATGCCTTCCGGATAGAAAAGATTTACCTCTGTGGAATCACAGGAACCCCACCGCATCGGGATATTCAAAAGACCGCTTTGGGAGCTACCGAATCAGTGGATTGGGAATATTGCCTAAACACCATCGAAGCAGTAAAGAAATTAAAAGAGGAAGGCTATCAGATCTGTGCCTTGGAGCAGGTGGACCGATCGATCAATCTAAATGAATTTTCTCCTGAAAAGGGCAAAAAATATGCATTAATCTTTGGAAATGAGGTGTTTGGAGTGGAAGAAGAAGTACTCAAATCCTGCGATCATGTCTTGGAAATCCCGCAGCTCGGCACCAAGCATTCTTTGAATATTGCTGTTTCTTTGGGTATTTCCGTTTGGGATATGATGGTCAAATTGGACCAGTTTTAAGCCCTGATTAAAACTCGAAATGCTCAGCTTACGGGGTTTTCAAAAGCCCAAATCCACCAGTTTCAGGTGGGTTTTGATCAGGTTTGAACTTGCCTTGGCTACCGTTTTGCCGGATTCTTTCCGGATAATGGCCTCCCAGTGATTGAGATTGGATCCAGAGCGAATCAGTTTGGCGGTGACTTCCAATACCTCGCCGGCTTGGGCAGAGGAAAGAAAATCAACATTGAGATTGATACTGGTCATCAAAAACTCTGACCCAGCAACAAAATTTCCCATGCCAATCACATCATCCAGCATCAGAGAGGCTACCCCTCCATGCAGTACTTTTCCCGGATTGCACATTTCCGGGCGAACGGTATACTGCACCTTGATGTGATGGTGATCGATTTCCAGAAGTTTTCCTGCAAGCCAGTTTCCAGCTGCTGAAGGGGTTTTGTCCAAGGTTTGTCCGATTTGGGACTGAAAATACATCAATCGGGTAGAAGCTTCCATTACTAGTGGTTTAATTCAAAAGCCGAAAATAATCCTCCATTACCGTTTTCAAAACGGAAAGCTCATTTTCCTCTGCCCAAAGGAGAAAAGTATTATTTCCCACTTTCAGCTGAAATGAATAATCCTCCTCCAAGTAGGGTTTCAACTGGCTAAGGAGCTGAAAATGATCGGAATTATTTCCGTTGGAAAAGTTTAGAATTGCCGATTCTTCGCCTTTCTGGGCAATGATTTGGATGGGATAATCAGCCTTTTTCAATTCGAAATAAAGGTAGGCTTCGTCTTTGGCTGGATTGAGAATAATCACCGGGAAAAAGCTGGGAATAGAATCGGATTCGACCCGTTTGGAATGTCTGAATAGGGTCATTCCCGCATCTCTCCTCACTTCACGGTCGTAGTGAATTCCACGTACATTGAGAAAATAAATCCGATTGGCGTCTGCAGCAAGGAAAGATCGGTCCTTACCGGAATTATCTGCTCTATATCCGTTGAAAAAGGAAAATAGTAAAACCATTCCCAAGGAGGAAAAGATGAAAATTTTCAAAATTCGGATGATTTCCGGGCTCAGAATAGGGTCTCGTGCAGGCATGCCAAAATCAGTCAGAAGGATAACCGATGGGATCTCAAGATGGTTTACCTCACGTACGATCCGGCATTCATGTCAATAGATGTTCCGGTAGCGTGGTCAGCCAATCCTGAGCACAGCAAAGTAACCATGGGGGCGATGTCCTCAGGCAAAGTCAGTTCTTTTAGTGCAATATCCTTAAGCGCAAAATCTTCTCCATATTCCGAGAGGATCTCATTAGCCATATCCGTACGGGTAAATCCAGGGGCGATAAGAAAAGCTTTGATTCCGATTTTTCCATAATGCCTTGCTATAGACCGGGTTAGGCTGACCAAAGCCCCTTTAGAAGCAGCATAAGCCAAGTAATCCGTCGTATCTCCCCGAAAAGCAGCCCGGGATGAAATCATCACAATTCTCCCGTTTTCCCGAGCTTTTGCCTGGTCCACAAATTCCTTGCAGAGAATACCCACAGCCGTGGCATTGACAGCCATGACTTGATCCCATATTTTCAGCCATTCACCGGTAGGCAAAGTATCCGGTGCGGAAGGGGAAATTCCGGCATTGTTCACCAGACCGGTCAAAGGTCCAAACTCTTTCACCAGTCGGGGAATAAAGCCCACTACTTCTGCAGACTGAGAGAGATTACAAGGAGCCAAATGTGCTGGATTTTTCAACTGAGCCAAGAGACTTTCTGCCTCGGACTTATTGGAGTTGTAGTGAATAATCACCTCAGCACCTGATTCAGAAAGTTGTCTAGCTATCGCCCGCCCGATTCCCCTGGAGGCCCCGGTTACCAGAATTCTTTGGTTTTTAAGTGAAATGTTCATGATTTATCTGCTTGTCCAGTTCTCCCTTAAGGCCAAATGCTGGATATGGGCTAAATGGTGGGAAGAATGCCATGCATACATCAGCGTGACTTCTTCCAATTTTGGGGTTTTCTTGCTTTCAGGATGAAAATAGGTCTTTTGAAAATCCGCTTTTTCCATAGAATTCAATAGGACAATCCATTTGGAGTGAATAATCTGGATCAGCTGAAGTGATCCTTCCACAGGCATTGAATAATCTGCCAGATTGGCCCAAGCCCCTTCATCATAAGGTTTGACAGTAGGTTGGGATTCGGTGATAGCCAATTTGAAGCGGATTAATGCATTCATATGGCTATCTGCGCAGTGATGGATGACCTGTCTTACGGTCCACCCACCTGGCCGATAGGGAGTGTCCAACTGAGCTGGCGAAAGCGAGCTTACGGCAGTGAACAGATGAGTTGGAAAATACCGGATTATGGATTTAGCCTCATTCATCTGCTCATTTGAGATAATTTCCGGAGCTTGAAATTTCCCGATTGGATATTTTAAGAATTCGATGTCTATAGTCATAGGCTGATTTATTGACCACCTGCGGCGATGGTGGCTAAATCTACAGCTTTTGCCCCACTAGCCCAAAGAACATTGGCGCATGAACAAAGTGTAGCCCCGGTCGTAATCACGTCGTCTACCAACAGCAATTTCAGCCCAGACACGGAGATTCCTTGTGGCAAAGCAAATACTTCATCCACATTTTCCATACGTTGAAGTCGGGATTTCTTGGTCTGTGTTTCGGTAAATTTTCTTCTTTCCAAACAGTTAAAAACTTGTATTTCAAGTATTTGAGCTAGCCCTTTTGCAAATTCCGCGCTTTGATTGTATCCTCTTCTTTTGAGTTTCAGCGGATGGAGGGGCACTGGGACCACCGCATCCCAAACATTTTGATATCCTGCCGTGATTAGGACTCTAGCGTACAACCGTCCGAGTTCCTCTCCCAGTTCAGGTTGGTTCCGGTATTTCAACTGATGGAGAAGTTTTTGACTTTTTCCTTTCTTTGAAAACCTTAGGAATGCGAGGACCCGATTCACTTGGGTCAAGCCCTGAATTTTGGATGTAAGTTCATTATCAAAGGGTCTCAAATGAAAATTTGCCACAGGCAACGTTCCCTGACATGAGGTACAGAAGCATTTTTCGAAGTCATACAAATCGGTACCGCACACCGAACAGCTGCGGGGGAAAACCAGATCCAAAAAATCTTTCCACAAAAACAAACGCATCAGTAAAAAGTATTGTTGATCAACCTCTGGGTAAAATATGCGGTATATTTACGCCATTAAACTATACTCCTAAAATTTAATGAATCTGATAGAAGAATTCAATGCCTATCGTTCTGAAATGAACGAAAAAATCATGGCAGAGGACAATAAAGTGATCAAACGCTTTTTTAATCTGGACACCAATACCTATGCAGAGGGTGCTTTGGACATCAAAACCAAAGAAATGATTGGATTGGCCTGCTCCATGGTGTTAAGGTGTGACGATTGCATCAAATACCATTTGGGGAAATCCTTTGAAGCCGGAGTAAGCAGAAAAGAAGTCTTCGAGGTGTTTTCTATTGGGATGATCATTGGAGGCTCTATCGTAATTCCTCATTTAAGAAGAGCGGTAGAATATTGGGAAGAACTTGAAAATCAAGGATAAACAATGTTTAAGAGAGATTTGGATCTTGAAAAGAGGTGGTCCAAGCTATTAGCAGGCTTGGAATCTGCTGTGGGTAAAAAACCTAAGGATCTGAATGGCGTATTGTTTTTGATTGGGGTACAAGAATTGGGAAAAGGTCCCCATTCCTTTTCCAAGGAACAAAAGCAGGATTTGATGCATATCGCCATTTGCAAAGTGCTCAGCTTTGCTGGATTCTATGAATTGGATTTTGTGGATCAGGAGGGATGGCCTCATTGGAAGTTGGTGAAAGAATTACCCCATATTGATCTCTTGGAACAGGAAAAACTTCTTAAACTTCAAGTTTTAGAATATTTCGAAAAAGAATATCAAATAGAAATCTGAATGGGATCAAGAATAATACAAAAGAGCCCCTTATTGAAGATAGAAGTGAAGATGGAAGCGATTCCAGATGATGAATACAAATCAAAACTGAACTAATGAAACTTATTTCTTACAATGTCAATGGAATTCGCTCAGCTTTAAATAAAGGATTTGCGGATTGGCTGGCTCAGGAAAACCCGGATATCATTGGTTTACAGGAAATTAAAGCTCAGGAAAAGGATGTCGATGCCAGTATCTTCACCGATCTCGGTTATGAACTCTACTGGATGCCTGCACAAAAGAAGGGGTACAGTGGAGTGGCTATTTTTTCCAAAATCAAACCCAAATCAGTAAAATATGGAATGGGCTTAAACAAATACGACGATGAAGGAAGAATCATCCAGGCGGATTTTGAAGGCTTTTCATTTATTTCCTCTTACTTTCCTTCGGGCACAACTGGAGATATCAGGCAGGATTTCAAGTATGAATTTTTGGATGATATCTATGGGTACATGCAGGATTTAAAACGCGAAAATCCCTCCTTGATCTTGAGTGGAGATTACAACATCTGTCATAAAGCTATTGACATTCATAATCCTGTCTCCAATAAAAACTCCTCAGGGTTTTTACCGGAAGAAAGGGCATGGATGGACAAGTTTACCGGATCCGGGTTTATTGATACGTTCAGACACTTCAATCCTGAACCTCATCAGTATACCTGGTGGAGTTTTAGAGCCAATTCCCGAACAAAAAATCTAGGTTGGAGAATAGATTACCACATGGCCACCAATGAATTGCAAAACAAATTAAAAAGTGCCGTAATTTTGCAGGAAGTAAAGCATTCGGACCATTGCCCGATTGTCCTGGAATTAGCAAATGAATAAGTAAATAAAGTCTTGACAGAAGAACAATTCCCTAATGAAATCCATAAAAATTTCAATCCCTTCTCTGATTGAGAATATAAAAATCATCGAAAGCTTCATAGACAATGCTAAAGAAAGCTTCGATATCAATGATGATATTTATGGGAATATTATGATTTCTGTAACTGAATGCATCAGCAACGCAATCATCCATGGCAATAGGGGAGACAAAAATAAATTGGTGAACCTCGAACTTAAAATGGAAGATGACCAACTGAAATTCATAATACAAGATGAAGGACAGGGATTCGATCTATCCGAATTACCAGATCCAACTGCTCCTGAGAATCTGGAAAAACCGGGAGGAAGAGGAATTTTCCTGATAAGACACCTCAGTGATGAAGTGAAGTTTGAAGATGGTGGAAAGAAAACGATTCTTTCTTTTTACATGGATTAAAAATGGCTATCCAATTCTTCACAGAAGATATTGAGTTTAATCTTCCCGATAAAAGGAAAAGAAAAGCTTGGCTGAAGACCTTGGCAAACGCTGAGGACTTTAAGATTGGAGACCTGAATTATATCTTCTGTTCAGACGAACACCTCTATCAAATCAATCTGGAATATCTCAAGCATAAAACCTACACTGATATCATCACATTTGACAATTCAGAACAAAAAGAACTGATTGAAGGGGACATATTCATTTCGATAGAGCGAATAAGAGAAAATGCCCAAAAGGAAAAGGTATCTGAAACTGATGAATTGAGCCGGGTCATTTCCCATGGCCTTTTCCATTTGATGGGATACCAAGACAAAACCAAAAAACAAGCCGAAGAAATGAGAATCCAAGAGAACCAAGCCATCGACTTGTTCAAGAATTTATAAACGTTCCACGTGAAACACAACCCAGTAATCCAGGAAGTGTTTCACGTGGAACACAGCAAAGAAAGACATGTTTCAGAAGTATGATGTAATTGTAGTAGGAGCAGGACATGCGGGATGCGAAGCTGCACATGCCGCCGCAAAGATGGGGTCAAAAGTACTGCTTTGTACTATGAACATGAACACCATTGCGCAAATGTCCTGTAACCCTGCAATGGGCGGAGTAGCAAAAGGCCAAATCGTAAGAGAAATCGATGCATTAGGCGGAATGTCAGGAATCATATCAGACCGATCCATGATCCAATTCCGTATGCTCAATCGATCTAAGGGACCAGCCATGTGGTCACCAAGAACGCAAAACGATCGAATGAGATTCGCTGAAGAATGGAGAATGGCCCTCGAGCATACACCCAATGTGGACTTTTGGCAGGAGATGATAACCGGAATTCTTGTTAAAGATGGTAAAGTACGTGGTGTAAGAACAGGAATAGGAATAGAAATAGAAGCAAATGCAGTAGTCCTGACCAATGGTACCTTCCTAAATGGAATCATCCATATAGGAGAAAAACAATTTGGAGGTGGAAGAACAGGAGAAGCAGCAGCCAAAGGCATAACAGAACAACTGGTGCAATTGGGCTTTGAGGCAGGACGAATGAAAACGGGAACCCCACCCCGGGTCGACGGACGTAGTCTCGACTATTCCAAGATGGAAGAACAGCTGGGGGATGAAAACCCTGAAAAGTTTTCTTATCTGGATATTACAGAACCTCTAAAAAATCAGAAAAGCTGCTGGATTACCTACACAAATAAGGAAGTCCATCAAACCTTGGAAACAGGATTTGATCGATCTCCCATGTTTAATGGACGAATCCAAGGACTTGGGCCGCGCTATTGTCCAAGCATTGAGGATAAAATCAACCGATTTGCAGAGAGAGAAAGACATCAAATCTTCGTAGAACCAGAAGGTTGGAATACCGTGGAAATCTATGTAAACGGATTTTCTACCTCACTTCCCGAAGAGGTACAGTACAAAGCCTTAAGACAAATCCCGGGATTCGAAAATGCAAAGATGTTCAGACCCGGCTATGCGATTGAATACGATTTCTTTCCACCAACCCAGCTTCATCTTACATTAGAAACCCAACTGATCGAGAATCTATATTTTGCCGGTCAAATCAACGGAACAACCGGATACGAAGAAGCAGCATCCCAAGGACTCATTGCAGGAATAAATGCCAGCTTGAAAATTCAGGAAAAGGATCCTTTCCTTCTTCAGCGTTCTGATGCCTATATCGGTGTACTTATCGATGATTTGATCAATAAAGGCACTGAGGAACCGTACCGAATGTTTACCTCCCGGGCGGAATTTCGTCTTTTGCTCAGACAGGATAATGCGGACTTGAGATTGACTGATAAGGGCTACCAAATTGGTCTTGCAGATGAGGTAAGAATGAATGCAATGCAGGACAAGAAATCCAAAACCTCCCATCTAATCAACGACCTCAAACAAAAGAAGTGGACTCCTGATGAAGTCAATCCCACCTTGGAAGCATTAGGCACTGCTACTATCCAAGAAAAGACTACCATAGAAAAGCTCCTAAAAAGACCACAAATCGGCATCCAAGAATTAAAAACCTCTAACAAGGATTTTGATCACTACCTTTCCAAATACTCAAAAGAAGT
The DNA here is from genome assembly GCF_036245625.1 of Algoriphagus confluentis. Classification (NCBI taxonomy): domain Bacteria; kingdom Pseudomonadati; phylum Bacteroidota; class Cytophagia; order Cytophagales; family Cyclobacteriaceae; genus Algoriphagus; species Algoriphagus confluentis. The sequence continues at coordinate 235,884 of NZ_BTPD01000008.1, forward strand.
ATTGGAACAGGCAGAAATTCAAATCAAATACCAAAGCTACTTGGAAAAAGAGCAACAAATGGTTCAAAAGCTGTCAAACATGGAAAATTTCAGAATTCCTCACAAGTTTGATTACTTAGCCCTCTCAGCGCTATCCGCAGAAGGCAGACAAAAATTAAACAAAATCCGTCCAGAAACTCTAGGACAAGCCTCAAGAATAAGTGGAGTATCTCCCGCAGATTTGTCTATTCTTACGGTGTACCTTGGAAAATAAAATGACAGAAAGACTAGTCAAATGCCCACTTTGCAAAAGTGGGCATTTTCTTAATTATCACGAAGTCAAAGACTTTGCAGTAAGCAAAGAAATATTTTTATTGACTAAATGTTCGGAATGTCAGTTGATATTCACCAATCCCAGACCCAGCGCAGAGAACATTGGTCCATACTATGATTTTCCTGAATACTACTCCCATCAGACCCATGCTAAATCTCTGACACACTGGATTTACAATCGAGTAAAAAAGAAAAACCTCGCTGATAAATTGGCCCTTTTGAGCTCACTGACACAAGAAAGAACATTGCTTGATTACGGCTGCGGTGCCGGAGATTTGATCCATTTAGCTCAGCAAAAAGGTTGGAAAGTCACAGGAATTGAACCCAATATCGGCGCAAGAACAATAGCTAACCAAAAATCCAAAAATCGGGTCAAAGAGAGTATTCACGAACTAAAGAAAAACAAAGAGTATTCAATCATCACCCTATTCCACGTCTTAGAACACATTCACGAACTGCGAAAAACTGTAAAGAAGCTGGTAACCCACTTAAAACCAAACGGTTATTTAATATTCGCAGTGCCTAATCCGGAGTCATGGGATGCAAAAAAGTATGGAGACCACTGGGCTGGCTGGGATGTACCCAGGCACCTTTATCACTTCAACCAAGAAGCGATGAAGCAGTTTCAATATATTTTCGATTTGAATTTATTAGACCAAAAACCCATGAAATTCGACAGCTATTATGTCTCTTTATTATCCGAGGGATATAAAGCCAATAATGCAACCTTAGTCAAAAAATACCTAAACGCTATCCTTTCCGGATATCAATCCAATAAGCAAGCTAAGCGTCAAAATAATTATTCGAGCAACATTTATATTTTTCAGAAAAAGTGAGCAGACTCAAATCCATCCTTTGTTTGGCATTAATTGGGTTGTTGTATTCATGCGCCAAAATCAGTGCACCTCTGGGAGGACCTGTAGATGAAGATCCCCCAAAACTTCTGGAAGCCAACCCTACTGACCAGTCCCTAAATATCAAGCCAGAGGAATTGATTTTAACTTTTGATGAATATGTACAATTGGACAATCCAAGCAAAGGAATCATCATCACACCAAGGATCAACAAAGAAGAGGTCATTTTCACTTCCAACAAAAACAGAATCATCATATCCCTCAATCAGGAGTTGGAAGAGAACACAACCTATGTTTTCGACTTTCAAAAATCCGTAGTCGATGTCTCCGAAAAAAATCCGGCTGAAAACCTCAAACTGGTCTTTTCAACAACGGATTATATCGACAGTCTCAGCATTTCAGGAAAGGTAGGATACATTTTTCCGCCCAATAAGATAGATTATAAAAATGTGTTGGTTGGAATTTACCCATTCAATGATACCACGGACGTATTCACAGCCAATCCATACTATCTAAGCCAAGTAGATACCAGTGGTAACTTCAAAATCAGTAACATTAAAAATGGACGCTACAGAGCCTATGCTTGGAAGGATGACAATGGCAACCTCAAAGCCGAATTTAAAGCCGAAGAATACGATTTTTTAATAGACACTCTAGAGGTAGAAGAGGATATTCCAAACATTCAATTCAACCTTTCCAAATCTGATTTAACTCCTATTCGAATCCTAAGAACATCCAATTTTGGTAAGAACTTTGACTTAATTCTGAATAAAAATGCAGTTAAGCCCTTATTGAATCAAGAGCAACTCGGTGAAGAATTCTTTTTTATAGAAAGTGATAAACGAGTGAGGATTTACCCACGAAGTGTAAAAGCAGACAGCATTGCATTTCCCATCCAGCTTCAAGATTCTACCGGCTTTAAAATTGATACCTTGATCTATGCCAAGTTCCCAGAGACCGATCGAAAGCCTGAGAAACTTAGCATCACGCCCAACTCCGGCAAAAACTTTATCGGAACTCTAGATATGGAGCTCAAGTTTAATAAACCTGTACTGTCAATCAATACAGATTCCTTGTATGTCAAATACGATACAGCCTCCTATTTCAAGATTAATCCCTCAGACTTTTATTTTACCGATTCTGCCAAAAGAGACCTCCTTAAAATAAGGTTAAGTATACCCGATTCGATATCCAAGGAAATATTTACCCTCACAGCTGCAGACTCGACATTTAAAGATATAGAAGACCAGTATAACGAGGACAAACTCGAAGCCAATTATAGAAAACTAAAAAGAGAAAGTCTAGCAGACGGCATATCCGGGAGGATAGAAGGAGCAAATCCCCCATTCATTCTCCAGGTATTGGATTCAAAAAACCAAATTATCAGAGAAGAATTCCTCACTACAGAGAAGTTTTCAATAGAATTAATAGAACCCGGTACATTCAAACTTCGCGTAATCGAAGACAGAAATGGAAACCAAAGATGGGATCCATCAAATATTTTGGAAAAAAGACCGGCAGAGCGAGTATTTTTCTACAAGGGAGAAGACGGAAAAGAACAGATTGTAATCAGAAGCGGATGGACTTTGGAGGATCAGATTATCAAAGCTAGTCCCCCAACAGGAATAAATCAGAGAGAAATGCCCGTGGACAAGTGAAGGATAACTAGTGGATAAAAGGAAATTTATCCCCAGACAAAAATCAGTTTTTACAATCCATCACGGAGACTGTGCAAAAAGGGTTCTTTATCCACCAGACCATTCTCCACTATCCACAGCAGGTTTGATAACAGCATCAAGCGTGTAAGAAATCAACATAAATTGACTAAATTAAATAAACTACTGATTTCCAATAGATTAAATGTATATAACTAGTGGAAAACCTGTGAATCTGGCTACCCGAAGTTAAAAATAATGTGCATTGAATCCTGACCCTCATTTATCCACAAATCCACACCCTTAATAACCTTAATAGATTTTTTTATATAAATAATTTAATAAAATTATAGCCTTGTGGATTTGTGAATAGCTTTTGTTTATCGATCTAGGATTTGGTAATATTAGGTTATTCAAACCCAAAATTTCCATCCATGCAGCTATCCCGACTCTTTGATCTGATACCTTATCAGATTTCGACTTACGATAATTCAGTCGCATTTGCCAAAAAGGAAAATGACACTTGGAAGACGTATTCCGCTCGAGACCTCAAGCGAATCGTGGACAACTTGGGGATGGCATTCATTCAATCCGGATTAAATCCTGGTGATAAAGTGGCCATCATTTCAGAAAATAGACCGGAATGGAATTTCATCGACCTGGCATTGCAGCAAATGGGAGCCATATCTGTCCCGATGTATCCCACGATCACTTCTGAAGATTACCAATACATCTTTGATCATGCGGAGGTCAAAGTGATTTTTGTAGGAGATAAAGAGATTTATCAGAAAGCCGTTGAAGTAGCTGGAGATCGAAAAATCTATTCCTTTGACCAATTGCCGGGTGTCGAACATTGGACTTCTTTGGAGGTCAAGGGTGAAAATGGGGACCTTTCCAAGTTAGAAGAGCTAAAGAGTAAGGTGAAATCAGGTGATTTGTTTACCATCATTTACACCTCTGGGACAACTGGACGGCCAAAAGGTGTGATGCTTTCCCACACCAACGTCCTTTCCAACATGCTCTCTGTCGCCGATATCATGACTCCACCCCCCGGAGCATCCAAAGTGCTCAGTTTTCTTCCGTTATGCCACATTTATGAGCGGACCGCATCTTTTTGCTACATCTACCTCGGCTTTTCTGTCTATTATGCTGAAAACATGGAAAAGATCGGAGAAAATCTCAAAGAGGTTCAGCCCCATGTATTCAACACGGTTCCAAGACTTTTGGAAAAAGTGTATGATAAAATTGTGGCTAAAGGATACGAGCTCACAGGGATCAAAAAATCACTCTTTTTCTGGGCCTTGAATTTGGGACTTAGATATGATCCAGCTGCGGATATGGGAGGATGGTATAATTTTCAACTTAAATTGGCGAACAAAATCATTTTCTCCAAGTGGAGAGAAGCTTTGGGTGGCAATGTGATGCAAATCAATTCGGGAGCTTCTGCACTTCAGCCTCGTTTGGCAAGAGTATTTTGGGCAGCAGGGATCAAAGTCTGCGAAGGCTATGGCCTTACAGAAACTTCTCCCGTAGTCTCCGCTTCAATCGGCAATCATGAAGAGATCAGAATCGGCTATGTAGGCAAAATCGTCAGAGATGTGCAGGTCAAAATTGCCGATGACGGAGAGATTCTAGTCAAAGGACCCAATGTCATGCAAGGCTATTACAAAGAACCCCAAATGACTGCGGAAGTGATCAAGGACGGCTGGTTCCATACCGGAGATATTGGTGAACTCGACGGACAATACCTCAAGATCACCGATCGGAAAAAAGAAATGTTCAAAACTTCCGGAGGAAAATATATCGCTCCTCAAGTGATGGAAAACAAATTCAAAGAATCTCCCATGATCGAACAGCTTATGGTAGTCGGTGACAACCGCAATTTCCCAGGGGCTTTGATTGTGCCGAGTTTTGACGGAATCAAGGAATATTGTACCAGAAAAGGAATCCCATATACTTCTGGTCAGGAGATGGTAGAAAAACCTGAGATACTGGAAAAATTCCAAAAAGAGGTAGATCACTACAATAAATACTTTGGTAAATGGGAACAAATCAAGCGATTTAAACTCCTAAAACGGGCTTGGGGCGTTGATACCGGAGAACTCACCCCAACCATGAAGCTCAAGCGGAAAGTCATTTCAAAAATCTATGAAGATGAAATCGAAGGACTGTACCGGAGCTGATCTCCGGTATTTTTTTTGGATAATCGAAAAAGGACATCAAAATTACTTTTTGAATATTTGAGTATTTTTAACAATATATTCTGAATAATTCCACTTTTTATCAAATAATTGAAATTTAATTATGAAAATGGATTAAATCCAAATTATAATTTGTGATGCATGCATAACTTTTTTTCAAAATAGTATGCATGCATACAAAATTTTTTCCTAGATTAGGCATGCAAAAAGTTTTGCTTCTCTTCTTTCCTTGTCTAGGGATATAGAATTAAGCAAGCACACTTTTTTCCAAAATCTAAAGAATTTTAGCCTTGGCCTTTGGATGAGAGTAGTTTTTGTATCCCGAATAAAATCTAGAAGTAATGAAAAGAGAGGAAACGGTCGATTATCATATAAAAAGTGCCTGGCACGCCATCTCCCGGATGTACAATCAACAGGCCGCTGAGGAAGGCTTCACTACAGCTATTGGTTTTGTATTGATCAATATCAATTCAAAAGAAGGCACTCCAGCTACCAAAATAGCTCCGATGATAGGCCTCGAGACGCGGAGTCTGACCCGTATGCTCAAGACCATGGAGGAAAAGGGACTGATTTTCAAGAAAGCAGATCCTGTGGACAAACGCTCTGTCCGTATTTACCTCACGGAAGAAGGCAGAGCAAAAAAAGAAATATCAGTTAAGACGATCATGAAGTTCAATGAGCGCGTAAGAGAAGTAGTCACCGAAGAAGAACTTCAAAATTTCTTTCAGGTCTTTTCCAAAATACAATCCGTAATCGACGAAGTAAATCAAGCAGAAATCTATAAGCCCATATTTGAATTATAAACCCTTCCTGATTCAGGATTTAACTACCAAAAACCCAAAAAAATGAACAGAACCATTAAAAAAGTTGCCGTTTTAGGTTCAGGAGTGATGGGATCCAGAATAGCCTGTCACTTTGCCAATATCGGTGTGCAGGTACTTTTACTGGACATTGTTCCTTTTGAGCTTTCGGAAGAAGAGCAAAAGAAAGGATTGACCAAAGAGCATCCTGCCGTTAGGAATCGGATCGTAAACACGGCTTTGCAAAACACCTTGAAAGCAAAGCCTTCATCCATTTACGATTCCTCCTTTGTATCCAGAATTACCACTGGAAACTTTGACGATGATCTTCCAAAAATCAAGGATTACGACTGGGTAATCGAAGTAGTCGTGGAGCGATTGGATATTAAGCAGCAGCTCTTTGAGAAAGTGGAAAAATACCGTAAACCCGGTACATTGATCACCTCCAATACTTCCGGGATCCCCATGCATTTGATGTGTGAAGGCAGATCGGAAGACTTTCAGGTGAATTTTGCAGGAACTCACTTTTTCAATCCACCTAGATATTTACGCCTGCTGGAGATTATCCCAGGTCCAAAGACCAACCCCGAAATTATCGACTTCCTGATGGATTATGGAGATAGATTTTTGGGAAAAGAGACGGTTTTCTGTAAGGATACTCCCGCATTTATTGCCAATCGAATTGGGGTTTATGCGATTATTTCCGGCATGCATGCCATCGAAAAGGCTGGTTTTGGAGTATCCGAAGTGGATAAACTGACTGGTCCAGTGATTGGCAGGGCAAAGTCAGCTACGTTCCGAACCATGGATGTGGTCGGATTGGATACGACCGTAAATGTTGCCAATAACCTATATAAAGCTCTTCCTCATGACGAGTCAAGAGATAAATTCAAACTTCCCAAGATTGTAGAAGTCCTCTACAACAATAAATGGTTTGGAGATAAAACCGGTCAGGGCTATTTCAAAATGATTCGTCACAAGGATGGCTCCAAAGAATTGAAGGAGCTTGATCTGAAGACTTTTGAATACAAGGACGTAGAAAAACCCAAATTCAAAGCTTTAGAGGCTTCTAAAGAGATTGAAGACCTCAAGAAGCGAATCAAGTTTCTGGTCAACTTTGATGACCGAGCTGGGGAATTTTATCGGGCTTCTTTCTATGACCTGTTCAAATATTGCTCCCACCGGATTCCGGAGATTTCCGATGAGCTTTATCGGATAGATCAGGCGGTCTCCGCAGGATTCGGATGGGAACTGGGACCCTTCGAGACTTGGGATGTGTTGGGTGTGAAGGAAACTGTGGAAAAAATGGAGGCTACAGGAGAAAAAGCTGCGCCTTGGGTTCACGAGATGCTTTCGGCAGGCCATGAATCCTTCTACAAAGTCGAAGGTGGCAAGAAAAAATACTACGACATTCCTTCCAAATCCTACGTGGAAATTCCGGGAATCGAGGATTTCATCATTTTGGATACGCTGAAATCTGCCGGTAAAAAAGTCTGGGGAAATCCCGGTGCATCTATCTACGATATGGGTGATGAGGTGATCGGCTTGGAATTCCATACCAAAATGAATTCCATGGGTGCAGAAGTGATCGAAGGCATCAATACCGCGATCGGAATGGCAGAAAAGTCCTACAAAGGATTAGTCATCGGAAACGAAGGGGCCAATTTCTCTGCAGGAGCCAACCTGGCCATGCTATTCATGTTTGCAGGAGATCAGGAATTTGATGAGATCAATATGATGATCGCTCAGTTTCAGAATACCATGATGCGGGCTAGATATTCCTCCGTTCCAGTGGTTGTCGCCCCACATAATATGGCCTTGGGAGGTGGCTGTGAACTATCTCTTCATGCAGATCATATCCAAGCCCACGCAGAATTGTACATGGGCCTTGTAGAAGTGGGCGTAGGCTTGATTCCAGCGGGTGGAGGTACCAAAGAGATGACCCGAAGATTCGCCAATGGAGTCATTGCAGGTGATGTCGAGCTCAATCAGCTTCAGGAGTATTTCATGAATATTGCTACTGCAAAAGTTTCCACCTCGGCTGAAGAAGCGAGAGGTTTGGGATACCTGAGATCAAAAGACGGGATTTCGTTGAATAAAAAGCGACAGCTATCCGATGCCAAAGCAAAGGTTCTTTCTCTTCAGGAATTAGGATATACGCAGCCTGTTCAGCAGACCAATATCAAGGTTTTGGGAAAAACGGCCTTGGCTCTTTTTGAGGCAGGAATTACCGGCATGCGCTACGGAGCTTATATCTCAGAGCACGACGCAAAAATCGCCAGAAAACTGGCTTGGGTAATGTCAGGAGGGGATTTATCCTCACCTACGGAGGTGTCAGAGCAGTACTTGCTTGACTTGGAGCGGGAAGCTTTCCTTAGTTTGACAGGGGAGCAAAAAACGTTGGAACGAATTCACAGTATTTTGTTCAAAGGAAAACCGCTTAGAAACTAGAAGCGAGAAACAAGAGACTAGACACAAGAATCAAGATTAAAACTATAAACAATTTTTCAAATGAGACTGAAGCATAATTTCAAAAATCTTAAAGTTTGGCAAAAGGCAGTGGATCTTGCAGTTAATGTTTATGAATTGACAAAGCATTTTCCCAGTGAAGAGCGATTTGGCATTACCTCTCAAATGAGAAGATCAAGTGTATCCATTCCTTCAAACATTGCAGAAGGGACAGCCAGAAATTCGTCAAAGTCTTTTTCAAATTGTTTGGATATCAGTTTGGGCGAAAGTTTCGAATTGGAAACCCAAGGGATTATTGCTCATCGGGTTGGAATTCTAAGTCAAGAAAATTTCGATGCCTTAAGTTCAGATATCTCTGAAGTTCAGAAAATGATAATAGGCTTCAAACAAACTATTGAGGATAACCCCTATTGAACTAGCCAAGTCTTGTTTCTTGCCTCTTGAATCTTGTTTCTCAAGAGCTTAACGAAATTCAAAATACTAACTAATCAAAAATGGAAGCATACATAATAAACGGATATAGATCGGCAGTAGGCAAAGCCAAAAAAGGAGGATTTCGGTTTTATCGTCCCGATGATTTGGCTGCGGATGTCATCAAACACCTGGTTGCAAATACCCCAGGTTTGGAAGCAAAAATGGTCGATGACCTGATCGTCGGAAATGCCGTGCCTGAAGCAGAACAAGGCATGCAGATGGGAAGAATGATTTCTCTCTTGGCTTTGGGGATTGACAATCCTGGATTTGTCATGAACCGCTACTGTGGTTCCGGAGTGGAAGCTATTGCTTTGGCAGTAGGAAAAATCAAAGCCGGGATGGCTGATTGCATCATTGCAGGAGGTACCGAATCCATGTCTTTGGTACCCATGATGGGCTACAAGACTGCACTCAACTGGAAGATCGCTTCTGAGACGCCCTCTTACTATCTGAGCATGGGCTTGACAGCCGAAGAATTGGCAAAGGAATATAGCATCACACGAGAAGAAGCCGATGCTTTTTCGGTAAAATCTCATGAGAAAGCTTTGGCTGCCATTTCCGCAGGAAAATTCAAAGATGAAATCGTCCCTGTAGAAGTAGAAGAGACTTACCTTGATGAAAAAGGGAAGAAGAAGACCAGAAAATTTGTGGTAGATACCGATGAAGGTCCAAGACCGGGTACCACCATGGAAGCCTTGGCCAGTCTTCGTCCGGCTTTCAAAAACGGAGGTCAGGTCACTGCGGGCAATTCGTCTCAGACTTCTGATGGAGCTGCATTTGTGGTGGTGATGTCTGAGCGTTTGATGAAGTCCTTGGGCATTGACCCAATCGCAAGGATGATGTCCTACTCTGTGGCAGGTGTGGATCCACGGATCATGGGAATTGGTCCCAGGGAAGCCGTTCCCAAAGCGTTGAAACAGGCAGGACTTACCCTGAATGATATTGATTTGATCGAGTTGAATGAGGCCTTCGCCGCGCAGGGATTGGCAGTTATGAAAGCGCTCGATATGAATCCGGACATCGTCAATGTCAATGGAGGAGCTGTAGCATTGGGTCACCCTTTGGGATGCACCGGAGCAAAACTCTCTGTTCAACTGTTTAATGAGCTGAGAAGACAGAATAAAAAATACGGTATGGTCACCGCTTGCGTAGGCGGTGGACAGGGTGTCGCGGGTATTTACGAGCTTTTGAAATAAAAATAGACAGAAGACACAAGACATAAGATAGGAGACTTAAATGGATTTGCCATGCATAACTATAAGGAATTAAATGTTTGGAAGAGATCGATTAAGCTTTGCTCAGCGATATACAAGCTCACGGCAAACTTTCCAAATGAGGAGCGCTTTGGTTTAATCTCCCAAATAAGAAGAGCTTCAGTTTCTGTTCCTTCAAATATTGCAGAAGGGGGAGGAAGAAGGACCAACCGAGAATTTGTTCATTTTCTTGGGGTGGCTCATGGATCTATTTGTGAATTGGAGTCTCAGCTACATGTCAGTGTTGAATTGGAGTTTGCCGATTTCGTTAAAATTGAATCCATCATTGATGAAATAACAGAAATTCAAAAAATGCTTTACGCACTTATCCAAAAGTTTGAAAATCAAGCATGAAAATCTCATGTCTTACATCTAAAGTCTAAAATCTTAAATTAATATGACCACAATTTCAAAATCCATCCAAGGAGGAGAATTCCTCATCAGGGAGACAGCCGCACAGGATGTTTTTATCCCTGAGCAGTTTACCGAAGAGCAAAAAATGATGGCTCAGGCCTGCCAGGACTTTATCGATACCGAGATCACACCGAATATCGAAGCGATTGACAGTATGAAAAACCCTGATCTCGTTCCTTCCATCTTCAAGAAGGCAGGAGACTTGGGGCTTTTGGGTGTTTCTGTCCCAGAAGAGTACGGAGGATTGGGCATGAGTTTTAACACCTCCATGCTCATCGCCGATATCATCGGTGCCGCCGGTTCCTTTTCGACCACTTATGGTGCCCACACAGGAATTGGTACACTTCCGATTTTGTACTATGGATCAGAAGAACAAAAACAGAAATACCTGCCCAAGCTGGCTACAGGAGAGTGGGCTGCTTGCTATTGCTTGACCGAGCCCGATGCAGGTTCTGATGCAAACAGTGGGAAAACCAAGGCTACTTTGACTCCTGACGGAAAGCATTACCTGATCAACGGGCAGAAAATGTGGATTTCCAATGCTGGATTTGCAGATCTCTTTATTGTTTTCGCCAAAATCGAAGACGATAAAAACCTGACTGCCTTTATCGTAGAGAAAACCTTCGGAGGCATTACCATGAATGAGGAAGAGAAGAAAATGGGAATCAAAGGCTCTTCCACACGACAAGTGTTTTTCAACGATTGCCCGGTACCTGTGGAAAACATGCTTTCCGAAAGACAAAACGGATTTAAGATTGCAGTAAATATCCTGAATATCGGCCGGGTAAAACTCGGAGCCGGGGTTTTGGGAGGAGTGCGCGCTGTGACCTCTCAGTGTATCAGGTATTCTACCGAGAGAAAGCAGTTTGGAGTCAGTATCAATACTTTCGGAGCGATCAAATCCAAATTGGCAGAGATGGCCATCCGATCCTATGTGAGTGAATCTCTTTCCTACCGTGCAGGTCAGGATATCGAGGACAGAATGGCTGCCTTGGCTGCAGAAGGGCTTCCGGATGCTGAAGCCAAGCTGAAAGCTTTGGAGCAGTTTGCCATCGAATGTGCTATTTCAAAAATCCACGGATCCGAGGTGTTGGATTATGTAGTGGATCAGGGAGTGCAGATATACGGAGGAATGGGCTACTCAGCAGATGCACCGATGGAAAGAGCCTACCGGGATGCCCGAATTTCCAGAATCTACGAAGGAACCAACGAAATCAACCGAATGCTAATGGTGGGCATGTTGCTCAAGCGTGCGATGAAAGGTGAAATCAACCTCTTTGAGCCTGCTATGGCTGTAGCTTCCGAGTTGACATCTGTGCCTTCTTTTGAGACGGTTGATGCTTCTGAGCTTTTCGCAGTGGAAAAAGACATGTTGAAAAAACTGAAGAAAGTCTTCCTCATGGTAGGAGGCAAAGCTGCCATGGCTCTTCAGGATCGAATCGAAGACGAGCAGGAGATTATGATGAATCTTGCCGATGTGATGATCGAGATTTATGCTGCCGAATCAGGGATTCTGCGAACTGAAAAATTGGTAGGAATCCAGGGAGAAGCAGCCTGTGCCCATCAGATTGCTATGTCTAAGGTTTATCTCTATGAAGCAGTGGATAAAATCGAAGCAGCAGCCAAAGAAGCAATTGTTTCCTTTACCAAAGGGGACGAGCAAAAAGTCCTTTTGATGGGATTGAAGCGCTACACCAAGCCTGATTTTATCAATATCAAAGAACTGAGAAGATCGATTGCAGACTATATGATCGAACAAGGAAAGTATCCTTTCTAAGGAGAGTTTTTTCCTATCAAGCCCTCTGTTTTTTCAAAGCAGGGGGCTTTTTTTCGGAATCCATTGCGGAAAAAATCCGGAATTTTAAGCCTTATTTCTTCCCATTTATTTTTTCAATCTGCCGAAAAGCCCAATTTAGTAGGGATGAAATATGGTTTAGCACTTGCAGCACTTTCAGGATGGCTCATGTTTTCCTGCAGCCAGCCGACTCAGCAGCCCGGCTCGGACATCTCTACCGACGGGGCTCAGATTTTGAAAGGGAAAAAGCTGTTTGAGCAGCACTGCTCGACATGCCACAATTTCAACGAAGACGCCATAGGCCCCAATCTAAGTGGCCTTACTCGACAGGTAGAATCCGCATGGATCAAATCTTTTATCAAAAACTCAGCAGCTTTGATAGAGGCACAGGATGAGCGTGCTTTGAGCGTGTTGGCCAAATACAAATCCCCAATGCCGGCATTCCCTGACTTTTCCGATCAAGACCTCGATGACTTGCTCAGCTACCTCCATACCTTCGAAACACTTCCTTTGGAAATAGTCGGAGATACCACCTCTAACCTGATCCCTGAGAGAATTCAAGAATCCGGGATTCGTTTGGAAGTGGAGTTTTTCGCTCAGCTTCCTCCTACCGACTCGGTTTCTCCTTTGGCCAAAATGACCAAAATGGAAGCTATTCCAGGCACAGAAAGACTGTTTATCAACGATCAGCGAATTGGCCTTTATGAAATAGAAAATCAAATTCCCCGTCTTTATCTCAATCTTCTCGAGTACCGACCTGCTATGGTCAGCAAACCTGGATGGGCCACTGGCGTGGGAAGTTTTGCTTTTCACCCAAACTTCGAAAGCAATGGGCTTTTTTACACTTCTCATACCGAACCAGGAGGTACAGCGCCTTCTGATTTTGGATTTACAGACAGTCTGAAGGTATTTATGCAGTGGGTGCTTACCGAGTGGAAGGCTGATGATCCCAAGGCAAAAGTTTTCAAAGGAACTGATCGGGAAATCCTCAGAATCGACAATGCCTCTCAAGCTCACGGCATGCAGGAACTCACTTTCAACCCAAATTCCAAAAAAGGGGATCCGGATTACGGCTTGCTTTACGTAGGATTTGGTGATGGAGGTACTGCCGAAAAGCGTTTTCCTGATATTTCCAATCATAAGGGCAGCGGTGTTTACAGCAGTATTCTTCGTATTGACCCTTTAGGAAAAGATGGAATCAATGGTCAATATGGCATTCCAAAAATCAATCCCTTTGCCGGACAAGAAGGAAAAGCAGGGGAAATTGTAGCCTATGGCTTCCGTAATCCAAATCGAGTCTTTTGGGATGAAAAGGGAAACCTTCATGCCACGGACATCGGGCAGCATAGCATCGAAGAGATCAACCGAATCGAGCCGGGCAAGTTCTATGGATGGCCGATTCGGGAAGGGACTTTTACCATCAATCCATTCGGAAGTTTCCGGTCTCTTTATCCTTTGCCTTCAGATGATGAGAAATATGGTGTGACCTATCCTTTGATTCAATTGGAGCATGATGAGACGGTGGCCATAATTGGAGGATACACTCTTCCGTATGGGCCTCTTCAGGGCAAGTTTGTCTTTGGAGATATTCCCTCCGGAAGGCTGTTTTTTGCAGATTTGAGTGAAAGTTCCAATCCATTGGTCCAAACCTGGGGAGTAATCCACGAAGGGAAAGAAGTGAATCTCAAAGAGCTTTTCAATACCAGCAGGGTTGATCTGAAATTTGGGCAGGATCATTCAGGATTGGTCTACATCATGTCCAAGGCGGAAGGAAAAATCTACCGAATCAAAAGAAACTGACCGGGAGAGTTCCTACCCATTTAGAATCATATCAGCTGCTTTTTCTCCGATCATAATCACCGCGGCATTGGTATTGCCAGCCACTATTCTAGGCATGATGGAAGCATCTGCTACCCGAAGGCCTTCGATTCCTTTTACCCGGAGTTTTTCATCGACTACCGCATCTACATCCTGTCCCATCTTGCAGGTGCCTACCGGATGATAGATGGTCTCGACCCATTCCCGGATATGATTCGCTAGTCCTTCCTCATCTTTTGGATCCAAAGAATAGACCAATCGGCTCAAATAGGGCTTGAATGCATTGGCCTTTAAGGTCTCCAAGGCTTTTTTACCGCCTTGAACCAAGGTTTTCATATCCTCCTCCTCTGAAAGAAAATTGGGCTGGATGAGCGGAGCATCCTGAGCATTGCCGGACCGAATGCCTACAAAGCCTTTACTTTTTGGTTTCAAAAGACTGGGCAAAAGGGTAAACCCATCCTCTTTGGGATAGGTGATGAGATCATACATATCGGCTTTCCGATCCTTCCCAAGCTGGATTGGCGCAAAATGCATCTGAAAATCAACAGGTTTTTTCGGCTCGGTAGAATAGAAGGCCACCGCTTCCAAAGGACTGCATGTCAGAACTCCCTGATGGGTAATTCTGTAATGGACCAGATTTTTGAGTTGATTGAATGGGGAAAGCTCATGGTTGAAGCCTTTTTGAACACTGGAAAGCGCAGAAATGGGAAAGAATAAATGGTCCTGAAGGTTTTGACCTACCCCTGATAGAGACTTTTTGAGTTCTATCCCATGTTTTTTCAGTTCTTCCTTTTCTCCTATTCCCGAAAGCATCAGTAGCTGAGGGGACTGAAAAGCTCCGGCTGAAAGAATTACTTCTTTTTTGGCAAAAACCTGGCTTACTGCAGACTTTCCCGAGACATACTCCACTCCTACCGCCCGGTCTTTTTGGATCAGAATCTTTTGGACAGCAGAGCGGGTGAAAACGTGGAGGTTTTTCCTGTGCAAAACAGGTCTTAAAAATGCAGAGGCAGTACTATGTCTTCTCCCATTTTGAATGGTAAACTGGAAAAAACCTGCTCCCTCCTGACTTTCCCCATTGTAGTCCTCGTTTTTAGGTAGGCCGATTTCCGCACAGGACTCCACAAAAGCTTGAGCAAAAGGGGTTTGAAAATTTTTTAGCAAAAGTCACATTCAGAGGGCCTCCGTGACCATGATACCTGTTGGTGATATCCTCGTTGTGTTCTGATTTTTTAAAGAAAGGCAAAACCGATTCGTAGTGCCAACCGCTATTGCCCAAAGCTGCCCATTCGTCAAAATCTGCCCTATTCCCACGGACATAGGCCATGGCATTAGTCGAGCTGGACCCTCCCAAGACTTTTCCTCTGGGCAAGTAGAGTTTTCGGTTGTTGACAAACGACTGGGATTCTGTCCAAAACCCCCAATCTACCTCTGATCGGTGCAGCTTGGCATAACCTCCGGGAATTCCGATTTCCATTTTTTTATCCGGACCGCCTGCCTCAATCAGTAGGACGGAATTGCCGGGGTCTTCAGAAAGGCGGTTGGCTAAGACACAGCCTGCCGAACCAGCGCCAATGATGATATAATCAAAGGAAACCTCAGATGCCATTGGGTATTTTGGGTTAGAATAGGCATAATTTAGCCCAATTCCGGACACAAAAAAACCCGGATGATCAGTCCGGGTTTCCTTTTTTGGTTCGTTTCAATACATCAGTTTGTAGTACTCTTTGGCCATTCGATTGCTTTCAAATTCATGGCGAACGTCATGCATTCCATCTTGGATGATATCTCTCCACTTTCGCTTGTTGCTGTAGTAGAGCGGGAGGATTTCTTCCTGCAGGATTTCATAGAGGTGATCCAGATCCCATTTATCCTGGTCCTGAATGCTCAGATTGTGATAATCTGCCTGTGGAATGATGAAGCAGTTTTCACCATGTCTGGCAAATTCGCAAATCCATCCGTCATAGGTGCTGAAATTGATGGATCCATTCATGGAAGCGGTCATTCCCGAAGTACCTGATGCTTCCCGGGGAACCCGAGGGTTGTTTAGCCAGATATCCGATGCTTGCTTGAGTCGCTTGCTAAGTGCTAGTTCGTAATCCACGCAGACGGCGACATTTTTAAATCGTTTGCTGAGATGGACTAGGGAGTTGAAAACAGAAATAGCCCCATAATCCATAGGATAAGGCTTTCCTGCCCAAATTATCTGGATAGGGTGCTGTGTATTTGCCACCAGGTCCTCGAAGCGTTTCATATCATGGGTGATCAAATCGGGACGCTTGTAAGCAGCAAACCTCCTCGCCCAAACGATGGTGAGCACATCCGGATCGAAGAGCTTGCCGGTCTGATCTGCTACTATTTCAAAGGCTCTCTTTTTCAGATATCGCTTTCGGTCATCAAATCCGTCGTTGTTTCCCTCTTCCATAAACCGGTAGAGCTGCTTGTCTGCCCAATAGTTCCAGTTTTGGGCATTGGTGATGGCTTTGATTTCCGGGACGTCGGCATATCCACCCCACATTCTTCTGCTGACTTCTCCGTGAAGTTGGCTTACGCCATTTGCTTCTCTGGCTAATCGCAGAGCGGCCAAACTATGGTTGAAGACCGTTCCGTCGATTCCGGTAAGTTTTTGCACTTCCTGAATGGGGTGTCCGTAGAAGAAGCTCATTTTGTCCAAAAGGAAATAATCGTGCTTCTCATTTCCGGCTTCTTCCGGTGTATGTGTGGTAAAAACCAGCCGTTTCTTTACTTCTTCTTTGCTTCCAAATTTTTTCAGCAAATGGAAAACACTACTCAAGCCATGTGCTTCATTGAGGTGATAGACATCCGGATTGAAGTTGAGTTCATCCAGAAGTTTGGCTCCGCCAAGTCCCAAAATCATCATTTGGGCAATTTTTGCTGCCGTATCCGAGTCATACAATTTGTGCGTGATGGTCTGGCTGAGGTAGTCATTTTCGGGCAAGTCGGTACTCAGCAGGAAAAGTGGTGCAGATTTGAAAGTGTCTGGTGGTAAATACCAAGCCTTGACCCAAACGGGCTGATTGTGAACCGGAACGGTAAATTTGATTCCGGTGTCTTCCAGAAAGCTGTAGGTTTTTTCGTACCAGTCAGCCTTGAGAGTTTGATCATGGTGACGGCTTTGGTCATAATAGCCGTATTTCCACAGAATCCCGATTCCGATCAGGTTTTGCTTGAGTTCGTAGGCACTTCTCAGGTGAGAACCGGAAAGGAATCCCAATCCACCGCTGTAGATTTTGAGCGGTTGATGAATAGCAAACTCCATGGAAAAATAAGCTACTGACTTGGAGAATTCAGGGGCAGGAGAATAGGGTATTGTATAATTTTTAAATTCTTTCATAATTCTGATTTTGGACTCAAAAGATAAGCTAAACTCAGGTATCGAAAGAAGAATCTGCAGGAATTCTAAAAAAATGAATTTCCTTAGCCTTTGCCTGAAAGGTACATTATTGCATAGACCAAGTAATTGCCCAAAAAGGAAACCGGGAAAATCACCACGGCTCCGATGAATAATTCAAAAGGAAAGAGATTGTGGGAACTCGGATCTTGAATGAGGTCAAATACAATTCTGGAAAGCATGCCCAGCATTACCCCAAAAGAAATCAACAGGGCATTGGATGCCGGTTCGCGCCTGTTTATAAATCCTGTAAAAACAGCAATGAGTAGAGTTCCCGGAGCTTTGATGTAGAAAAGAGAATCAAATAGGACACTTTTCTTTGAAAAATCAGCTGTCCAATAGCCAATAGCGCCAACAATAAATCCCAAAATCAGAAAAAGTACATAGATTTTTTTCATGGAAATAATACTTGGTAAGTCAAGAAGTAGAATCTTCCCGAACTTACCAAGCCCTAGTAATTAAATTTCCAAGGTTCCTCGAGAAATCTATCAGGATAATGCCTTTCTGGCTTCCCGGTCTGGATCATTCTGGATTTCGGAGACATCATTGAATACCATAACCTCCCCTTTTTCTGCTGTAAATTCAGGCCAGGAAGGAAGGTTTCCAACATTGGGATTTCCGCTTCGCATAAATGACAGCAGGGAGTCGGACATTTTTTCGGCGAGCACCCTGGATCTCTTCCCCCCTCCGGTATGGGTGTACATTCGGTCAGTATTGGCAAACCAGAAGCAAATATCAATGCAGTGAAAAGCACGCATTCTGCCATTGTAGAGATTGGGTTCCCAGCCAAACCAAGCCATGTAAACTGGTGCTTTTTGTTTGGCTTTTGCATTTCCGCAGGCTACCGCACTGGCACGATTGGAAGCGGCAAGGGTCATGATTTCGGCAGGTTTTTTCCCGGGGAAATTGGCTGCATAAGCCCGATACACCTCCCCTGCTTTTTCTCCAAATCGCTGCTTCATCGCTTCAATAATTTCGGCTTCTCCGGCATTGTCCAATTTTGGATTGGTGCGGGTAGCTCCCCATTCGTGGAAAGTGGTGCAAATCATCAGAGGCATTTCAGCCGTGTGGTCGGTGAGGTTGGAGAAAAACTCCCCTTTGGGTACATGGACACCGTCAGCCACCGGGCCAAATCCTCCCCGGAATCCAGGCTGGGGAAACTCCTTTCTCATCCGGTCCAAGGCCTTGTTGGCGATGTCGATGTATTCTCTCCATGGAATATCCTGAAGCTTGTCTACTTCACTTGGGGACAAGCCTGCCGCTTCGACCACATATTGACCCAATTTTCGGCTGTATTCCTGATCATTGGCCACAAGCATACTTCCGCTCAAAGCGACACCTTTATGCACCAATCCTTTGGCACCGGGCATGGACATCGTGCAGGTCACTTTGGCCCCACCGCCGGATTGACCCATAATGGTCACGTTAGCCGGGTCTCCTCCAAAATTATGGATATTGTCTCTGACCCATTCCAAAGAGGCCAAAATATCCAACTGACTTACATTTCCGGAGGAAGCGTATTTTTCACCCCCCACTCCCGAGAGATCGGTAAACCCTATCGGACCAAGTCGATGATTGATGGAGACAAAGACGATTTCTCCTTTTTTGGCCAGGTTTTCTCCGTGATAGCCATCTTGCTCGATTCCGTTGCCATTGGTAAATCCGCCTCCATGAAGCCAGACCAAAACGGGACGCTTTTTCCCATCAGCAATTCCGGTGGTCCATACATTCAGCTTCAGGCAGTCTTCGCTCACATCGTCGTAGTTCCAATGATCGGCAAAGGAATAATGCACATTGGCGTATCGATTGTCCATGATCTGCGGAGCTGTATTTCCCCACCAGATGGTATCCTTGATGCCTTCCCATTTGGCTGGTTTTTGGGGCGGCATAAATCGGTTTTTGCCGGAAGTGTCTGCTCCATAAGGGACGCCCAAAAAAGTATAGACCCCATTGAGCTGATAGCCACGGATTTTACCATAAGCGGTATCGGCTACAGCAATGTCGTCTCCGATGTGGAGGTATTGCTCATCATCTGCTTCTGAAATGGATTTTTCTCCTGATTCAGCTGGACTTGCTGCAAGGCCAGCGGTACCCAAGCCTACTTTCTGCAAAAAGTCGCGTCGGTTATTTCTCATGGTTTGAAGGGGTTTGTGTCTTTTCTATTGTCTCAAGTTGAGAATATAGAATGAAAAATCCTATCCGTTAAAATTGATTTTTAAGGATTTAAAACAAGAAATGGGACGAATATCAATTTTGAACAGGAAGCACAATGCTGAAAGTCGTGCCTTCATCTTCTTTGCTTTTCACCTTCAGCTCTCCTCCATGCGCCTTGATGATGTCGTAGCTTAAGGATAAACCCAGACCTGTGCCCTCACCTGGGGGTTTGGTAGTGAAGAAGGGCTGAAGGATTTTGTCCTTGATTGATTCAGGAATTCCTTGGCCATTGTCCTGAATCGAAATCGTAATTTTTTGATTTTCTTGGCGTGTTTGGACGATCACTTCAGGTTTAAATTCAGTGTCACCTTGAGCTTTTCGTAGGGTTGATTTTTCCCTTACAGCATAGAAGGCATTGTTGATCATATTCAGGATAACTCGCCCGAGATCCTGAGAGACTACGTTGATTTTGGGAAGATTGGCATCAAAATCCTTCTTGAAGTCAGCCGTAAAGCTTTTATCTTTTGCCCGCAACCCATGGAAGCTGAGACGCAGGCATTCATCTGCAAGTGCGTTGATATCTGTTTCCTCTTTTTCAGTCGTACTCTTTCTGCTATGAGCAAGCATTCCCTTGACGATAGATCCGGCTCTTTTGCCGTGATGATGGATTTTGTTGAGGTTTTCTTTTATTTCAGAGGCCAGCACTTTGGCATCTTCCAGATCGCCATTTTCGATCTCTTCGTTCATCTCATCGATCAGCTCCACACTGAGTTCGGAGAAGTTGTTCACAAAGTTTAGCGGGTTCTGAATCTCATGGGCGATGCCTGCGGTGAGTTCGCCAAGGGAGGCCATTTTCTCAGATTGGATCAGTTGAGCTTGGGTCGATTTGAGGTCGTTAAGCGATTTTTCAAGTGCTGCGGTTCGCTCATTGACTCGCTCTTCCAAGAGTCGGTTCTCGGCCTTGAGTTGTTGCGAACGCCACTTGACAAAAGCGGAAATGATAGTCCCAATCAACAAAACATAAATCAAATACGCCCACCAAGTGGCATACCAGGGCGGCAGAACCACAAAAGAATAGACTGCTTCATCGCTGATTCTTCCTGTGTGTGCCAACGCTCGTACACGGAAAGTATAAGTCCCGGGAGAAAGATTGGTGTATTCCTTGAAGCGGTTGTCATTCCAGTCTACCCAGTCCGGATCGAAGCCTTCCAAATAGGTCTGGTATTTGGTTTTCTTCTCGTCATCAAAATAGGGTGCGGCAAACTCAAAGCGATAGGAATTGTCCTTGGTTTCCCTTGGGGAAATAGTCTTATCCCTGCCATAGGCAACCAAGGGAAGGGTATCCGTCTTGGTTTCGATTCGTCGGATAAGGGTAAAGAATTGCTTATCCGTTTGATTGTCTTTTTTCGGGTCGTAGCGGATCAGTCCTTTTTGAGATCCAAACCATAGGATACTGTCTTCATCGATAAAATCAACATAAGAAAGATAAGGAGTAATCGAATTGGGCGAATCGTCCTTTATAAATTTTCCTTCTGCGTCCCTCTTAAGGATATGTTTCTTTCCATCTTTTGTTTCATACCAGAGAATTTTGGTTTTATCCTGACTAAAATCCAAAAGTTCTGCTTCGACTGCCTTGAAATCATCGGTTGGAAAAAAGGCTTGCTCTTTCTCCGAAAATTTCTGCAAGCCACCAGGAAAAGTATTATAAAATTCACCGTCGACCATAGAAAAAGAAGATAAACTGCTTAATTCCAATTTCTTGGATTTAACTGGTTGGGAATCGATGGATTCCAAATCTTCTTCTATCCTTAAGGCATAAAACCCCCCTATTCCCCCTGTAATTATCGTCCCATCTTTTGCCTCAAAAAAAATGGTTCCAATCGAACCTACATCGGTGACCTTCCCCTTCAATTCCCAGGGGTATTCTTTGGAAAGCCCCCTTTCATAGTACAAAAGGCCTGTATTTGTTCCAACCAAAAGCAGATTTGGTTTATTTTTCGGTATGATGACAGAAATTGGCTGACTTCCATCTTTGGGAAAATCCAATCGGAACACTTTGCCGTCACGGTACACCTTTAAGTCCCTACCAGGCACTATTAGATCATCTCCGTCCCTATTTAATTCATTGATTTGAGCATTATTGAATTCAGGTACACTTTGGAATGATTTTTCAATTGGATCGAACTTAACCATACCGTTCGATGTACCTAAAAAAAACTGTTCACCTTCCTTTTGGATAGCAAGGACCCCTGCAGTGATCCCAACCTCTTTTCCAAAAGTCTGGATCGGGGAATCAATGGCAATTCTTGCGATTCCGTCTTGGGTTGTAGCCCAAAGTCCCTGACCTCCGTCCAGATAAACACTTGTCATGACATCTGAGGGCAGACCTTGGTCTGTCCCGATCTTTTTGAGAATTTCTCCCTTGGGATTCATGATAACAATTCCTCCTCCTATAAAAGTGAGTATATAATTCCCCTGGTAGGGAAGTGCTTGGTACAAAGTTCCAGCACCGTCTTTGATCAACTTATCCACATCAGTAGGAAACTTGCTTACCGCTTTTCCATCAAACAGATAGAACCCGGTAGTGGACCCTCCCATAAGAAAAGTTTCCTCTTCTTTACTCTGATAGGGAAGCATAATCCTAAACCGGTCCATTCCAAGGATTTCTGTGCCTGGAACCAATTTGATTTCCTCCCTGATCAATTGATACAGGCCCCGTTCATTCTGATGGATGTAAAAGTCTCCTCCTTGTTTAAAAGTATAAGAAAAGGTGGTCTCTGCAGGCCAGATTTTTAGGGATTTCAGAGATAAATCTTCTGCTAACTCGAGTCTAATCAAGTTTTCCCGTGTTTGGAGGAAAAGAAATTTATCCAAGAAATTCATGGAAAAAATATTTAAACCAGATCGAATCTCTTCCGGCAGGAGTTGGCTTAAAGAAACTGCTTGAGTTTCCCCCTTTGAATTAACCATCAAATAACCAAAATCCTGCCCGGCATAAAAAATCCTGCCATTGGCAACCTTGGCAAAAGCCCTGATCGTAAAAGCAGTTTTTCTATCAAATATAGCTCTCCAGGAAACCCCATCATATTCATGTAAGCCTCTATTTGTTCCAAAATACATTAGCCCCTCATCACTCTGGATCGCCCTCAATGCCACTGGCACTCCTCCATACTCTTCAGGGGTGTAGGTAGTCACAGGCAGCCTTCCTATCTGCTCGAAGATGGACTGGGCAAAATTGACATTGGGCTTGTTAAAAAAATAAACTAATGTAACCAGTAAAACTGCTGAGGAAATCTTATTTCTAAAAAGTGTCATAGAAGAAGTATAGGTAGAAATGTGTATAGGCACTAGTTTGGTGAATATAAAGTAAATCAAAATCTTAATTGGAATAATAACTGTTTTCAAAGGATTTTTTCTTTCAAATACTTTTACATCAAGACTTTGTTTCTCTTAAATTATTCTGAAAAATTTAATTGACCAATAGCAGTAGCTAAGGATTCATTAAAATAAATTCATCCGCTATACCTTTTTATTTTTCCTAAATTCCAACATGTTCACCTAGACCATATGATTGAATGATGATGAAAAAATTTACGCTCTTTCTTTTCACCCTTTTATTTCCATTGATTGGTTTTAATCAAACCGCCCCGGGATACTTTATGCATCCGGATGTGCATGAAAACACGGTTGTTTTTGTCGCCGAGGGAGATATTTGGATGGCGCCGCTATCTGGTGGAATGGCTACTCGACTTACCACCCATCCGGGCGATGAATCCGATCCGAAAATTTCCCCTGATGGGAAATGGGTGGCTTATGCTGCCAGCTACGAAGGTCCCACTGAGGTCTACGTGATGCCTGTTTCCGGAGGAATTCCCAAAAGGCTGACTTACGAACCTTCGGCCTCTGTGTCGGTGGCTTGGAAATCAGCCACAGAACTTGCATATACCACCAATCAATATTCCACACTTCCCCGATTGCGGACGGTAGTGGTTGATGTCAATTCGAGGGAAAAGAGGGTTCTTCCGCTGGAAATGGCCGCTGAGGGTAGTTTCGATCGGGAATCGGATACCTACTTTTTCGTCAGACCCACTTATCACAACAATGTCACCAAGCGCTACCAAGGTGGTACTGCCCGCCAACTTTGGAAATACAGCAACGGAGCCGCGGAGGCGGTCAAATTGACCAAAGACTACACTGGCGAAGACCATCACCCGTTTTTTCATCAGGGGAGAGTGTACTTTATCTCTTCTCGGGATGGCATAGGGAATGTTTGGTCCATGAATTCCGATGGATCGAATATCCAACAACATACGAAAGAAGATTCCTACGATGTTCGTGAGTATTCCCTTTCGGGAAATATGCTTGTTTATCGGGCTGGAGCGGATTTATTCCGAATGGATTTGGGGCAAAGCCAAGCCCAGAAAATCGCGATCAATCTGGTTTCGGATTTTGATCAGTTGCGGGAAAATTGGGTAGATAACCCAGCCAGCTATATCACCAATATTTCTGTTTCTAATGATGGAGAAAAAGTGGCCTTGACTGCCCGGGGTCGGGTTTTTGTCTTTCCTGCCAAAGACGGGCGCATGCTTCGTCTCAGCCGAAAAGACGGCGTGCGTTACCGAGATGCGGTTTTCACCACTGATTCCAAGGATATTCTGACCTTTTCAGATGAAAGCGGGGAATTTGAAATCCATCAATATTCCGGTTTGGGTTTGGATCAGGGAAAGCAATTGACGGATAATGGAACCACCCTTCGCTTCAATTTGACCCCTTCACCGGATGGAAAATGGTTGGCTTGGATCGATCTCAACAATGACCTTTGGATTAGAAATCTTGCCACGGGAAAAGCAGTCAAAGCCAATCTGACCGACGAGGACCTACATGGCAGCATGACTTGGTCACCCGACAGTCAATGGTTGGCCTACGGACAGGCCGCTTCCAATACCTTTACCCAACTCTTTGTCTTCAATCCGACTACGGAACAGCGAGTTACCCTGACTTCCGATCGCATCAACAGTCTCAATCCTCAATGGAGCGCGGATGGGAAGTGGATTTATTTCCTTTCGGACCGCAATTTCGAAACCCGAGTGGGAAGCCCTTGGGGACAGCGTCAGCCGGAACCATTTTGGGAAAAGCAGATGAAAATCTATCACATTCCACTACAAAAAGGTCTGATTTCTCCTTTCACTCCAAAAAATGAGCTGAAAGCTGAGGATAAAAAATCTGAAGGTCCGGTAGCCGTGAAGATCGATGAGGAAGGACTGATGGAGCGCGTACAAGAAGTGCCCGTACCGGCTGGCAATTACAAAAACCTGATCGTGACTGAAAAGGCCTTGTACTACCATCGGGTCGGCCCGGGTCCGGGAGTGTATTACGGAGGAGGAGCTTCCAATGAGGATGAACCCGCATTGATGATGACTCCGATTTCTGAAAAAGCAGAGCAAAAGGTTTTTGCTGATAAAATCAACAGCTACGCGGTTTCAGCAAATAACAAATACGCCTTACTTCGACAGGGCTCTAATCATTACTTGGTAGAACTGGGGACTTCTCCTGTTTCGGATTTATCTAAAAACAAGTTGGACTTGAGCGGCTGGAAATTCAGCATAGATCCTCGGGAAGACTGGAAACAGATCTACACCGATGCTTGGCGCATGGAGCGGGATTATTTCTACGACGCAGGCATGCATGGGGTGGACTGGGACAAAATGTACGAGAAATACCTTCCGCTCGTGGACCGGGTGACCACCCGAAATGAGCTTTCAGATGTGATCGGCGAATTGATTGGTGAACTTTCTGTTCTGCATACTTCCGTTCGTGGAGGCGATACCCGAGATGGGGAGGATAATATTCAGTTTGGAATGCTCGGAGGACTTTTCTCCAAAACCAATAATGGCTACAAAATCGATTACATTTTCCAAAGCGATCCTGACTATCCGGATGAGAAATCCCCTTTGAGCCATCCTGCCTTCGGATTTCAGGAAGGCGATGTGATTACACATATCGACGGCACATCTGTTTTGGAAGTGGATGATATGCAGGTATTGCTTCGTGATAAGTCTGGAAAGCAAGTTCGTCTGGCAATAGCCGGAAAGGGAGACTTTATCCTCAAGCCTATGAGTTCAGGTCAGGAAAGCAACCTACGCTACAATGATTGGGAGTACACTCGCAGACTGGCAACAGAAGCCAAATCCAATGGAGATATCGGTTATGTCCACTTGAGAGCTATGACTTCAGGCGATATCGGACAATGGTATCGGGATTTTTATCCGCAGTTTAAGAAAAAAGGCCTGGTCATCGATGTGCGCCACAACCGCGGTGGGAACATTGATTCCTTTATTCTGGAAAAACTGATGCGGGAAGCCTTTTTTTATTGGAAAAGCCGCACAGGAGAACCGTATTGGAACATGAATTATGCGTTCCGAGGGCATTTGGTTTTGCTCGTAGATGAGTTTACAGCTTCTGATGGAGAGGCTTTTGCCGAGGGCTTCCGAAGATTGGGCTTAGGCAAAGCCATCGGTGCGAGAACCTGGGGAGGAGAAGTTTGGCTTTCGGGTGTGAATACGCTGTCGGATAATGGAATTGCCCGGGCACCGATGAATGGGGTCTATGGGGAAACTGAAAATGGGACAGAATGGCTGATCGAAGGAGTGGGCTTTATTCCAGATATCGAGGTGATCAATCTGCCTAAGGCGACTTTTGAAGGAAAAGATGCCCAATTGGATGCGGCGATTGAGCATTTGAAAGAGTTGATCAAAAAGGATCCAAGACCTGTACCTGCTCCGCCTGCCTATCCGGATTTGAGTTTTAAGAATGGGAAGGATTAATAACCTGCTAGTTTATTGAATTCCTTAGAGGCAGCGAGATCATTGGTTTCGCTGCCTCCATTTTTTGATGGATTTTCCCGAGAAGTAAATCAGTGCCAAAAATCCTGTCAAAATGAAAATTCTGCTTAGTTCCATTCCGCTGAGGTTGGATAAAAAATAGAGGATTACTCCAGCGGAGAGTACAGGTACTGTAAACCCAAAAGGTATTTCAAAGCCTATATTTTTATACTCTTTTTTTCTGCGAAGGCCAATTATCGACAGCGATACAATCAAATAGGAAGTAAGTAGACTAGATGCCGCAATCGCTGCCAAGGTCTGAAAACCCCCAATGGAAGCCATCGTAAATCCCATTCCGGCATAGCATAAGATCGCGAAATGTGGGGTTTTGAATCGGTGGTGGACGGAGGCTAATTTTTTGACTGGAAATATGCCGTCACGAGACAAGCGAAAGATTGTTCGTGGAGTATTCAGGATTTCTCCGCTAAGCATTCCAAACATGGAAATTCCAGCTCCTACAAAGAATAGACTAAAGCCTATCGGGCCAAAAATAAGGCCGGCAGCCTCTCCCAAAGGCGCTTCCTTGAATCCCGGAAGGGCGTTTCCCAAGACTCCTTGCGCTACGAGCTGGATGAGGATGTAAAGAACGACCACAAATGAAATGGCGATGAAAATCGCACGGGGGATGGTTTTGTGTGGAGTTTTGATCTCCCCTCCGATCTGCAAGCCGGAGTCACCTCCCATAAAGGCGAAAAACAAAACCAGGGAAGCGCTTCCAAGATTGGATACGGTAGGTTCGGTTTGCCAGGAGAGATTGCCCCATGCTACATCCTTCCAGCCAAAACTGATCAAAAGAATGAGTGGGAGGAGTTTTGCTAAGGTGTTGAGTTTGACTAAGCCGATTCCTTGCTTGATGCCCATAATATTTAGCCCTGCTAATCCAAAGAATAGCAAGAATAGGGTGCCGATTCGGACGCCTGATATTTTGAAAAGAGGGACTGCAGTACCCAGAATTTCTATCAGTGCGTTGGATACTGCCGCTATAGAAAAAACGCCTGCAACAATGTAAAAAACAGCGACGACCAATCCCATGAAGGGCCCAAAGGCTTTTTCGACATAGGCATAGCCACCTCCCGATTGGGTGATTTTACTTCCTGCTTCGGCAAAGCAGAGCATCACCAAGGCGATCAGTAGTCCACAGAATAGGTAGGCCAAAACGCCGGAAGCGCCCATGGTCTCTGAGATGATGGCAGGCAGCACGAATATCCCCGCCCCCACCATAATATTGACGATATTGGCCGAAAGCCCCCATACGCCTACTTCACGTTTCAGTCCTTCTTGAGAGGTTTTCATGCGATAGAAAAAAAGATAGCTAAATAAGAATTAATGTAATAGGCCGAGTGCTTTGATTTCATCCAGTTAGGTTGAAAAGCATTGGACAGTGCCCGAATAGGGTAGATTATTTTTCGGATAAGAATAAGATAGTCATTTTTTTGGCTAATTGCCCAATAATACATTCAACCCGAAGAGGCCTGTCTGTCAAAAAGTAATGGTTAATATGATAAAAAGCAGTCTCCCTTTGTTATTCCACCTTGGATGTTAGAATCATGTCCGGCTTCATTCTATTCTCCCGTACTTTTTCAAAAGCTCCACTACTTCGTTTTCGGGCAAATCATAGACTGTGGTGTTATTTTTTCCTACCATCGTTTCCGCTGCCACCAAGGCATTTAGGATGGACTCCTCCGTCGCTTGGGCGGTTGCCAAGAAAAGGGCAGACATTTGGTCATTGGGAATCATATTCACTTGCTTAGCATTTTCCCGATCGGCAGCCCCAGAATTGGCAATGGAAAAAGCGATGAAAATATCACCGGAGCCATTTCCTCCATATCCACCTACCCGGCTGATTCCTATGGGCACTCGCCTTGCTAATCGTTTCAATTGATGGGGAAGCAGCGGAGCGTCAGTCGCAACGATCACTATGATTGATCCTCTTTCTTCTTGGCGTTTCAATGGATCTGAAAGAATCTGACGGTCAGAAATCTCTTTTCCCACAGGTACCCCGGCTATAGTCAAGCTCTCTCTTGTTCCATAATTTGCCTGGACTAATACACCCAATGTGTAGGTGGTAGTATTGATCACGACTTCACGGGAGGAGGTTCCGATCCCTCCTTTGAATTGATGACAAATCATCCCTGTGCCCCCGCCAACATTCCCTTCCTCGACTGATGGACCGGCTTGGGCATTTTCTAAAGCAGCAAAAACATGCTCTTTTTTGACATGAAAGCCGTTGATGTCATTCAAATCCCCATCGTAAGTTTCAGCAACTACTGGTAAGGCCCAAAATACGTCTGGTTCATCGGGCAAGGGATCAATATGATTGTTATTAAACTCCCACTCGATCACTGCATCTCTGACGACTCCTACGCTGTGTGTGTTGGTAATGGCAATCGGTCCTTCCAAAAAACCCGATTCTTCCACCCAAGTGGTTCCTGTCATTTCCCCATTTCCATTGAGACTATACCAGCCTGCGAAAACGGGATCGTAATTTTTACCTCTTGGGAAAATTGTAGTTACTCCCGTCCGGACAGGACCTTCTCCCACCACCAATTCTCCCTCTCCGGATATCAAGGTGGTATGTCCGACTTCGATTCCATTGACATCGGTGATGGCATTCAATTTCCCGGTTTTTCCATCCAGAGGAATTCCCAAATCTCTGGCCCTTTGTTTTTGGCCAAAGGAAGGAGAACAAATAAGCAGGATTGAAATAATTGAGAGCAGTCTGTTCATATATTTTACCTAGTTGACAAATCTTGTTCAGCCTATTTCCTTCCTTTCTTGATCGGAAGGTAAGTGGTCAAAGGCTAGCTCACTTTCGCTCCATCCCAATCGGTGATTTGGAACATGTTCATGGTGGTGATTCTGTGCGGTTCCAAGGACTCGTTGATGGCTTTAACACCAAAGTCCAACCCTGCTTCCGTCCGCAAAGGCCGCTGTCCGGCTGGAGCATCGATCAAGTCTTCAAAGATTTTTACCACAATCATTGGGTCAGTGGGAGCATCTTGGTTTGCAAAGGCAGCTTCCGAATTGGCCACAAAGCCTTCGTTAAATGCTTGGATGTGAGGGTAGGCTTTTGTCACTTCATCTTCATTGCCGATGATGACATTGGGAAGAAATTTGGTGGAAAAAGGTCCCGGTTGGACGATAGCCACATCAATTCCTAAAGGGCCAACCTCGTAGCGAAGCGATTCACTCATAGCTTCTACGGCCCATTTGCTGGCACAATAGATCCCAAAGCCAGGTACCGCCAATCTGCCCGCGATCGAACTCAACTGAATGATCAAGCCGGATTTTTGAGCCCGCATGCCGGGAAGCACGGCTTTGATCATTCGTATATTACCCAGTACATTCAGGTCAAATTGCGCTCGGCATTCTTCTAAGCTGAAGGTCTCGATTGCACCTCCAAATCCTCTACCGGCATTGTTGATGAGTACATCTACACTAGGGATGTTCTTCATGGCTTTGGTGACGCTTTCGTCTGATGTCACATCCAGTTCTATCACTTCCAAAGTCAGGTTTTTCGCTTCTGCAAAATCGCTAAGAGCCTTTGCGGCAGCAGCATTTGAGGTGTGGACATTCCGCATGGTTGCGTAGATATGATGCCCTTTTTCAGCCAGATATTCTGCTGCTTCAAATCCGAATCCGGTACTGCAACCGGTAATGAGTATTTTTTTCATGATTTTTAGAATTATAGTTCTGTTGGGATTAGTGAATGTTTAAAAATGCTTACGTTATTAAGTCAGAAAGCCAATTGATAGTTCTAAGAGACATAGCTCATCGCTTATTCCACTGAAGCACGATCTCGGTGATAAAAAGTGGCAGGACCCATGAAAGCCAAATTGCGGTAGGACCTGTCTCCACAAAAGGACCCAATTCATCATAAAAAGGCTGTCTCGTCAACCACCGAAATAGGACAAAGGCAAAAGTCACCACATAGCTTCGGATCATCCATTCTTTATGAAGGTTGATTCGGCGCAAAAGAATAAAGCGAAAGGCCATTCCGGTGGTGCCAAACCAGGCAAATGCCAACCCGATAAGGGATAAGCTCCAGGTCCAGTGGAAATCAAGTGCGATGGTGAGGGAAAGTGCAATAGAGCTAATGACCGCGATCAAAATTCCGCAGATATAGGCCATTCCCATTATCCGATGCACTTTCAGATAGTTATTCCTGAAGCCTGCCCAAAATTGAAATGGTCCTAAAGTGAGCGCGATCAGGCCTCCCGAAATATGGCCGATCAAAGGCCATTTCATTTCCCAATAGTCTCCAAAAACAGATTCCTCCAACCCAAAGTAAGGCAGCGCATCATTGAGGATGAATTTGCCTGCAAAAAAGATTAAGAAAACCCAAAATAAAGGCAAAGGCCAGGATTTAGGCCTTTTTTCGATTGAAATCACGCTTTTTGACATAGCTACAAATTTTAAACCTTATGGGCTTCCAACTCGATTTCGATCAAAAACTCAGGCATGACCAAGCCTTTGACTTCAATCCATGAACCAGTAGGGAATTGCTTCTGATAGATCGAGTTTCTAAAAGCGGCATGCTCCAAAAATGCAGGCATAGCTGTGGTAAAGACATTTTCTACGATCACCTCATCGAAGCTGCAGCCGTAGTGTGCCAATACCTTTTCCAGATCGGCATAGCAGTTTTTCATCTGCTGAAGGAAGTCCCCGATGGCTGTAGGATTGCCTTCCTCATCCATGCTGACAGCGCCTGATACTTTGATGCTATTTCCGATTTTTACCGCATGGGTATAGCCGTAAGCCTTTTCGAGATCTGGTCTTAGGGAGAAAAATTCCGGTGTTTGATTGGTCATTTCCAAGTCTGTTTGTAAAAGATGAAATAATCTCCCCCTATTTTATTTCCTTCCCATGGCCTTTGGGATGAAGATCTACAAAATGTTTCCCTAACCCGTATTTTCCTACCCGGGAGAATTGCCGGATAAGCATTTGATTTTCAAAAACATTTTATTGTATATTAATCGGATGAAGGGATTTTTTATACTGGTCCTGGTATTGTTTCAGATTCAGCTAGTGGCTCAGGTAATCTCAAAAAATGGCAAAGTCAACTATTCAAAAGTCTTTGTGGAGACTGACGACTTTGGTGCAGATTATCTTGAAATTATTGAGCAATCACTCCCTTCAGTCGAAGAGACCGAACTCAGACTTCAAATACTTTGGGATTTAGGCTATTATTCTCACACGAGAAATCTCAGAAAATCCCTTATTCTGATCAATCAGGGATTGGAAGAAGCCCAAAAAGCCGAAAGTAAAATCTGGGAAGGAAGGATGCAGGTGGCTCAGGGAGCTATTTTGCTAAGGATGGAAAAGCTAGATCAAGCCGAGCTAGTCTTGACCAGTGCCCTGGAAAAGTTGCCAGAACCGGAGACATGGCTTCTGATGACCAATTTGGGCTATGTTCATGAGCGAAGGGGAGACCTGGGAAAGGCTTTTGAAATCGCCAGTCAGACGCTCCAACTCGGAGAAAAATACGGAGATACCAAAGTCATGGCCATGGCCTACTCCGATATCAGCAACTTGTTTTGGAAGCAGGGAAAGTCCGTGGAAGGATTGGAGTATGGACTGAAGTCACTTGCACTTTTTGAGAAGCGTGGGATCAAAGACTTGGATTTTGATTTTACGCTCCATGTCACTGGAAACAACCTGGTGGCCCTTGGCCGATATCAGGAAGCTCTTCCCTTCTTTCAGCGCTCTACACAGATCGGGAAGCAATACGGCTTCTACAATAATCTCAGCGATACCTACATTGCGCTGACGGATTTATATCTCGCCATGGAGGATTTTTCGAATGCGGAAACCTCCGGTAAGGAAGCACTCAAGTACGCGGAGCTCCTTCAAAATGAATTTATGGTCGTGCGATCCCTGCTTTCTTTGGGTAAAGTAAAAAAACAGCAGGGATTCTATCAGGATGCCATCACCTACCTCCACCGAAGTATCCAAAGGGCTACCGAAGACTTTGGAGACCGTTATTTTCTCAGTCTGATCTATCGGGAATTGGCGGAAGCCTACGAGGGAGCAGGTGAAATTTCCAATTCCTATCAGGCATTTAAGCGCTATCATGAGCTAAATCAGTCCGTCTTCAATGCAGAGGCCGATCAGCGAATCGCCCATTTGCAAACGGAGATGGGTGTTGCTCAAAAAGAAAATACCATATCTCTTCAGGAGGAAGCGTTGAAGCGACAGAATATCATTCAGGTTTTTACCCTTCTTCTTACCGCTTTGATGGTGTTCTTTCTCTTTTTCCTATATCGGATCTTTTCCAAAAAGAAAAAGTACAGTCAGCTTCTTGAAAAGCAGAATCAGGAAAAGGAATTTCTGCTCAAGGAAATCCATCATCGGGTCAAAAACAATCTGGAAACGATATCAAGCCTTTTGGCTTTGCAAACTGCCCAAATCGAAAATGAGGAGCTTCAAGATATCATGATCGAAAGCCAAAACCGGGTTCAGAGCATGGGGATGATCCACCAAAATCTTTATCAAGGGGAAAATCTGGCTGCGATCGAGATGAAAAATTACTTTATCAATCTGGGTTCTTATATTATTGATTCTTTCGATGCTTCAAGTCGAATCAGTCTGGACGTTCGTATGGACACTTTGGAGCTGGATGTGGATCGCGCTATTCCCATCGGTCTGATCGTCAATGAGCTGATTACCAATTCACTGAAATATGCCTTCCCGGATAATAGAGAAGGAGAAATTACCATCAGCCTGAAGGAAGATCAGGATCATTTGTACTTGAAAGTGACAGATGACGGCAAGGGTATAAGCAAAAACGAATCTGTACAAGGAACAGGGTTTGGTACTCAGCTGGTAGGGCTCCTGACCAAGCAGCTTGACGGAAA
The DNA here is from genome assembly GCF_036245625.1 of Algoriphagus confluentis. Taxonomy (NCBI): domain Bacteria; kingdom Pseudomonadati; phylum Bacteroidota; class Cytophagia; order Cytophagales; family Cyclobacteriaceae; genus Algoriphagus; species Algoriphagus confluentis. The sequence continues at coordinate 269,233 of NZ_BTPD01000008.1, forward strand.
GATGACCCTCAGCACCCAGCATGGAACTGAAGTTTACTTTGAATTTAAAAATAGAAAAGCAGCATGAGTGAGAAGACGAGAATTTTGATTGTGGAGGATGATATGATTATCGCTGCGAATATATCCCTGCAGCTGTCGAAGCTTGGGTATGAAGTCACAGGAATTGAATCCAGAGGTGAAGATGCGATCAATCATGCATTACAGAACCGGCCCGATATCATTCTCATGGATATCCAACTCAAAGGGGGAATAAACGGGATAGATGCGGCAAAAGAAATTCAGGAAAAAGCTTCCATTCCATTGATCTACCTGACTGCCAACTCGGATGACGCCTCTTTTCAAAAAGCCAAGGAAACCAAACCCTACGCTTTTATTTCCAAGCCCTTTACCAAACTAAATCTGGAGCGGACCATTGAGCTCGTGGTTGAAAAAATCAAAGAGGATTCAGACGAGGAGAAAAACTCGAATTCCTTGATCGAAAGCCTGGATGACCGGATTTTTATCCGAAACAACGGCAAACTGATCAGGCTGATGCTCGATGATATCCTATACATCGAAGCAGACCGGAACTATTGCAATATCATCACCACTAATCAGAATTACCTGATTGTAAGCCCGCTAAATACCTTTTGTCAAAAAATGGAAAGCAAGGATTTTTTGCGGGTTCACCGATCCTATGTGGTCAATATCAGAAAACTGGATGCCGTGGCGGATTCGCACTTGGAGATCAAGCGAAAGGTCATCCCGATCAGTAAGATGTACAAGGAGGATTTGATGCGGAGCATTCGGAAAGTCTGAGCTTAGCCGACTTTTCCATCTCCATTGATGTCTTTTCCGCTCTGCTCTTCCAATACCTTTAGCGTTTTGATCAATAATTCCTGTGTTTTTCGCAATTCGCTCTCCAGGTAGGCCACTCGCGCTTCCAAAGAGGAAGCTCTTGAGTCCTGACTGGAGATTTGGCTTTGTTGGATTAGGTTCCAGAATAGTCCCATAGATGGTTTTGATGATTAGTGGCTTTCAATTTAAAGATCTTCGGGCAGTAGTACCCTGATCTGATCACTACTTTCAGGAAAGTCTTTGGTATTTCTGGTAATGAAATATTGGCATTGATTGGAAATCGCCGTTTGGTAAAGAATAGCATCTTCCAAATGCCTGAAATCCGATTGGATAGCACGTTCAATATCCTCGGTGAGCGTTTGAGCTAAGGAAACTAATTGATTGATTTTGGCAACTGTACTCCTAATTATCTCCTCCGTGCATTTTGATTTTTGGAGCACATAAATTAGGGTCTGAATGCAAGAAATGGAGGTCAAGAGGGTGACTTGTTGAATGGCGCTGGACTCAAGAAATTTTTCTGCTTTGTAACCGAATTCACCTCGATCTAAGATTAGATCCAAAAAAATGTTCGTATCAATGAAGGCTCTATTTTCCATGCTTTTCCATTGCCGAATCACGAATTACTTCTTTCCAATCTGTTTCCTCGGGAGTTTTTCCCGCAATTCCCCGAAGTTCACCAATTAAGACAAGTTGTTGTTTTTTGGCTTTTTCGATTTCTTCAGTGAGTAGCTCCTCAATCAAAAAAGACAGACTTTGTTGTTTATTTTGGGCAAGTTTCCGGCCCTTTTCAATAATTTCCTTATCGACACTGAGTGTAAGCTTAGTTTTCATGATACGTATAAGAGAATTCCTACGTATAAATATAAATTAATTTCCTTTAATCCACCATTTTGCCGGTATTCGAATTAATATAAAAGTTTAAGACGTTTATTCTTGATTTTTCAAAGTTTCAATCTGAGAAGTTTTAGAAGTAATTTTTTGCCTTTAGACTTTAAGTTTTATACTCAAAGCAGTGCCTTTGCCCTCTTCGGATTCTACTTCAAGAGTCCCTCCATGAGCCTTAATCATATCATAGCTCAAACTCAATCCCAATCCTGTCCCAGAGCTGGTTGGTTTGGTAGTGAGATTAACTTTAAAAGTTTAAATCAAAGCTTGGATAAATTCAAGATGACTCACCAATCTTTTCAAGGTATTCTTAGGTATTTCAGATGAATCTACAGCACTGCTTATGTACCTATTTGATTTTTTAAGGATTTCATGCCTGTTGTTGACCTGGAATGAAAGCAGAATTCCAATTGAGTTTACAAATCAGGTTTATCAAATGTGTAGTTACTTTTTTTTAAATCCTTTTTTCCTAGAATGCATATCCGCTTTCGTACCAGTAACGAAACTTTATAACTACTCCCCTCTTAAAAACTATCCAAACCCGGAGGCCAAGCTCGGTCACTGAGCTTGTCGAAGTGTCAAGGCCATTTCAATCTACTGGCATCATAGCGGATATACCAATTTCCCAGACAGGTTATTGCCTGATTTTTTGAAAGTAAACGATCATTTTTCTTCTAGGTCGTCTGCTTGACTGAAACCCGCAAGTCGGTTTTTGAAATCGGCAATTGACGGATTCTGACACCCGTTGCAGCAAAAATTGCATTGGTCACTGCCGGAGCTATCGCAGGAGTACTCGGTTCACCCGCACCACCCGGAGGATTTCCCGAATTGATGATATGCGTCTCGATTTTTGGAGCCTCATTCATTCGGGTCACTCGATAATCATGAAAATTGCTTTGCACTACGGCTCCGTTTTTGATGGTGATTTCTCCTGTCATGGCAGCTGCCAAACCATAGATGATGCCGCTCTCCATCTGGGCCACAAACCCATCCGGATTCACAGCGATTCCAGGATCGGCCACGCATACTACCCGATGCACTTTCACCTCTCCATTGGTTTTGATTTCTACTTCCGCAACTTCCGCCACAAGGGATCCGAAAGAATAATGGATGGCCACGCCTCGTCCCCAATTTGGAGGAAGGGGTGAATTCCAACCGGATTTTTCATATACCGTATCCAGGACTTTTTGAAATCGAGGCTTGGAGGCTGTCAGCTTTTTTCGATACTGCAAAGGATCCACCTGGGCTGTATGAGCCAACTCATCGATAAAGGATTCGGAATAAAAAGCATGTGTGGAGTGATCCACAGAGCGCCAATTCCCCCAAGGCACAAAGGTCTTGGGACTGGAGAAGTGAATTAATTGGTTTCCCACTTCGTAAGGAATGTCAGCTGCCTCCGGGGGATGATGTTTAAAAATGAATTGATTTTGGTAGGCGATTGGATTTCCGGAGCCATCCAAGGCGGCCTTCATCCGGCTGATTCCTGCTTCACGGTAGACATCATGTTGGGTATCTTCTTCGCGTGACCAAATCAATTTTACCGGGAAGTCCACCTCTTTGGCAATTCGGGTGGCTTGAAGGACCACATCGGTTTCGGATCTTCTTCCAAATCCTCCTCCCAACAGTTGGTTGTGGACGGTGACTTTTTCCAGATCCAGTTGTAGTTCTTCTGCGACTGCTGCTGCAAATCCCAAGGGATTTTGGCTTCCGCACCAAATTTCAGCCTCTCCGTTTTTCACCCAAACGGTGCAGTTCATAGGCTCCATGGTCGCATGTGCTAAAAAAGGAACCTGGTATTCCGCTTCTATGATTTGCCCCGCCTGATCAAAGGCAGGTTCTACTTTACCGGCTTGATGGTGTATTTCCAATTCGCCTTTTTCCAATGCTTGATCCATCTCAGCCCGGTAGCGAGCTAAAATATCTTCTTGGCTGATGAGCTCATTCTCACTGGATTCGTAGGTGATATTGAGGGAATTGAGCGCCATTTTGGCTTGCCAGTACCCCTCTGCAATCACTGCGACAGCATTTCCCAAATTGACAATTTTGATCACTCCTTCTTTGCCTTCGGTAGAGGTATCTACTGATTTGATCCGATTTCCAAAAACCGGACTTGCAGCTACTGTGGCGTATTTCATTCCGGGAATATTCACGTCGATGGCAAATTTGGCCTCACCGGTGACTTTCGCAGGAATGTCAAATCGGGGCTTTGAAGTCCCAATGAGTGTAAAATCCTTGGCCTCTTTGAGCTTGGGATGGGAAGGCATTTTTTCCTTGGCGGCCTCAGGGGCTAGTGCACCATATGTGATTTTTTGGCCAGAAGATTCATGAGTAATTACACTCTTACTTGCTTTAAGTTCATCTACAGTGACTTTCCACTTTGCTGCTGCAGCTTCTAGCAGCATGGATTTGGCTGCAGCTCCAGCAATTCGCATGGCGATTTGACCTGTGAATCTAACTGAGGCCGAACCTCCAGTAATCTGGAAATTCATGGATTTGACGGCAGTCAGAAATACTCCCTCGATGGTTTGATCCAGAAACTTTGGAAAATCTTTGTTTCCGGCAACAAAACCTTTAGCTACTGCATAGTTTGCATATTCCTTAGCGGCAGGGGCTTCTTCAAATCTGATGGTAGACCAATCAGCCTCCAATTCCTCAGCTAACATCATTGCCAAGGCAGTATGTACTCCCTGACCCATTTCTGCATGGGGAATGATGGCTGTAATGGTATTGTCAGGGGCGATTTTAATCCAGATCGTCATCATCGTTTCCCCTTCTTTGGCTACCAAGCCGGCGACTTTCGAGGCTCGGTTGCCCGGCCGGATGGCAATTCCAAAAATGACTGCACCTCCTGCCAAAACTCCTGCTCCTATAAATGCGCGTCTAGTCCACTTTTTCATTGCTCGAATATTAAAGAATGTCGTTTTGTTGAATGGCTGCAGATGCTTGTTTGATGGCCGCACGGATTCTGCCGTACATGCCACAGCGGCAGATGTTTCCAGACATGGCTTCGTCTATATCGCTGTCGCTCGGGTTAGGATTTTCATTGAGCAAAGCTACTGCTGACATGATCTGACCCGATTGGCAATACCCGCATTGCGGAGTTTGAAGCTCGATCCAGGCTTTTTGTACTTCATGAAGAACGTCCGGCTTGGGAGCGATTCCTTCGATCGTGGTGATCTTTTTTCCTTCTACTGAAGCAGCAGGAGTGATGCAAGACCGGACAGGTTTGCCGTCCACATGGACGGTGCAGGCTCCGCACTGCGCTATGCCGCAGCCAAATTTCGTTCCGGTCAGTCCGCATTGTTCTCGAATAGCCCAAAGCAGAGGCATTCCGGAAGGTGCTTCGACTTGATAGTCTTGTTGATTGATGGATAGGGTGATTTTTGGCATAAGGCAATAAATATCAATTTATGAAAATAACCAGATGGGTGAGGTTAAGTTTTTGGGGGGTATTGTTCATTTTTTATCCCTTCGGTTTTGTTGACTGCAGTAAGAATTTATTTGATTAGCCTCGTCGTAAGCAATGAATCGATTTTTTCTGCTTGGTCCATGCCTAATTGCATTTTTTGAGCCATATCCAGTTCTATGGCGCCTAGGATAATGATCCGATTGATGAAAACTCCGTTTTCGAGCTTTTCCATATTTAAAATTTCACCTGTACTCAGGTCCATGGCTTCTTCGAGCCAACTAAGAATAGAGGCAAATTTGTAATCAAAAGAGGTTTTTGAGGCCAGTTCCAGCGCTTGATAAAGGTCTTTCATTTCTATGAAATCTGGAATTAACTCATTCTCCCCCAGCTGCGACGCATTGAGGTATCGGATGAGGTATTCCTCGGAGAAGTCGACTTTGGAAATGTCCAATAGTGAATTCAACTGAGATTTAACTATTGAGTCCCGATTAGGAACTGAAGAATCAGTCAAAGCATTGACCATCTCCAAAAGATTTTTTTCCACATTTTGAAAATACCCGACGTTTCGGCTAAATATATCCAAGTTGTACTCGTTTTCTGTTTTCACTTGCTGAAGAAGTACCCTTTCGGCTTCTTTAAGTTTTCTCTGTTCATTTAGGCTATTTACCCCCAATGCGATCAGTATTCCGATGACTACTAGGAAAATTTCTCCCAATGCATAGACCAAATACCGGGTGATCCGGTTTTCCCGGAGAAGTTGTTGGCGGATTTTGCGGAAAAGTGAAATCATTTTTGAGAAGGTAAAGCCACAAACAATTGAGATTGGAGTAGCCAAGTGCCGGATTTCTTGGTCCATTGAGCAGAATACTTACCTCCCACCACAGGCTTCTCAGCCCCTTCCACATAGCCTTTCCATGTTCCAGTTTCCCAGGCCAGTTGAGTTTCTGGATTAATGATCACCTCATCGGGAGATCTTACCCAATACATCTTGGGACCCTTCAAGTTTTCGATATATTTGGTAAGTTCTTTTTTACCGGAAATCAAAGTGCCTGTACCGGTGGTAATCAAGGCATCTTCCGTCATGAAGGTATTGTTCTTTTTCTCGTCAAAGTCTCTTAATGCCTGATTGGAAGCTTGCCTTTGGGCAAGAATAGCAAGTCTTTCCTTTTCCTGGCTGAAACTGGAAAAAGAAAGCCCAAACAGGATAATAGTTAGGAACTTGTACCTAAATAAAAGGCTAAAAAAAGTCAAGAAAAAGCGGGATTTTGGGAAAATTTGGTGAGTTCTCATTCCTTTTTCCTTTTCTCTTCCAAATAGATATAATGACTGTTGTCCTGTGGTCCTCTGACCACCAGGCTAGGAGGCAAGGGCCCCAATTGCTGTACAGCCAAATCCATGGTCCGCATCATCTGAGCCAATTTTTCAGGATTTTCCTTGGCCAGATTGGTGGTTTCTCCCGGGTCGTTTTTGAGGTTGAAAAGCAGCGTATCGTGGGCTGCTACGGCCTTCATGCCTCTACTCCCTGCGAATCCTGCAAAGGGTCTTTTCACCTTCCAGTCTCCCAATCGATACCCTCTCTGATCAGAAAGCATGTAGTAAAGAAACTCATCTCCTTCTCGCATGCCATTCTCGAAAAGAACTGCACTCAGATCTTTGCCATCGATGGCCCGATCTTGAGGAATCTCCGCACCGACCAATTTGCAAAAGGTAGGGAACCAATCCATCTGAGTTGCCAAGTCTTCATACACCTGTCCGGGATCGATTTTTCCTTTCCACATGGCTACTGTCGGTACCCGCACCCCCCCTTCAAAGGTGAACTGCTTTCCCTCCCGGAGCGGTCCTGCCGAACCCCCATGGTCTTCCATGACCAGCCAAGGGCCATTGTCTGAAGAGAAGACAATCATCGTATTTTCCATCAGCCCTTTCTCTTCCAGTTTCTTGAGGATTTGTCCCACACTCCAGTCGATTTCCTGGATCACATCTCCATAAAGCCCTCTTTGCGAAGTCCCTTCAAACTCAGGGGAAGCATAAATCGGCACGTGGGGCATATTATGCGCCAGATAAAGTAAAAAAGGCCCATCCACCGCCTGATCAATAAATTCCAAGGATTTTTGAGTGTAGGTCTTGGTTGTAAACCGCTGATTGACAGAGATTGAGTCGATCTCGTTGTCCTTCAGATAGACCACCGAAGCCATGTCATTGCTGTAGGGGATGCCATAGTAGGAATCAAAGCCTTGATTGAGGGGTAGATATTTTTCCATATGGCCCAAGTGCCATTTCCCCACATGGGCGGTTTTGTACCCTTTCTCTTTCAGGATTTCGGCAAAGGTGATTTCCTCGGGGGCCAGGCCTGTAAGGCTTTCCGGGAAAAAAACAGCATTGATTCCCATCCTTTGGGGCATTCTTCCGGTCAAGAGCCCGGCCCGGGAAGGACTGCAAACCGGAGAGGCTGATAGGAAGGAAGTAAACTTGATGCCTTCAGTTGCTATCCGGTCAATATTGGGAGTGAGAATATCCGTAGCCCCGAAGCAGCCCAAATCCCCGTAGCCTAAGTCATCCGCGAAAATGAAGACAATATTTGGAAGTTGGTTTTCTCCTTCTGCTTTCCCTTGTTTTTGACTACAAGAAAAAGTCAGGAGTAGTCCAAAAAGCAAAAGTGATGATCTCATGGTCAATTATGATTGTGTTCCAGTCGGTGCTTTTTCAAAATATCTTCTCCAAAGTCATTTCCATTTTCTCTGAAGATGGTGTGGATGTGATTGGCATTGTCAAGAAAGCCTACGTTGTCGTATTCGATGAGGAAGTCCGGACTGTGGATGACATAGTAGTGAGCCTTCATCGGCTCATAGCTACCGATCCACGCGAAATAGACTTCTCCCATCCCACGTGCATGAAGTTTGGCCAAGTATTCCTCTGCCTTTTCTTTTTCCAAATTCCCGATGTATTCCTCAATCAGGTAGTGCAGGATTTTTTGCTGGCCTTCATTTAGTTCAGACCCTTTGATGCCTTGGTAGCTTTCCAGCCACTGAGGTCTGTCGGGGCTGGTAATGATATCTCTGGGGACAGCTCCCGCCAGAGTAGCTTTTGATTTTTGGCCTTCATCCAAGGCATTAATCAGCCAAAAGCCATAGTCCTCTTCCTTGCTTAGCGGTCTCAGGCCAGCATATTGGGTGGCCTCTACCAGGGCTGGATCCGATCCAAAAAACAAGGGTGTCATCGCAAATTCATCTCCAGCCACGGTGAGATTGATGGAAATATGATGGCCTTCAAACTTTAATCCCCAGTCGGCATCTTTTGCCGGGTCCCCTGCCAAGAGTACATAGTAATTTCCAAAGTCCCAATTGAGCTTGCGGATAAACTCCATACTCCTTTCTGGGACTTTTCCCTGCTGGTATTGAATCTCGAAAAGCTCATGCAAAATGTCGTCGACCTGCATGATGGAAAAATTTTTCAAATAGCCTTGGGAGCTAAATACCGAATTCAAAATCCGGTGAAAGGCAATCTTACTTTCCTCAGAGAGGTCTCCATACCTAAGTCCTGACCTAGGGGCAAGACCCAAAGGCAGATTGGTCCAACGAGTACGGACACTATCCTCAAAGGGAACAGTAACTGCCTCTTTCTGGGTGTCTTGCAGAGTTTGGATAAAATCCAATATTGAGGATTTGAGTTTTTCGGTTGTTTGACCCAGGGAGACTAGGGTTAATCCAAGGAAAAAAGTCAGAAACAGCAATTTTTTTTGCATGGGTGGGATGACTGGTGTAAGCCCGATTTTATGTAGTAGAATGAACAGAAATAATTCAGGATTAGAATTTAGGGGATAAATTGGACTTTTCCTTTAAACCTTTTGAAAATCAGAGAAGAGCATTGAAAAAACGGATGCAAGCCTCAGGACCAAAAACGATCGAAAGTGCTAACTTGAGGTTAAATCTGAGGAGAATTCGGGTTCTCGATCTATTTTTTTATTTTTTAGGATTTGGTAAATTCAACCAAATGAAAAAATACGGTATAGCCTTCCTAATTGGACTGTTGGTAAGTACAGTTGCTCTAGCACAGCAGACCGAAATGGCCGAGCTCCAGGCTTCTGTGGACGCCAAAACCTTGGAATTTGAAGCCCGACAGGCCACAGGTATGAAGGGAAGGATGATCCAGGTGGATTCAGGTTACACTTTGGATATCAGCCCGGAAAAAGTCGTTGGGGATTTACCCTTTTTTGGACGTGCTTATCAAAGCACCCCCGGCTCAGATTCAGGGATGAAATTTGAGTTTTCGGAGTTCGATTTTACGGTTAAAAACCGTAAAAAAGGAGGCTGGGATTTAACGATTTCTCCGACCGAGCAGAGTGATGTGCGGGCGCTTTACCTTACTGTTCAGAAAAACGGAAATGCCAGCCTGCGCATCATCAGCAACAGCAAAGACTCCATGTCCTATACCGGATTTATCAAGTAAGGAAATGAAGGTCCTAGGCTCTTCCTTTTTGATGAATCATTAGACACTCCTCATTCTCCAGTTCGGTTTCGATTGTGTAGTGTTCAAAAGGGTATTGTTTCATTATTCTTTTCAAATCGCTTTTTACCTTCTGAATCTCGTCTATTTCGGAGATGGCACGGAGTCTCACATGGGTGGTAAAGACATGGTGCTCCCCATCCAGAGACCAGATATGGGTGTGATGAATGGATTGGACTTGGGGGATTTGAAGGATTTTCTCTTCGATTTCTGACTGATTGACATCCAATGGATGACCCTGAAGGAAAAGAAAAAGGGTTTCTTTCAGCCTTTTTCCCACGTTCCAGAGAATATAGCTTGTAATCAGCAAGGACAAAGCCGGATCCAAGTAAGGATTTGGGAAGAAAAGCAAAATCACCGATATCAGCAGAACCGCCGCCCATCCCAGGACATCTTCCAAAAGATGCCAAGTAATCACTTTTTCATTCAGGGTTTTTCCTCCATGAAGTTTCCAGGCTGCATATCCATTGACCGCGACGCCCAGTACCGCAAAAATGAACATGCCCTGAGCATCTGAAGCCTCAGGAGAAAGGATCCTTAAAATGGCTTCCCGGATCATAAAGACCGAACCCAGGATAAGAATCAGCGCATTGATCAACGCGCCCAAAAGGGAAAATCTGCGGTAGCCAAAAGAAAAAGTCTTCGAAGGGCTTTTTTTCGAATAGCGCTGCAGGTACCATGAAGTCCCCAAGGAAATAGAATCTCCCAAGTCATGAATGGCATCCGAAATGATTGCTACACTATTCACCCAGATTCCCCCAAAGAATTCCAAAACGGTGAAGGCCAGATTCAGGAAAAAAGCGGTCCGGAGGTTTTTCTCCGAGGTATCTCCGTGTTGATGATGATGCCCCATACTTCTTTGGGATTATTGAGTTAAAGCAGGAGGCTTCCGGTGTAAGGTCCCTTGTTCGTATGCATAGGTCAGACGAATCAAGGTCGGTTCTGACCACATTTTCCCCAGGAATTGGAGACCAGCCGGAAGTCCCTTGGCAGTAAATCCCATCGGAACGGTAAACGCAGGCTGCCCGGTGTGGGGGGAAATAATCTGGGAATTGTCTCCTTTGTACTCCTCTTGAAATCGCTTGATCAGGGCCGGAGGGTGATTCCAACTTGGATAGATCAAAGCGTCAAGTTGGAGGGAATCCATGACTTTTTCGATCACTTCCCGAAAGGCAATCCGCTTCAGGTCGGTAAATGGATCTCCACAGTCCTGATCCATATTTTCGGGTAAGTTGGGCTCCACAAACCTCTGCAGCCCATTTCGCGCATAGTCTGACTTAGTGCCCACTCGGATCACATCTTCTAAAGTACTCATCGTGTCCCGTTTGACATAGTCTGCCAGAAACTTTTCCAGATCCTCACGGAAAACAGGGCACCACTGATTTCTGCGAAGTGAATCAAAGTTTTCCACTTCCACAGAGTCGATCAGAGTCGCTCCAAGAGATTTCAAGTCGGCAATGGCTTTTTCGAAGAGGGCAGAAATCTCCGGATCTGGATCTGCTTCACTCAGCGTGCGGAAAACGCCAATTCGCGAGCCTTTCAGATCCTCTTTTTGAAGCGATTGAAGATAGTCAGCAGGAATTTTACCCTGAGAATTTGCAGTGATGGGGTCCTTGGGATCTAAGCCTGCGATGACCTGAAGTACTCTGACCGCATCCTCTACTGTTCGGCACATCGGGCCGACTACATCATTTCTCAGGTAAAGCGGCACGATTCCTTCCCGACTGACCAAGCCCAAGGTGGTGCGAAATCCCACCAAAGCATGGTGAGAAGAGGGTCCGCGGATGGAGTTTCCAGTATCAGTACCCAACCCGATGGTTCCAAAATTGGCTGCAACTGCGGCACCCGTGCCTCCGCTCGATCCTGCAGGTACGTGATCGAGATGGTAGGGATTTCGGGTGGTGCCAAGGGTAGAACTTTCCGAGTGCATGGGGCTGAAGGCCCACTCAGCCATGTTGGATTTGGCCAAGATTATTGCTCCTGCATCCTTGAGCTTTTGGATGATGAAAGCGTCCGTCTCGGGATAGAAGTCAGCCAAAGCCAAAGCTCCGGCGGTGGTCGGAAGTCCTAGCGTGTTGATGTTGTCTTTGACGATCAGGGGAATGCCATGAAGGGGCCGAAGTTTTCCGGTTTTGGCAAATTCCTCATCCAAAGCCCTGGCCTGGGAAAGTGCTTCGGGGTGGATGAAAGAAATGGAGTTGGTCAGGGAATCCCAAGCGTGGATGCGGTCCAGATAAGCTTGGGTTAGCTCTTCTGAAGAGAAGTCCCCATTTTGATACCCTTGGTGAATCTGGGAAATGGTCAACTCTTCTAGGGGAATGGGTGCTTTTTGAGGCTTCTGGCAAGCCCAAACCAAACCCAAGAGTAAGAAAGCTAAGATTCTATTCATGGGGGAATATAGCTTTCAAAAAGGGGATTGTCCAGTAGGTTTACTAAAGGAAAAGCAAGAAACCCACTATCTCATCGGGGGAGGAGGTGTTTTTTTCCTTTTCAACAGCCAAAACAACAGCCCCGCGATAATCAGGAAGAAGGGCCAGAGATTCAGGATGAAAATAAAAAACCACTGAAGATTGGTCCATCCGTTTTTCAGGCTATCGATGGCTTTGCCGAAAAAGCCAAACTCGGTTTCCTTTTCCACAAAAAAAGACACATTCAATGTGCTGAGCGAAACCCGATTGCTGAGGTAATTGAGTCGACCCTGCATGGATTCAATCTCTCCTCGGACATTGGCCAGTTCCCGCTCGAGCTGGAGGATTTCATCCACATTTCGGGCTAGTTTCAGAAGCTCGGTGTATCGATTTTCGAGCTCTTTTTTGGTTTTCAGTCTGGCCTCGACGTCGATAAATTGCTCGGTGACGTCCTCGGACCGGATATTAGAATTTTCGATTTTTACGGCATGGGATTGGATTTTCTCCAAAAGAGGATCCAATTGATCGGAAGGAATGCGGATCGTCAGGCGTTTCTCACTTCGCTCTCCGTAGCTGTTTTCCGATTCATTGGAGATAAAGCCCTTCGCTGCTTTGACTTCGGCTTTGAGAAAAGCATCGGTTTCTTGAATGTCCCGGCACTCAAAATAGATATCCCCTTCCCGGATGATTTTTCGCTCGGTGAATTCAGTTTGCGGAGCAGGTTGCTCAGTTGACGGAGCTTCAGCTAATTTTTGGTAAGAATCTGCTGAATCCGAAACAGGCAGGTTGACCGAATCCTGTGTGCCGCAGGCAGCGACAATAAATCCGAAAAGTAGGGGGAGCTTGGCAAGAAGAAGCTTCATAGCGTGTGGGTTTACTTAAATGTAAGAACGAAGCAAATGCGCTTTCTGCTTTATGCTGAAGAAAATTTAACGTTTATCGATCCATCCAAGCTTTCAGTTCGGCCACCTTTTCCCGACTGACCAGAATATCCGAATCCGCGCTGTGGATAAGCTTGATTTTCAGCCGGCTGTTGGAGTAGGTCAGGACTTCTTCGATGGCGTCGATATGGGAGATGTATTTTCTGTTGAGGCGAAAAAAGGTCTCCGGATCCACTTGGGACTCCACCTGCTCCAGAGTCGAGTCCAATACGTATTTTTTTCCTGAAAAGGTCTGCAAAAAGGTCACCCGCTCTTCGCTGAAAAAGAAAGCGGCTTCCTCGACGGGAATACTTTGAATCTTCTCTCCGAATTTGACCAAAAACCTGCTTTTATAGAGTTTTTCCTTAGGTTGAAGCAGGCTTTTAATTACCGCCAGATCCAGGTTTGGGCTCAGGTTTTGGGATCGAAACTTTTCTACTGCCCTTTCCAGATCTTTGGGATCGATGGGCTTGAGCAGGTAGTCCATGGCATTTACCTGAAACGCCTGGATAGCATACTGGTCATAAGCTGTGGTGAAAATAACGGGTGAGCTTACTTTTACTTTCTCAAAAATCTCAAAGCTGATCCCGTCAGCAAGCTGGATGTCGCAGAAAATTAGCTCAGGGGCCGGATTTTCCTCCAACCAACGCACGGCCCTGCTGACGGTGTCCAAATCTCCAATCAGCGTAGCTGAGGGAAAATACTCCCCGAGCATCCGGATTAGCCGATTTGCGGCGGGCTTTTCGTCTTCGATGATCAGAATATTCATGCGCTGATTTTCAAAAGTGGAAGTTTGACCAAAAATTCATGTTCTGTTTGAAAGATTTCCGGAATCTGATCACTCAAAATGCGATACCGGGATCGGATATTTTCCAAGCCCACTCCAGTGGAGGGCTCAGTTTGGCTCGTTTTGGGTTGGAAGGTATTGCTTATCCAAAGCTCCTCTCCCTTTTGCAGGATAGAAATGAAAAGCGGGTTTTCCTGAGAAGCGATGTTGTGCTTGATGGCATTTTCCAGCAGAAGTTGCAGGGAAAGCGGGGGTAAAAAGAACCCTTTGGATTGAGCCACATCCAATTTGAAGTTGAGGTTTTCCTCAAACCGAATTTTCTGAAGCTCCAGGAAATTGCGGGCAAAATCCAACTCTCTGTCCAGCTCGACCAATTCCTCCTGCTGCACATCGAGCACATAGCGGTAGATTTTGCTTAGCTTTTGGATGAATGCCGCCGAGCGATCGGCATCTTCATAGACCAGGTTGGAGAGGGCATTCAGCGAGTTGAAAAGAAAATGGGGGTTCAGCTGGTCCTTGAGGCTTTGGTATTGGCTGGCGAGCTTTTCGGAGCGGAGCTGCTCGGCTTCGATGGCGGATTTTCGCCATTCCATCAGCCAAGATCGGGTAGTGAAAATCGCCATGAAGATCAGGGCAATTCGCATGGGGACAAAGGTAAACTCCAAGATTCCGTCCCAAGGTATTCGAGCCAAGGTAAACTGCCCATCTATCCAGGTGTACAGGAAAACGATCACAAAACTTGCCACAAATGAATAAGCCATATAGGTGATTACCGTAGCAAAAAGGCGCTTGACCGGATGATGAATCCAAGAGAGCCTCGGGTCCCAAAAATCCTCCACCCTACTGCCTCCAAAGCTCAGGGCCATGGATACCACAAAGGAGAAAATAAACTCTGGGATGATGCTGATGATTCCTTCCAGGCTAACAAGGCAGGAAGCACAGAAATACACTTGCAGGGCGAATGCAATTCCCAAGTTGATCAAAAGGAATTTGCGAAGGTCATTCCAAAGTCCTTTTTGCTCTTGACAGTCAGCGGTGGTGGAGGTCATGGGGGAAGATAGGAAAAAGGGAATTAATTTGGGATGCATCTACGGGCTCAGCACACGTTTCGGTAATATAACCTCCACCGGAAGGAATTCCCGGCGAAGGTTAAAGTTGGTTTAGTTTTCTTTTTGTGATGCTTATTGGCATTGAGAAGCCACTTGCTCGGCTTGGGTTTTGCCCCAAGTCGGCATCAGGTAGTTGTCATCAATTTTGGAGGCCTCTTTTTCAAATAGCTCAAGACCTACCCGTGCAAGCCCGCAGGCTTTCTCCGGGCCTGAGCCAAAAAACTGAGCCATTCCCAATTCCATTTGGGCCATCAGCGTAGTAGCCCGTGGATTTTCTCTGTTTTGGGCGATGGCTTTTCCGTACAGCTGCATGACTTGAGGGCTTAGGGACTGTCCCCGATTGGCAGGATCCACGGAGACCTTTCCCATGAGGATAAAGCCTTCCAGAGCCGTGATTTCAGAGTTGTTTGGAGAGAGCCCCCCTGCTTTTTTGGCCAATTCCATGGCCTGATCGAGGTATTGGTCTTTATTCACCTCAAATCGGAATGCCGCATTGGTCTGCACATAGGCCGCGTAGTAGAAGGGAAGCCATTCTTCATTTTTTACCTCAGCGATGCGGAGAAATGCATTCGATACGGCTTGTGACTCTTCCAAAGTCCGGATCTGCTGCATGGCTTGGATTTGCTCTTTCATGGCATTCTCATAGGAGTTTTGAGCCAAAGCTGGAGAGACGAGAAGATAGGAGAGCAAAAGTGTGAGTACAGTTTTCATGGTTGTTAGAATTAGAGGTTGTTTAATTGATTTGCGTTTTTGTCTTTGGAAATGGTAAAGAAAATGCCCAAAAAGAGGAAGCGGGGTGCTCCCTGCCCGATAGGAAGGGATTCAAACTGGCCCTGTTCGTTTGGATTTTGGGCAAAGGAATACCCGAAGATGTTTTCATGTCCGAGCACGTTGGTCACCGCGCCGTGAATGATCAGGTTGGGTCGGGGCAAATAGCTCCAACTCAGGCTGAGGTTTTGGAAAGTCCCGGTTTTGGAGTTCATCTCTCCCGGGAGGTTAGGGTCAGTATAGGTCAGCCCGTCATTGAAAGACCAGGAGAGCCCCAGCTGTGACTTCATCGGAACCACAAAGTGCTTCACGACTACGCTTAGATTATGTCTTGGAGCAAAGTCCGGCTGCACTTGGGTTGTGAATTGATTAAAACTCCTTTTGCTGTCCACAAAGCTGTACGTGACCCAGTAATCGGTGTTTTTGAGGGTTTCCCGATCCCGGAAAAACACATCAAATCCCCGGGCAAAACCTTCTCCTTCATTTCTCAGATTCTGGGGATTTTGGGGAATTCCCTCAAATCGAATCAGCTTGTCGTAGCTTTTGTGAAAAGCTTCGGCCCGGAAAGTTCTTCCTTCTTTTTGGTAGAGATAGTTCAAAATCAAGTGCTCGGAAACCGTGTTTTGCAAGGCTGGATTCAGTACGCGAAAGTTTTCTGGCGGCATTTGTTGGAATCTTCCTGTGGCAAGGGAAAGGGTCCCATTTTCCGAAATTTTATAGGCCAAGGAAGCTCTGGGATCCAGCCAGTTTTGGTCAGCCAAAGTAGAGGTTCCGGCCCGAAAACCGCCTCGGAAAACCAGATTTTGACTCAAGTAAAGATCCCATTCGGAGTAGAGGTACAGCTGATTTTCTCCGAAGTTTCTTTTGAATCCTTCCAAAACAAGAGCCTCTTGGTAGTCATTTCTGAAGTACTCGACGCCGTTGTTGGCTGAGATTTTTTCCGTGAAATCATACACTGCACTGAATTTGCCATGGGTTAGCTGGTTGGTTCTTTTCAAATTGACTCCGTCCAGATTGATCAGATCGGTATTGTGAGAATAAGAGAGTCCGGCGAAGAGAGACCAGCCGCTTTGGTAGGCTTTTCTCCAGTTGGTTTGCGCATAGGAGTAGGTATTGGTCAGATCGATCAAAACGCCTCTGCCCTCTATCCCGGGTTGGGCCTGCCAGAGTTCCATTCCTCCTTTTTCAGTACGGGCCAATATTTTCCAAAGGCCTCCTTTGGCTGTTTTTTGCTGGGCAGCCACCTCCAGATCTACTCCGTAGGGAGCTCGTTCCCAGTCAAAGTCCTGCTTGACCAGATTTTGGTAAGGCTTGAGATCAAAAATGTTTCCGCTGACCGTCAGGCTTCGCTTCTCATTGGCGAGTGTGTGTGAATAGCCTCCTCCCACCGACATGACCGAGAGGTCACCCTGGCTCCGGATCGCCAAATCCTTGGTGTTCAAAGCCAAAGCAGAGGAAAGTGCCTGTCCATATTCAGCAGAGTAGCCTCCGGTGGAAAAGAAGGTGCCTTTGAATAGGTTGGGGTTGAATCGGGTGCGGGTCGGAACATTTCCGGCGGTAGTTCCATAAGCATTGCCCACCCGCATGCCGTCGATGTAGATGCCGACTTCGCTTGCGTCTCCTCCGCGGACGAAGAGGCGGCCGTCATTGCCAACGGTGGAAGTTCCCGGCAAAGTCTGAAAAGCCCCCACGATATCGCCCATGGCTGAAGGTGTAGTGACTATATCCAAGGGCCGAAGGATTACCGATTTCTTTTCGTCAGAAGCTTCTATAGCTCCTGCTGAAATGGTCACGGCATTCAGCTGGTTGAATTCTTCACCCAAAAAGACATCCGGAAGGCTTACTTCTTTTTCCCCCAAAGTAATGACTTGCTCCTGACTCGAAAACCCCATCATGCTGAACACAATTAGCTGAGTTCCCTTTTCCGAAGTGGTAAATGAAAATTTTCCTTCAGTATCGGTGCTTGATCCGTCAAAGCTCCCTTTGATGTAGACATTCACTCCCGGAAGAGGTCTGTTTTTTTCATCCAATACCCTGCCCGATAGGAGAACCTGTGCATTGCCTGTGGTCTGCAGGAGAAAAAGAAGAAAGAAAAGAAGAAGTTTGGGATTCATTTTTGGTTCAGCTTTGATCCAAAAATGGAGGCTCTCGATCACTTGGAAAATTGAACCTGACTGAAGTGTCAAAATCCGCGACTGAAATGTTGGAAGCCGGCAACCAATGAATTTTCAATTTTTATATTTCCTTCAGATTTTCACGGATCTCTGGATATAAAACCAATTCATATGCAATTAAGATTCTCTATTCTTTTCCTTTCGCTAGCTATTTCCTGCTCGTCACCTCAAACCGAAACCAAAGAGGGACCCAAGCTTTCAGGTAATCCCATTTTTGAAGGCTGGTATGCCGATCCGGAAGGGATTGTGTTTGGAGATGAATACTGGATTTATCCGACCTTTTCGGCGGCATTTGAGGATCAGCTGCACTTTGATGCCTTTTCTTCCAAAGACTTGGTGACTTGGGAAAAACACGAACGAATCCTGGATAATTCCGCCATCACCTGGGCTCGTCAGGCGATGTGGGCTCCTGCTGCGATCGAAAAGGACGGGAAATACTACCTCTTTTTTGCAGCGAATGACCCGCTCACTCCTGAGCGTCCGGGCTACGATCCCAACAATGACATCAATCATTTTGGCGGAATCGGCGTAGCAGTGGCAGATTTGCCAGCTGGACCATTCAAGGATTTGCTAGGAAAACCACTTCTTTCTGACTTCCACCACGGCGCTCAGCCAATCGATCAGTTTGTATTTAAAGATACTGACGGCACCCATTACTTTTTCTACGGAGGCTGGAGCCACTGCAACATCGGCAAACTTACTGCAGATTTTACTGGCTTCGAACCTTGGGAAGACGGAGAGCTTTTCCACGAAATCACTCCCGAAGGCTATGTGGAGGGCCCTTTTATGTTTCTCCGAAAGGGCACATACTACCTCATGTGGTCTGAAGGTGGCTGGACCAATGATTCCTATAAAGTCGCCTATGCCATGGCTGAAAAGCCGACCGGTCCTTATCGGAGAATCGGAACGATCTTGGAAGCCGATCCCGAAGTTGCCACAGGTGCAGGACACAATTCCGTCATCCAAAAACCCGGAACTGACGAGTGGTACATGGTTTACCACCGCCGTCCGATTCCCAATGAAGGAAGAGATCATCGGGTGACTTGCATCGATGTAATGGAATTTAACGAAGACGGGACGATCAAGCCGATTAAGATGACTTTTGAGGGTGTGGAGGCGAATCCGATTAACTAGATTCATAATTTCTAGCATTCAAAAAGTAAAATAAGAGAAATCTTATTTTATCCTTTGTCATTAAAGTAAAATAAGTATCTTCGGTTCATGATGCGAATCGAAGATTTTGTTTCTGGCCGTTACATTTCCGGATATCAGTATCGGTATTTTGTCCCCGAAAAGGTCAATCAGGAATGGATATGGACCAGTCCCAAGATCAACCGTCTTTTGGAGCGAGCCTCCATCAGGTTGGGTGAGTTGAACTCATTTGCCCGAATGGTGCCCAATATCGATCTGTTCATTCAGCTCCATGTGGCCAAAGAGGCCGTTATTTCCAGTAAAATCGAAGGAACACAAACCCGAATCGAGGAGGCTTTGCTGCCAATAGAAAGCATTGACCCTGAGAGAAGGGATGATTGGCAGGAGGTGAATAACTATATCCAGGCGCTTAATTCAGCGATTTCGGAGTTGCATACGCTGCCACTTTCCTCCCGACTCCTTCGCAATACACATCAGCTGCTTATGCAGGGTGTGCGGGGCGAAAACAAGCAGCCGGGTTCATTTCGGCAAAGCCAAAACTGGATAGGTGGAAATTCGCTCCCCACTGCGGTATTTGTACCGCCCAGCCACGAGTTGGTTCCCGATCTGATGAGTGATTTGGAGCAGTTTCTCCACAACCAAGAAATCTATGTTCCCAGCCTGATTCGGATTGCCTTGGCTCATTATCAGTTTGAGACCATCCACCCTTTCCTCGATGGAAACGGTCGGGTAGGACGATTGTTGATCACGCTGTACTTGGTCAGTGAGGGAATTTTGGACCAACCACTGCTCTACCTTTCTATGTTTTTTGAGAAAAACCGCAGCCTGTACTATGATCAGCTTTCTGCTGTCCGAAGCAAGAATACCCTCGAAGAATGGGTTTGCTATTTTCTCGAGGGAATTGAAGAAACGGCAAGCATCGGTGCTTCGACCTTGTCTTCAGTTCTCGATTTGAAGAAACGTCTGGAAGTTCAGATTGAGGAAGGTTTTGGGAGGCGCAGTGCTATGGGGAAAAAACTCCTTCATGGTCTATTCCAAGAACCGACCATTACAGTAGAGAAAGCAGCTCAGATTACCGGTTTGAGCTTCAAAGCGGCCAATGACTTGGTTGTTTTGTTTCGGGAAAAAGGAATCTTGGAAGAGCAGACCGGACAGGCTAGAAATCGAGTTTTTGTCTTTGTAGACTATTTGAAAGCTTTTGAGCACTGATTGAGCGAAAGTAAAATAAGATTTTTGCTGTTTTACCTTTATATAAAAAAGTAAAATAAAGGCAAGACAAAATTTTCATTGAAAATAAAAACGCCTCTGAGAGTTCCCAGAGGCATTTTCTATTCTTTGAAACGATGGAGTTTTTTGACTTTCAAATCAAAACTTCACCACCGCTTCCACTTTCTGTCCGGACCGTTCGATCACCACTTGGGTAGAGTCTCCTTTTTGGAAAGCACTCAAGGCACGCATGTAGCTCATCATGTCGTATACGGTGGAGTCTCCGAGCTGTACGACCACATCACCTTTTTGGATTCCGGCCATTTGAGCAGGCTTGCCTTCAGATACCCCATCGATACGCATGCCTTTTCCATCAAACATATAATCCGGCACGACGCCCATGGACACCGTAAATCGCGGAGAATCGCTGGAATCTTTGGTCTTGGTGAAAGCCAATTTGGGCTCAGCATCAAGGGAAGTGACGAGGCGGGAAATGTAGCGGACTACCTTCACCAATCCTTCATAATTGATCTTGTCCGAATCATCACTGGGCTTGTGATAGTCTTCATGTTGACCGGTGAAGAAGTGCAATACCGGCAAATCCTGCAGGTAAAAAGAGGTGTGGTCAGAAGGACCTACACCGGATTCGGAGGTTACCAGTTTGAGGCTATCCGCATTGATCTGATCGAGTACTGGGACAAAGCTCGGACTAGTGCCAACCCCATTGATGGCTAAAGAATTATCTTCTTTTAGTCGGCCCACCATATCCATATTGATCATGTAATTGACGGTGGATAGGTCGATGGTAGGGTTTTTGACAAAATAATTGGACCCCCAAAGGCCGTTTTCCTCACCGGAAAAGGCGATGAACAGCACATTGCTATTCAATTGCTCATGCTTTAAAATCTGGGCCAAGCCTATCAATGCAGCCGTTCCGGAAGCATTGTCATCCGCCCCATTGTGAATTGCGGAATCTCCGCGGTGCATAGAACCCTGACCGCCCATTCCCAAGTGGTCAAAGTGCGCACCGATCACAATGGTTTTGTCTGCTTTTTTGTCCAAAAATCCAATCACATTGCGCCCGGTGATTCCTTCTCCGTCTGTGCCGATTACCGCTTCCTCGTGAGGGTTGCTGGGTTTGGAGACAGTGAAAGATTGGAAAAACCCTTCCGTTCCCTTGGCTTGCAAGCCAACTTTTTTAAACTCCTGAGCCAAATACTCAGCCGCTTTTTGCTCTCCCTCTGTACCAATCGCTCTTCCCCCCAGGTCATCGGCAGCCAGATAGACAATATCCTCTTGAAGGCTCGTTTTCAACGTTTCATCAGTTGGAGGACCCTCACAGGACGCTAATCCAAGGGATGCGGCAAAGATGTAGCTGAATTTGGAAAGAAAGTTCTTCATGTTTTTGTGGATTTAACCCAAAGATAATAATTGGTATCTTCAGGGTTTACATCTTTTACTCCCCAAGCAAAATATGAAGAACTTCCTCTTTTCCCTTGCCTTTCTTACTGTGGCTTGTTCACCAAAAACCGAAACGGTCACAGAATCTGAGGTCCGCTCTGCCACAGATTACTTGCTTCTCCACCCTGAGGAAATGAACTACCTCAAAAATATCAAGCAGCTCACCTTCGGTGGCAACAATGCTGAAGCGTATTGGTCATTCAATGATTCTTTGTTGGTTTTTCAGTCGGATTTTGCCGGATGGGGAAATGAATGCGATCAGATGTTTTACCTTAACTGGCGGGAGGATGACTTAAAAAACAATCAACCTCAGCGAGTCAGTACCGGCTTGGGAAGGACGACTTGTTCTTATTTCCTTCCGGGAGATCAGACGATCGTCTATGCATCCACCCATTTGGTGGACCCGGCTTGTCCTCCGGTACCTGAGCGAAGAGCGGATGGCAAATATGTGTGGCCGATCTATGATTCTTTTGACATTTTCACTTCAGATTTGCAGGGAAATATTCTTTCTCAATTAACCTCAGAACCAGGATATGACGCAGAGGCGACAGTTTCTCCCAAAGGGGACCGAATTGTCTTTACTTCAATGCGGACAGGAGATTTGGAGCTTTTTACGATGAATATCGATGGAACCGACATCAAGCAAATCACCTCGGATTTGGGCTATGACGGTGGAGCGTTTTTCTCCCCTGACGGAAGCAAACTCGTATGGAGAGCCTCTAGACCTCAGACACCAGAGGAAATCAAAGAATACCAGGATTTGCTCAAGGAAGGTTTGGTGAAGCCGACAGATATGGAGCTTTATGTAGCCAATGCTGATGGCACAGATATCCGGAAAATCACCAGCCTGGGCAAAGCCAACTGGGCTCCGTTTTTCCATCCTTCCGGCGAAAAGCTGATTTTCGCTTCCAACCATCAGACAGAAAGAGGCTTTCCTTTCAACCTGTTTATGATCAACCTAGACGGCACCGGCTTGACCAGAATCACACACGACGGGACTTTCGATGCCTTTCCTGTGTTCTCCAATGATGGGAAATACCTGGTTTTTGCCTCCAACCGAAACAATGGAGGAACCCGGGATACCAACCTGTTTGTGGCGGAGTGGATCGGGGATTAAACCCAAGCTGAGCGAATTTCAAAAACCGCCTTTGGGCGGTTTTTTTGGTTCAGGGCATATCCTTTTTTATCTTCTGCCTTCGTTCACCAACTTTTTCCGTCCATGAAGATCAATAATCGACTGATTTTACCCCTTTTGACTACCATCATTCTCCTTTTGGCGAAGTTTTATTTACATGAGGAGTCTCAAGCTTGGAGCGGTTTTTTCCAGTATTTATCCCCTGTCAATACGATTCTGATTATTGTCGGTGTGGTATGGACACTGCTTGTAGGGACTGGGATTGCTAAGCGTGAGTTTTTGAAAAGTTACGACATCAATCAGGAAGATAACCTCAAGGCTAGAAAGGTCTATACCCAGGTGAATATCCTCCAGAAGGTGGCCAACTTTGTAATTTTGCTTTTTGGGCTAGGCTTGATTTTGATCTCTTTTGAATCGATCAGACAGATCGGAGTGGGGTTGTTTGCTTCGGCGGGATTGGCTGGAATCATCATCGGGTTTTCCGCCCAAAAAGCCATAGGAACGCTGATTGCCGGGATTCAGATTGCTTTTGCTCAGCCGTTTCGCTTGGACGATGCGGTCGTCGTGGAAGGAGAATGGGGCTGGATTGAAGAGATCAATCTGACGTATGTGGTGGTTCGGCTTTGGGATCAGCGGCGATTGGTACTACCCACGACGTATTTTTTGGAAAAACCTTTTCAAAACTGGACCCGAACCTCAGCGGATATCATCGGCAGTGTTTTTATTCACACGGATTACACAGTATCTTTTGAAGAGATGCGAAAAGAACTGGACCGGATTTTGGAATCATCTCCGCTTTGGGATAAAAAGGTGAAGGTCCTCCAAGTGACAGAAGCCAGAGAAAGAACGGTGGAAAGCCGGATTTTGGTTTCGGCCAAAAACTCCCCAACTGCCTGGGATTTGCGCGTGTACGTGAGGGAGAAAATGATTGAGTTTCTTCAAAAAAACTATCCCGATAGCCTGCCAAGAGTTCGGGTTTCCTTGGATCAGTCTTCTTCTTGCTAGCGGGATGAGGCAGTGGGTAATTATCTTGGCTTTACTGGGAATACCTGGGATGGCTTTTTCTCAGGACTTTTCCACTCCGGATCCCCTTTTCAATTTTTCAGGATTTCTCAATCTATACTACGGGTATGATTTCAATGAGCCGACGACGCTAAAGCGACTTCCATTTTTATATAATCATGCGCGCCATAATACCCCTGCGGTAAACTTGGCTTTGCTCAATGTTGCTTTCCGATCCGGTCGATTTCGGGCTAATCTAGGAATTCAGCAAGGAACTTACAGTAGGGATAATTATGCCAACGAACCCGAAGCACTGCGATGGATTCATCAGGCCAATTTGGGATTTGCACTCAATCCCGATCAAACCCTTTGGCTGGAGGCAGGGGTTTTGCCCTCCCATATCGGCTTTGAGAGTGCGATTTCCAAAGACCATCTGACTCCCTCCAGATCTTTGATTGCAGAAAACAGCCCCTACTTTGAGACGGGTTTCAAACTGGGATGGCAGGCGAATGAGCAGTGGTTTTTTGCGTTGCTCTACCTTAATGGCTGGCAGAGGATCAAGCCTATTGAAGGGGTCAATAAACCCTCTTTTGGCACTCAGATTACCTACACTCCCCTAGCCACTCTCACGCTGAATTGGAGTACTTTCCTGGGTACAGATGCAGGCATTGAAGCCGGTACTATGATTTTTTTTAGCAATATGTATGGGGTATTCGCTCCGAGAGAAAATTGGAAGCTTATTGCCGGGCTGGATGTAGGCAATCGGGTGAATGAATTTTCATCCAATCAATCCTGGTGGGGGGCTTCTTTCATTGCTCAATTCAGCTTTTCGGAAAAGCTTCGGGCAGCTATCCGGGGAGAATACTTCCACGACCCTTTGCAGGGAATCGCTTTCTCTTTTTACGATACAGGCCTGCAGGCTGGAGGGCTTTCGCTGAATGTGGATCGGAATATCCGCAATTGGGGATTGGTGAGACTGGAAGCTCGATATTTGGATTCTCCCCATCCTTTTTATCAAAAAATTCCCGATCCCAAAACTGAAAACCTGTTTATAATGGGTACATTCTCGCTTTTTTGGGGTCAGAGCTCGTCTAGACGAGAAAGATAATCTTCTGCCTTATCCAGAATTTCCTGTTTGTTTCCCATCTTATCCCAGGTACGGTACATCATTCCTATTCTTGGATTTTTTTCCAAAAGCGATCGATTTCGTGAATAAAAGTGCCAATAAAGCGAGTTGAAAGGGCAGGCTTTGTCTCCCACTTTTTCCTTGGAGTCATAGGCACACTGATCGCAATAGTTCCCCTGCTTTTTGATGTAATTGGCCGAAGAGACGTAAGGTTTGGTTCCTACGATTCCTCCATCGGCAAACTGACTCATCCCGCGGGTATTGGTGATTTCTACCCATTCGATGGCATCAATGTAGATTCCCAAGTACCATTGGTCGACCTCATCCGGATGGATTCCTGCGAGCAGCGAGAAATTTCCGGTGACCATCAATCGCTGGATATGGTGGGCATAAGCCAAGTTCAGGGATTGCCCGATTGACTCTTTCAGGCAATTCATTTTGGTCTTTCCGGTCCAAAACCATTCGGGTAGCTTTCGCTCGTGTCCAAAAAAATTCATGGCTGCAAACTCAGGCATTTTGGTCCAATAGATCCCCCGCATGTATTCTCTCCAGCCGATGATCTGTCGGATAAAACCTTCTACTTGAGCAATAGCGATTTGATTTTGGTGAGCATGCCAATAGTCCTCCACTTTTCGGACTACTTCAAGAGGAGAAAGCATTTTTGAGTTCAAGGAAAAACTCAATCGGGAGTGGAAGAGGTAAGGATCCCAAGTAGTCAAGGCATCCTGATAGGCTCCGAAATTCGGTAATAGCTGCTCACAAAAGTGATCCAGGAGTTCCAGGCTTTCAGCTCTGGACACGGGCCATGGGAAATTTTGCGGATCAAGATTACCGATCGTTTTTACCCCGGCTGATTCTATCATTTGGACGATTTCCTGAACATTTTTGGGATGAAGGAGGGGCTTTTGGAGTAGCTTTTTGTCTTTTAATGCCTGTCTGTTGTCCTGATCATAATTCCATTGACCGGTAAGGGGCTCCTTACCGTCCATCAGGATTTCGTATTGCTTTCTCATTTCCCTGTAGAAGGTCTCCATGAGGTAGGTTTTTTTCCCTTTAAAAAAGTCCTTCAAGAATTCCCTCGAGGTCAAAAAATGCTCAGAATCCGCCGCCTGAGTTTCTAAGGATAGGTTTCCCCCCAACTTCTTCAGCTGCTGATCCAGTCTGTATTCATCCGGGAACTGGTATTCGAACCGGGTAAAGTTCTCTTTTTTTACCAAAAGAGATAGTTGCTTTTCAAAACACTGTTGATTTTCAGGATCGTCCAACTTGAAGTACAGGACTCGATGCCCGTCTTTTTTGAGTTGATCGGCAAAGGTTCTCATGGCCAAAAAGAAAGCGACCACTTTTTGGATATGGTGCCGGACGTAGTCGGTCTCTTGCTTGACTTCCATCATCAAGTAAGTGACGGAGGAGTCGGTCTTGGAAAACCAGGAATGCTTGGAGTTGAGCTGATCTCCAAGAATCAATCGAAGCGTTTTGGACATAAAAAAAGGGCTTTACTGAAATAAGCCCTTTTTTAATTGGATTGTTTTCGTGGTCAATATTTGAAACAGGGCATGGAGGATTTTCTTCCTGCACCTTTTCCTGAAGCAGCCAAAAAGCTGTATCGGAGGCTGACCTCATGGGCTCCACCTGTGTTGGCATTTCCCAAAGAGGAAAGGGTAAAGTCATGGCTGTATCCCATGCTCAGACCTGAGGAAACGGAGATTCCCACCAAAGCAATGATGGACTCATGAGTAGTTTGGTTTGCTTTGGAAACCGGAATCCCCCGATACCAAACACCTAAAACTAATGGCTGAAGATTTACCTGTGTACCCAAGTCCATTTGCTGAAAAGGTCCTTGGTTCTTGTAGTTGAAGGCAAATGTCAATTCTCTGTTTCCGGTGGTGTTGTTCAGGAAGTTTCTGGAAGCTCCACCTGATAGATCGATTTTATATCCTCCATGGGCGGAAAACTTCACGGGAAGTTGACTTAGTTCATTGTCGATAAATGATATGTTGGGCTGGGTAATGTGATGGGCAGAGAATCCAAACCAAAGATTGTCGTTGTTAAACATGAGTCCTACACTGTAATCGGCAAATTGGTGCCGGAAATCTTCACCAAGATTTTCACCTGAAAAGTCACCGATGGCTCCTGTCTGGTCGTCGATTTGGCTTCCAAAAACCAAATTGCCGAAATAGGCATCCCGGTCCATGAAGCTTACCTGTCCACCTACTCTCAGAAAAGAACGGAACCCAAGTCTTGCTCTATAGGCATAAGTGAGGCCCATTTCGGAAACGCTGAGGTTAGCCATGCTTTGTTGGGAGCGATTGAAAATCAGTCCTACGCCACTATTTGCACTGAAGAAATAATGGTCTACATGAGCAGAATAAGAGACAAAGCTTTGGTCCAGCCCCGGCCATTGATTTCTGTAGTTCACCCCAAAACTGGTACCCTCCGAGGCCCCGGTCATGGCGGGGTTGAGGTAGAGGGGATTGGCATAAAACTGGGAGTACTGGATATCCTGAGCCTGCATCGAGGAAGTGATGAGACCAAGGGAGAGTAGGAGTGCGATCAGGGTAAAAGTTTTTTTCATAAACTTATCTGATTAGGGTGATTCCTCCTGAGCGGGTATGGGTGATTCCGCTGGAGGTAAGGGTGTAGGTGATTCGGTAGAGGTAATTGCCTGGTGGTACCTGCTGTCCTCTATAGGTGCCATCCCATCCGGCTGTTTCAAGGGATTCGGTGACAAAGAGTTTTTCACCCCAAGTGTTGAATACTTCAAGGGTAAATGATGTAACTCCTTTTAGCTTGGGTAAAAAGGTATCATTCAATCCATCCCCGTTGGGTGAAAACGCGTTGGGAATGACGACCATTTTTTCTGGAGCATTGACCTGAATGGTGTTGGTTTCTACTGCGGAGCATCCGTAAACATCATATCCGGTCAAGGTGACCTCGTAGGTTCCTTCTTTTTGGAAAATGTGAATAGGGTCTTTTTCAGTAGAGGAGCTTCCGTCTCCAAATTCCCAGGTCCAGGAAAGGATTTCAGCCGCAATTTCACTTTCGAAGAGGATTTCCTCTTTGACCAATACTTCCGGTTCGCTGGTGATGGTCAGTTTTCTATATCCAAAGTGAATCCTTGAATCCAAAGTTGAGCCATTGGGGATTTCTACAAGAGTTTCTGCTGTAGTCCTACAGCCAAGGGCATCCACTATGTCTACCTTGAGTTTTCCGGATTCCCTGAAGGAGATTTCACGGGAACTTTCGGAGGATGCCCAAGTGACCTGATAGGGTTCTACTCCCCCTTCTATTGTCACCCAAGCCAATCCTGATATTTCTCCCTTTGCACAATCTACCTCAAGGGCAGTTTCTATTTTTGCCTTCAGGCCTTGATTCTGCTCGATGGAAAAATTGACAGCCACTACACAACCTGACTCATCTGTTATTTCAACAGAATAAGTGCCCGGTGCTAGGTCTGTTCTTTTTTCACCTCCTGCTTTGCCATCGGACCAGATGATGGAGGGATTTCCCAAAGCTCCTTTAATTCCCAAGAGGACAGATCCATCAGGATTTCCCGAGCAGGTGACGGGTTTATTCTCCAATACTTCCACTTGAAGTCCTGAGGAATTCGAAAGGTTGAACTGTTTTTGGGCTTGGCAGCCGGAGGCATCGGTTACGGTCACTGTGTAGACCCCTGAAGCCAAACCGGAAATTTGGGATGCATTGGAGCCCGTATTCCAACTGAAGGAATAGGGAGCTTTGCCACCTGTTGGTTTTAGTTGGATAGTGCCGTCTGCATTTCCAGCACAAGAAGGCTCGGAGACTGTTTCCCCAAGGAGAAGTGGGGCAGGTGCCAAGATCAAATAGGAAGCTTGTACCGTACACCCTTTGCTGTCTTGCACTTGGACTTGGTAAGTTCCTGCAGCAAGGTTTTCCAGACTTGATGAAGTGGGACCATGGCTCCACTTGTAGGTGTATGGGCCTTGTCCTCCGCTTACGTTCAGGTTGATTTTTCCATTTTGATCAGTGCTGCAGCCAATGTTTTGGATAGATTCTGTCAAGGTAAGACCTTCGGAGGCAGCTTTTATTTCAAAGGAAATACTCGTTTCGCAAAAGTACTTATCCCCTACCGTCACTGTGTAGACTCCCGGAGCGAGATTGGATGCCTCCCAAACATTTTTTAAGCCATTGCTCCAAGTGACCTCGTAGGGAGGGCTGTCTTCCTCATAATCATTCCGGCCGATTTTTACGCTGATTTTGGCATATCCATCCTTTCCTGATCCGCAGGAAGCATCCTTTTTTTCGACGGGATTTAAGATCAGCGGGAAAGGTGGTTGAATGACAATGCTTTTTTCAATGGTTTTTCCGTCAGAATCCGTGATCCAAACAGTGTAGGTTCCTGCATTGAGATTGGTACGGTTTTGGGTCGTTTCGTTGGTATTCCACTTGAATGAATATGGAGCTCTTCCTCCATATACCGACAAGTTGATGCTCCCCTTTTCGGAGTGGGAGCAGAGCGCCAATATTCCGCTTACTTCTACCCCCATATCGGCATAGCTATGGATTCGCTGACTGGACCTGTCCGGAATATTGAATGCAAATTGGGAAAAGGAATAAAAGGGAATAAATGCCAACATGGACATCATCCCAATTCTCAATACCCCTATTCTTTTTCCCTGAAACATTGAATTTATCAGTGGTTTATTCGCTTTTTTTCACTCTTTATTTTTGCTGTATAATATCTATTTTGTGTATTTTATATTTTAGAATAATATTTTTTGCAAATCATATACTGCAAAATGATATTCTATAAATCATACAGTTTTGGTTAAATAGAGGGAAAAAATTTTTATATGCAACAGTCTAAGCGACTGCAAGTCTGGAATTTTCGACTTAGAAAAATGAAATTTTTCTTGAAATTGTCTTATAAAATAAAAAACTGTTTTGAACCTGCTTTTTTGATTATATGAAATAAAAAAAGCCTGAATTTCAGGCTTTGAAAAAAAAATCGAATTTTTTTTATCCAAGTAAATTAATTCTGGATATCAGTATCTAAAGCAAGGAATTACCCTAGCTCTCTGGTTTCTGGATTTGGGATCCCCCCAAAGAAAAGTATACCGAAGAGAGACTTCATGAGCTCCTCCGCTGTTTTTCTGTCCCAATTTGGAAACGGTGACATCATAGGAGTAGCCGATATCCAATCCAGTGGGAAGAGATAGGCCAATAAGTCCAATAATGGCTTCGTTGTTGGGCAAATTATTTTTGGTGGGAAGGCCCCTGTACCAAATTCCTAGGACAAGGGGTTCCAAAAAGAGTTGGGTTCCTAGGTCCAGTTGATTGAATGGATCTTGCTGCTTGTAGTTGAAGGCAAAAGAAATACTTCTCTCTTGCCCGATGTGGGTGAAGTAATCCCTCCCACCCGGAGCCAAATCGACTCTGTATCCTCCTTGAAGGGAAACTTTCATCGGTAGTACACTGGTCTGATCCTCTACAAAGGAGATATTTGGCTCAGTCAAGTGATGTGCTGAGCCTCCCAGCCAGAATTTATCATTGTAAAACATCCCCCCAACGGCATAATCAAAGAAGGAATACCTGCTGTCTAGAGGTACCCCGTTGAGTTCGTCAGTGATTCCACCCACAGTTCCGTTTACAATATCGATCATGGAACCAAACACCAAGTCTGAGAAAAATGCATCCCGCTGCATGTAACTCACCTGAGCACCGATTCGGAAAAATAAACTTTCGCTCAATCGTAGTCTGTAGGAATAGCTCAAACCGATTTCATTGGTGGAGAGATTGGCGAGTGTTTCCTGATTTCCGTTGAAAATGAGCCCTATGCCACTGTTATAGTCGAAAATGTAATGATCGATATAGGCTGAGTAGGAATTAAAACTATGGTCCAGCCCGGGCCATTGATTCCGATAGTTGACACCTACCCGGGTCAATTCACTTGCCCCGGTCAAGGCAGGATTTAGATAAAGAGGGGCGGCATAGAATTGGGAATATTGGACGTCTTGCCCATAGGAATATCCCGCCAACAATAGCGAAACACACATAGCAATACTTCCGATAATTTTCCTCACCATAGCTCTAGCCCTCAAGGGCAAAGTTAATATCAATACATTCAAATGATCAGATTCTTTCCACTTAAATGGAATGAACAACTAGGGCTTAGGATTGGGTGAGCAATCATTCCCGGTCGATTGTCGTCACTGAACATCGAGTTGTAACCGGGGATATCATACCCGGTTCAATAATTATACCAAAGGAGCCACTTGGGCTCCTTGAGTTTTAAATTTCTATCAGGACCTGATTTCTGGTCAGATCCTCAAACTCCTCTCGCTTTCGGATGAGGTGTGCCTTTCCTTGCCATACCAATACCTCTGCAGGTCTGAGTCGGCTGTTGTAATTGGAGGCCATGCTGTATCCATAAGCTCCTGCATTTTTGATCACAAGCAGATCATTGGGCCTGATTTCAGGCAATTGCCGATGAGCGGCCAGGGTATCTGTCTCGCAGATGTAGCCTACGATGTTGTATTTTTCCAGCTTCCCTTCCGGATTGCTGAGGTTATAGATATCATGATAGGCCTCATACATCATGGGGCGAATGAGGTGATTCAGCCCGGAATCTACTCCGGCAAAAGTGATCGTCGTAGAGCTTTTCACTACGGCCGTTTTGACCAAAAGTAAACCTGCTGCGCTAACCAAAAACTTGCCCGGCTCAATCCAAAGCTCTAAGGAACGACCATATTTCCTGCAGAACGCCTCAAATGCCTTAGTCACGATCCTTCCTACTTCCATCACATCTGTGGACGGATCTCCTTCCTTGTATGCTACTTTGAATCCCCCACCGAAATCCAGAAATTTTAGCTCAGGAAACTGCATAGCCGCTTCAAAAAGGACATTGCCCCCTTTTAAAAAGACTTCTGCATCGTAAATGTCTGAGCCGGTGTGGACATGGAGTCCCCAGATTTTCAACCCATATTCATTAACAGCCTCAACGATCTCTGGCAACAAATCGATAGATATCCCAAATTTACTTTCCACATGGCCAACGGAGATTTTGTGATTGCCTCCAGCGAGGATATGCGGATTGATCCGGATACACGCAGGTACACTTCCTCCATAGGTTTTGCCGAATTCCCTGATCAATGGGATACTGTCCAAGTTGACTATCACTCCCAAATCCACCGCTTCACGGATTTCTTCAAAAGGCACTCCACTCGGGGTGTACATGATCTCAGGAGCCTCAAATCCTGCCATCATACCCAGCTTGACTTCCTCGATAGAGACCGCATCTATCCCAGCTCCTGCATTTTTGATCAGCTTTAAGACCGATAGGTTGGAAAGGGCTTTCGTGGCATACTTGATCTTGAAGGGCACACTGCTGAATGCCTTCTGTAAAGTTTCGATCTGTTCTACGATCTTTTCACCGTCATAGACATACACCGGAGTTCCAAATTCGTGCGCTATGGATTCAAGAGAGACTCCCTGGATTTGTTGTGGGTTTTGCATGGGAATAAATTTCACAAAGAAGGCACAAAGGTACCCATTAGAAGCTGAAAACGGAACCCAAGTCCAATCTCCTTCCTCGTTTTGAAAAGTCCTTTTACCATTTCAACTTTTATCCTTGCGTTAAAACATGTTAACCAATTAAAGCCCGGAGCCATAAGGACTAAATTTGTACCATGTCTAAACGCAGTATCACCCTGATCATTGTATTGATGTCCATGGCCAGCTTCGGTCTGATGGGCTTCCAATATTACTGGGTGAGAAATGCCATCCGGATCAATCAGGAGCGATTTGACCAAAATGTGGTTCAGGCGCTTTCCGGTACTATCGAGGAGTTGGAAAAGGGAGAAGCCAGCGGAGTCATCCTCAGTCAGCTGATTCGGGATTCTGCACTTCAGGAGTCACTTTTTAAAAAAATTGATCCCATCGATCTCCAACAAATCCGCACTACCCCCAATTACTCCCGGCCTTCGGTGGTGGACACTATGCTCGCAGGAGCTATGCCGCAGGTCAGTCCTACCTTCCGGAGAATTCTCATGACCCGGGGATTGGATATCACTCTCTTGTCAGAATTGGAGAATTTTTTCACTTATATGACTCCAGAAATTGCTTCCACGATATTCACT
Organism: Algoriphagus confluentis; assembly: GCF_036245625.1. Taxonomy (NCBI): domain Bacteria; kingdom Pseudomonadati; phylum Bacteroidota; class Cytophagia; order Cytophagales; family Cyclobacteriaceae; genus Algoriphagus; species Algoriphagus confluentis. The sequence goes on from NZ_BTPD01000008.1 coordinate 302,232, forward strand.
CCGGATGAGATGCAGGTTTTGCTGGAGGAAAAAGAAAGACAGCTCGCCTTTTTGAATAATCAGCCTGTCTTTTACTCAAGGAGTCAGACTTTTACACAAGTTCCGGAAGTCATGGCAGAGGTTAATATTGCTGAGGATGTACTGGACAAAATAAAAAGGACCAACTTGAAAATTGATCTTCTCAATAAAGCTTATGCGGAGTTGGCAGAGGGACAGCAGGCGATTTTAGATCGCTTGGATACGGCAGAGGTTAGAAAGCTCCTCAAAAATCAATTGTCGATAAAAGGAATCGGAGAAGAATTTGAATTGGGCTTGACCGGAGACAAAGGGAATCTGATTCCTATCGGAAAAGTAAATGACCCCAAAGTAGTACTTCAGTCTGGTGTCCAGGCTAAGCTTTTTCCAAATGATATTCTGGGGCGGGACAATTACCTTCACATTTACTTTCCGGAGAAAAATACGCACGTAATCCGTCAGGTTTGGCTCCCGATTTCCAGTTCGGTCGTCTTTATTTTGGTCATCATCTGGTGTTTTGTCTATGCCATTCAAGTCATTTTGAGGCAAAAAGCCCTTTCAGACACCAAAAATGATTTTATCAACAACATGACCCATGAGTTTAAAACTCCTCTGGCCACAGTAAGTCTTGCCGTAGAGGCACTTCAGGACCCGGAACTCTCCAATCAGGATACCTTCCGAAGCCGATATCTGGGGATTATTAAGGATGAAAACAAAAGATTGGTTTCCCAAGTAGAAAAAGTCCTTCAAGCGGCTGCCTTGGAAAAAGGAGACTTCAAACTCAAGATCGAACCGATAAATCTTTCTGAACTGCTGGAGAGTACGATCGAACACATCAGCCTGCAGGTAGAAAAAAAGGGGGGAAAGATCGAGCTGCAGGATAAGCTAAGGGATCCCATACTGGAAGGAGATGCGTTTCACCTTACCCATATTTTCAATAATCTTCTGGACAATGCAAATAAGTATTCAAGCGAGACTCCCCGGATACATGTAGAAGCTCAAGAGGACGGAGATCAGATTCTGGTCAAGATCCAGGACAACGGAATCGGTATGAATAAAGAAGCCCAAAGAAAGATTTTTGATAAGTTTTATCGGGTTCCTACCGGAAATGTACACGACGTGAAAGGCTTTGGCTTGGGATTATCCTATGTCAAGACCATGCTGGAAGCTCACCACGGCGGGATTTTTGTACAATCCGAACTCGGTAAAGGAAGTACATTCACGATAAACCTACCCAAAAGACAATGAGCAAAGCCAAGCTATTAGTAGTCGAAGATGATCCTAATCTGGGTGATATTCTTCAAGAGTATCTTCAGATGAAAGGGTACGATACCATCCTCTGCCGAGATGGGGAAGAAGGATGGAATAAATTCAAAAAGGATAAATACGATCTCTGCCTTTTGGACATCATGATGCCCAAAAAGGACGGGTTTACCCTAGCCAAAGAAATCAAAAAAGTGCAGGAAGACCTTCCAATCCTTTTCCTTACAGCCAAAAACCAAAAAGACGACATCATCGAGGGACTCAAAATCGGTGCGGATGATTACCTTACCAAGCCGTTCAGCATGGAGGAATTACTCCTGAGGATCACAGCTATCCTTCGCAGAACCCAGAAATCCACCGAGGTGACTCCTCTGAAGACCTATACTTTCGGGGACTTTGTCCTGCACTACGACGAGCAGTACATAGAAGGACCGGAGGGAAAACACAAACTCACTTCCAAGGAAAATGAGCTGATTCGTCTGCTTGCCTCAGAGATCAATAAGCTGGTCAACAGAAGTCATGCGCTGAAGCAAATCTGGGGTGATGACAGCTATTTCAATGCACGCTCAATGGATGTGTATCTGAGCAAAATCCGAAAAATCCTTAAAGACGATCCCAAAGTTCAGATCATCACCGTGCATGGAGAGGGATTTAAGCTGATTGTGGGAGAAGGATGATTGGAGTATCTAGAATCTAGTCGTTAGTATCAAGAAAAAAGCCCTGAATTGAATCAATTCGGGGCTTTAGGGTTTTTTAGGCAGAGATAAATCCTGCCGAAATCCGATATCCCAAATCCAAAATAGCCTCAAACCAACTCCGCCCCAATCCCGGGACCAGCTGGAAAGGTCACTTTTTCGGGAGTAATCCCCACGCCTCTTGCCGGGTCTTTGGCCAGGAGCATCGCCCCATCCATATCCACATAGTCCAGAAGCGGGGCAATGTGGGCAATGGCGGTGATTCCGACGGAGGATTCTGTCATACAGCCTACCATCGTTTTCATGCCGAGTGATTTAGCCTCATGGATCATTCGCAATCCCGGCGTGATACCACCTGCTTTGACCAGTTTTACATTGATGGCATGGAATAGCCCATGGCATTTTTTGACATCACTCTCCACGATGCAGCTTTCGTCAGCCATCACCGGTAGTTTGGAGTGTTTGAAGACTTCTTTCATTCCTTCCAGATCATCTTTGCCTAGTGGCTGCTCCATAAATTCCACGCCGAGTCGGGCCAATTCTTCCGAATAGCGAATGGCTTGATCCGCAGTCCAGGCACAGTTGGCATCGATGCGAAAAACCGCATTTGTATGCTTTCGAAGTTCTTTTACGATCTCCAAATCTCGATCTGTACCTAGCTTGATCTTGTAAATCGGCCAATCCACTTCCTTCATTTTGGCGACCATTTTTTCCACGGTATCTATGCCGATAGTGAAATTGGTCAAGGGGATATTTTTAGGATCAAGGCGGAGGTATTCATACAGTTTTTTCCCCTGCTTTTTAGCAAACCAATCCCATGCTGCCAGATCCAGTGCGCATTGGGCGAAGGGATTCTCCTCAAAAACCGCTTTACCCAGCGCCCAAAGCTCTTCGGGTGTTGTCCATTTTCCACCCTCTACCAGAGGTCTTGCTTCTTCCAAGCAGGCACTCATATTTTCAATGGTCATCCCGTAGAAGGGATTGGTGGTAGATTCACCCAATCCGTAGAGGCCTTCTCCTTCCAGTTTGACAATCAAAGTGTCCTGCACATCCCGGCTTTGGTGGGCGATGGTAAAGGTATGTTTCAAAGGAAGGTCAAAAACTTGGTAGCTAAGCTTCATGGGAGGATTTTTGAGTTTGGGCAAAAATAAACCAATTTATTTCTCCCGAATGCCTAGTTTTAATCCGAGAAGAAAGAAAAATGCCCAATTATGAAGAACCAATTCCATCTTTTGTCTACCCTCCTTTTCCTATTGACCTCAGCAGCTGCATTTTCTCAAGTTGCTTATGAGAAAATCGCCTTGGAGAAAATGGAGGCCGCTTTTGACCAATACAAAGAGCCTGCGATCACCCATCGGCGATTTAAGCATGCCGATCTTCAGCCTTTGATCCAAAAGCACTCGGGAGCATTCCAAGTGGAGCAATTGGGAGAATCTATCGAAGGTAAAAGTATCTATTCTATGAAATGGGGAGAAGGAAAAACCAAAGTGATGCTTTGGTCCCAAATGCACGGCAATGAAAGCACGGCTACGATGGCCCTTTTCGATCTTTTTAATTTCCTCGAAGGGAAAAATGACGGATATGATGATTTGAGAACTCTTTTGAAATCGGAATTAAACCTGAAGTTTATCCCCATGATCAATCCGGATGGAGCTGACGCGTTTAAGCGTAGAAACTCACTCGACATTGATCTCAACCGGGATGCCATTTCTCAGATTTCGCCTGAAGCCGTGATTTTGAAGTCGGCTAGGGATAATTTCGAACCCGAATTCGGATTTAATCTTCATGACCAGCAGATTTATTACAATGTGGTCAATACGCCGAAGCAAGCCACCATTTCGCTTTTGGCACCAGCCTACAATTACGAAACCGAAATCAATGAGGTAAGGGAAAGAGCAATGAAGACCATTGCGGGCATGAACGAACTGCTTCAGCAGATGATTCCCGGAGGAGTGGGCAAATACGATGATGCCTTCGAACCGAGAGCCTTTGGGGACAATATTCAAAAATGGGGGACCAGCACCATTCTCATTGAGTCCGGGGGCTATCCCGATGACCCGGAGAAGCAGGTCATCCGCAAAATCAACTTTGTCATTATTCTGAATGCGCTGCACCAAATTGCCACAAGAGGCTACGAGCAATACACGACGGAGCAATATTTTTCCATTCCTGACAATGGGCTTCAGTTGGTAGACCTGAAGATCAATGAGATGCTTGTGGAGGCAAATGGCAAAAAATACCCGATAGACTTGGTGATCAGAAGAAGAGAGTCTGAGGCCAATGGCTCCTATTTCGTTTCTGGATCCATTGATGACTTGGGAGACATGCAGGTGTATTTTGGTTTTGAGGAGATAGACGCGACGGGATTGGAGTATGTAGAAGGGAAAGTATACCCTACTGCCTTTGGGTCGATAAACGATCTTTCAGAAGAAAAAGCCCTTGAACTGCTTCGGCAGGGATTTATGGCTGTAAAGGTCAACAACGGTGCGCCTCGAGAACTTCACGGCTTACCGATCCAAGTGATGAAATCTACTGACAAACTTTCTGGAGGCTGGACAACAGGTTCTGCCCCCAATTTCTTTTTGGGAAAAGAAGGGAAGCTTAGATACGCAGTGATCAACGGATATTTAATTGACTTGGAAAGCCCCAAATCACAGCTTTTCAAGAACAGGATTTTATAAGTGTTAATTCTGGTAAAAGACCCTAAAAACCCGTCGATTAGGCGGGTTTTTTGCATTTATATCCTTGTCAAATTTCAGTATATTGATCACAGCAAAATCTAGGAAAAATGAAAAACAACACCTCCGCCATCGTCTTTGCCATCGCCATAGTTATAGCCGCCTTTGTGTTGGGAAATGCTGTGATCAATCGAAACCGTCCTCAAGGCACGGTCAATGTCACGGGATTGGGTGAGCAGAATTTTACATCAGACTTGATTGTTTGGGAGGGAAATTTCACCCGGGAAAGCAGGGACCTTCAGTCGGCCTATTCCAGTCTGGAAAAAGACCGAAATGCCGTCACCCAATACCTAAAATCCAAAGGAATTCCCGAAGATCAGCTCGTATTCAATGCCGTCTCCACCAATCCCCTTTACGAGCAGAATTATTCCAACGACGGACGCTATTTGGGTCAGACCTTTACAGGCTATCAACTGAGTCAGACTTTGGTCATCGAATCCAAAGAAGTGGAAAAAGTGGAAAAAATCAGTCGGGAGGTGACCGAATTGCTCAATCAGGGGATCACCTTCTATTCTCAATCTCCGCGGTACTACTATACCCAATTGGAATCGCTCAAGCTGGAAATGGTTGCCAAAGCCACCGAAGACGGAAGAATCCGCGCCGAGCGGATTGCAGAAAACTCCAAGGCCAAGTTAGGCGACCTGATCACTGCCAATATGGGTGTATTCCAGATTACCGGGCAAAACTCAGGAGAAGACTATTCTTGGGGAGGAGCTTTCAACACTTCTTCCAAAAACAAAACCGCATCGATCACGATGAAGTTGGTGTTTGAAGTGGATTGAGTTACCGTTTTGGGAACTTTTTGTTTACCTTTTCTTTTCCAGAATAAGAATCATTGCCAAAAGTACCCTTCGAGAGTTTTGGGAACGACATCCTGATTCGGAACAGGCTCTCAAGTCATGGTTTCGTGAATTCGAGTTGGGAAGTTGGAGCACCTACAATGAGCTTAAAGTAGATTATCCCTCCGCCAGTATTCTGAAGGACAATCGTGTGGTATTAAATATCAAAGGGAATCATTATCGGTTGATCGTCAAGTTCAACCTAGACTATCAGACTGGCTGGATAAGATTTATAGGAACGCATGCTGAATACGATATATTCAACTCCAATATCATCTAACCATGAAACCGATTCATACCGAGGAAGAATATAAAATTGCCCTTCAGCGGGCTGAGGAGCTCTTTGATTCCAAAAAAGGCACACCTGAAGGTGACGAATTGGAGTTGCTGTTGATTCTGATCGACAAGTATGAAAAAGACCATTTCCCGATTGATCTCCCTGATCCTATCGAAGCCATCAAGTTCAGAATGGAACAGCTCCAGATGAAACCCAAGGATTTGGCCGATTTGATCGGATACAAAAGCCGAGTAAGCGAAATTCTGAACCGAAAGCGTAAGCTTACTTTGGACATGATCCGGAAACTTCATGTCAATCTGAATATTCCCACGGATGTATTGGTTCAGGAATATTGAGGGTAATCGTGAAAATTGAAAACAAACTTCATCCCCGCAATCTGCACCAAGGACGCTACGACCTCGAAGCCCTTTCGGCTACCCTTCCTGAGCTCAAAGCCTTTCTTTTCACCAATGATTATGGAAACCTGACTTTGGATTTTGCCAATCCAAAAGCTGTCAAATCTCTGAATCGGGCGCTTTTGAAGCATTTTTACCAAGTGGGCTTTTGGGATATTCCCGATGGATTTCTTTGCCCGCCCATTCCCGGCCGAGCAGATTACATTCATCATTTGGCTGATTTGCTGGCGCAAAGTAATGCGGAGAAAACCCCAAAAGGGACCAAATTCAAAGTTCTCGATATCGGTACAGGCGCTAATTTGATCTATCCTATTCTTGGGAATGCAATTTATGATTGGAGTTTTGTGGGCTCAGAATTGAATCCAAAAGCCATCGAATCCGCCAAACAAATCTTGGCGAAGAACCCTCAGCTTGAGGATAAAATTGAGCTTAGGCTTCAGCCTGATCCTTCCAAAATTTTTTCCACAATCATTCAGCCCGGGGAGTTCTTTGACCTTACGCTTTGTAATCCTCCTTTTCACGAATCGGCTAAAGCCGCTCAGGAAGGCAGTCAGCGAAAAGTCCGAAATCTGACCGGAAAACCGGTTGCCAAGGCTGAATTGAACTTTGGGGGACAAGCCGCCGAACTTTGGACTGAGGGTGGAGAACTGGCCTTCGTCCGAAAAATGATCCAAGAAAGTGTGCAATTCAAAAATCAGGTCTGTTGGTTTACTACCCTGATCTCCAAATCAGAAAATCTACCTGCTATTTTGAAAATGCTCGGGCAAGTTGGGATTCAAGGGCAAAAAGTAGTCGAAATGTCTCAAGGCAACAAGAAAAGCCGATTTGTGGCTTGGACATTTTTAAGTTTGAAGCAGCAAAAGGCCTAGGCGAGTTATCGATGGAGATAAAAAAAGCAGATCATTTTGACCTGCTTTAATTTTTGTAATCGGTAGGAATCAACTATTCAGCGTGTATTCGGAGCTGATTTCCATGTTTAAGGCTTTGGATATCGGGCAATTTTCCTCAGCATCTTTGACTTGCTTGGCAAATTCCTCTTCGGAGATTCCATCTACCTGAGCCTTAAGGACTAAGTGGGATTTTTTCAAAGTACCCTCTTCAAAAGTAATTTTTGAGGTGACTTCCAGGGATTGTGGAGGGAAGTTGACCCCGCTGAGGTTGAAGCTGAGCTTCATGGCAAAACAGCCGGCATGGGCTGCTGCGATCAATTCCTCTGGATTGGTGCCTACTCCATCTTCGAATCGGGTGTTGAAAGAATATTGAGTATCCTTAAGAACTGTACTGTCGGTGGTCAAGTGGCCGGAGCCTTCTTTGCCACTTCCTTTCCAAACGGCGGTTGCTTTTCTGATCATGGGATTAAAGAGTTTTTATGGTGAAAAGATACAGAGTAAAGGAAATTTTAGAGGTTAAAGTTTCTTGAGATTAATTTTTCGAGGATATTTTAAAAACGGAGAGTTTATTTCATTCGAATAAAAAGGAAAATTTCTCACAGATTTCACTGATGTCCACAGATCTTTTTATCTGTGAGATTCTGTGGAATCTGTGAGAAATCCATTGTAAACTCTTATAGAATAGCTATGCTTTTTTTTTCAGCCTGAATAACACCTCCAAATACTGCTCCGTCACATAATCCCAATTGTATTTTTGGGTTAAGCCTGAGCGGGCTGTCTTTTGCAAATCGTCCATTTTTTCAGGCGCTGATTCCGCCTTTTCCACGACGTCTTTTACAGATTGCGCCTTCTTCTCAAAATACCACCCATGCTTTCCATTTTGCAGCATCTCCTGGTTGAATGGAGTATTCAAGGCCAAAATCGCACATCCATAGCCCATTGCCTTCAGCATAGCCGGATTGGTTCCCCCATATTCATGCCCATGGAAATAGGCAAAGCAATGAGAATACAAGGATGCCAACTCCTCTGGATCGGTCACATAACCCGTAAATAGCAACCTCGGATCCTGAATGTTTTTCAGCCGATTGGCCCATTCATCAGCAAAAGGAACGTCCCCTACAACCACCAATTTTCTTTCAGAATTTGACTTCAAAAATCCTTCGATAATCAAATCCGCATTGTTGTCCGGCACGAGCCTGCCTACAATCAAAAAGTAGCTTCTGCTCTCCAGATTCCATTTTTCCAGTGGTTCGGGCCCCACATGTTCTCTTGGATTGGCCCCATAGGCAATGACTTGGGAGTCTTTTTGGAAAAGCTCCAGATACACCCGCCGCATCTCCTCCGAATCATTGATGAGCTGATCATAGAATTTGGTCGCCATTTTTGAAGCCCAGAAAAAATACTTCGCGCCAAAGCCTTTCCATTTCGGCCTGAGCCATTCCAGTCCATCCACATTGATAGCGGTGGGTTTCCGGAAGATTCTGGAAATAACCCCAAAAGGACCATTTCCCGAATTCACTACAAAAATCACATCCACATCCGAAAAGCAGGCGTGAAGCATGGAGAAAAAGGTATGGGTGAGCTGGGTCAGACTTTTGGACTCGATCGCTGGTGTATAGATGCATTCTATGCCATTGACAAACCTTGGTCTTTCTTTGAATAAGGCCCGGTGATTGTACACTCGGACGTGCACTCCCTTTTGTACCAAGCGCTCTCCAAGTTCTTTGATCATCGTATCGTATCCCCCGTATACGTAGGGATAGCCTTTGGCACCCATGATGGCTACTTTCAGTTTCTTTTCAGGTGCTGCCATAGGTGCTTGATGATTTTTTGTTCGAAGGACTCCAGGCTGAAGGACTCTAAGACTCTTTTTCTCCCGGACTCTCCCAGGGTTTTTCTAAGCGAGGGGTTGTCAATCAATTGGGAAATAGCCTCAGTTCCAGCACTTATATCATGGATTGGAATCAGGAATCCCGTTTCCCCTTCCAAAACCATCTCAGAGGCTCCCCCTGATTTTGTTGCTATTACAGGTTTCCCGGCAGCCATTGCCTCCAAAATCACCGTGGGAAATGAATCCGGCAGAACTGAAGGCAGGACAAAAATGTCCAGCGAAGCCATCACATCAGGAATATCTCTGCGAAAACCCAAATAGCAGACTTTGGTTTCCAGTTTCCTGCTTCTGATCTTTTCTGTTATTTCTTCCAAAATATATTCGTAACCCGGAAATGGGTCGCCTACAAGAACAAAGTGGGCCTTGGGATATTTTTTGGCCACCTTTTCAGCCATTTCCAAGAAGAAAAGCTGTCCTTTTCCGGGGTTGATTCGACCGATCATTCCGATCATTTGGGTGTCCGGACTAAGCTTCAGTTCAGATTTTAATGATCCTTCTGCTTCCAAAAATGCGTCATAGGGAATTCCGTTGGGGATTACCTGCACTTGTGCTTTATGGAGCTCAGTCTGCCAATGGTCGGCAACGGCTTGGGAGACTGCGATGGGGTGAGTGGTACTGCTGTCCAGCATTTTGGCCAAAAGCTTGACCAAAGGAGCCGGTCCCGGAAGGATCTCGTGGATATGCCAAATGTGGGGAAGATGATTTCGCTTGGCCCAAATAGAGCCTATGACCACCGCCAAGGTATTGGAATAAACCAGTTCAAAGGAATATTTCCGGTGAAGCTGGTTCAGGAAGCGATAGGCTTTCAGATTCTTTTGGACCCGGTTAAAAATGCCTCCCGGATTGACATATTTTCTTCTCAGAATCCCCAGGTTTTGGACATAAACAGGAATATCCATTGCCTGCAAGTCGGACTGAATCGGACCTTCGTTGGTGAGGACCACGACTGGAGCTAGTCCCTGATTTTGGTAAAAACGGAGGACCTGCAGGATGATTTTTCCTGACCCATAGCCCTCAGAGCTGCTTTGCAAAAAAAGGATATGTCGGGTTTTAGCCATTCTTTTTCCCATAAATTCCCAAAATTCCGGATTTTCCAAAAAGAACAGAAAGGGCTTCCAAGCCTGTAGCAAAAGGTAAAAGCAACCCAATTCCCAAGATTAAGCCAAGTGTTTTTTCACGTTTGAGCCGAAAGATGAGATTTTCCTTAAAACCTAAACGGCTCATCAGTGCCTGAAGCATCCCCAAGATGCCGAGATGTACGGAAAAACCCCGCTGAGCGATGGGAGAAACCCCTATTTTTTGGAGTTCTTTTTCAAGGCTTTTGGAATTCCAATGAGTCAAATGCTTGGGAATATCCCAATGCATCCAATTTGCTCCACCAATTTTTGCCTGCCATGAATCAGCTCTGGGAACTTCTAAGTAGAGAATTCCGTCTACCGCCAGGTTTTGCTGAACCAACTCCTTCAAAAGACTCATGGGCTCAGGAAGGTGCTCAAGCACATGGTTGAGTGTGATCAAATCAAAGTTTCCGGATTCGATTTTTCCTTGAGAATAAAAGGAAGTCAAAACTTGGACTCTATAGTTTTCCTGAGCAAATCGGGCTCTCTCAGGCTCTGTTTCTATCCCCAAACCCTTCCAGCCCAAGTCTTTGGCTACTTTCAGGAATTGTCCTTTTCCCGAACCAAAGTCCAAAAGTTTTTTTCTCTCAGGAACTAGCTTGTATGCTTTGCGAAGCACTTTTCGGGCTTCGGAGAAGATGATTTTTTCAAAAATGGAGGCTCGGTTATCCACCACGGCATAGACCTCATCCCGGTACAATTCCTCCCATTGAAGATCCTCCGGAATAAAGGTCCACTGAATCCCACATCGGGGACAATCGCAAAGAAAATGAGGAGCTGGAGAAAAAGTAGGGGCAGTGTGACAGACCGGACAGGATACTTGCCGCATGGATCAGGGAGCGGGTTTCAAAATAAGCTCGTAGAAAGCCTCGATAAATTTTTTGGAAGAAAAGTCCTTGGAGCGGGCCTTCCCTAGATGGATAAGCTGTTCTCTCAAGTCATTTTCAGTCTCCAAAAGTATCATTTTTTCGGTCAAATCTTCGGAATTTCCGGTTTGAAAAGAAAGTCCTGCACCATGAGCCACTTCGAGAAGAGCAGGCTGGTCTGAGTGGATTACGGGTACACCAAAGCCCATAGACTCGAGGATGGGAATGCCAAATCCTTCATTTTGGGAAGGAAAAATATAGGCGAAAGCCCCGTTGTACAAGGATTTGACCTGACCGTCGGTAAGGTATCCCGGAAGCAGGACCTGATCTTGAAGCTGTAGCTTGTCCACCAATTGTTGAACTACCGGAAAATCATTCATCTGTTTACTCTGTCCAGGTCCACCGGCAAGGACGAGTTTTTTGGGAGATTGGGTTTTTTTAAGATAGGCGGCATAGGACTCCACCAGAAGAGGCAGATTCTTTCGCTTATCGAAGGTTCCGATGTGGAGAAAATAATCCTGGATGTTCAAACCTAATTTTCCCTGAAACTTTTGATCCAAGGCCGCTGTCATCCCCTTGGGAGCCTGATAGATCACTTCGATGGGGAGGGAATCTCCCAAATGTTCCAAAAGGGAGGTTTTGGAATATCGGGTAGTCGTGATGAGTGTGGTATCCTCTTTTAGGCCTTTTTTGATCAGGTTGAGGAAGTATTTTCGCCACCATTTGGGGTAGTTTTCCGGCATTTGCCAGAAAAAGGCATCGTGGATCACGGTCATTCTTCGGCAGGGAAGGGAGGCTGCGGGTGAGACAAAGTCCGGACAAATCAAAACATCCGGTTTGTATTTTTTCACCATATCCGGCAGCTGAAACTCCTTCCATCGGAAGTAATCCAAGTGATAGTTCAGCTTTTGAATTTTGGATGTGAGGTCTTTGTAAGTCTGATCCTCCGCCTGTTTGTCGGGTTCATGGGTAAAAATCCACTCAATCTCCGGATGGGGGTATTTCCTTGCCGCTTTTGCCAGTTCCACCATATAGGTTTTGATCCCGGTGCTGGCGACGTTAAGATATTGAAGATCGAGAAGGACTTTCAAAAGGCGGGCTGTTTTGAATGGATAAAGCTTCCGAAAAAACGGATCGGGTAATGCTTAAAGTTAGGAATAAAAATATCATCCCGGCAATTTTCCCATTTGGGTGGGTAAAGGATCAGGAAGGTGATTTTTGATCAGGGTGAGTTATAACCTGATGAATATAACTCATTTTTTCTATATTTATGAGGTATAAAAGTAAATTTATACCTCATGACTTGGAATTGGGAATCAAAAAAATGGCCAAAATTCACCTATAATTTAGAATCAGTTGAGTCCAAACTGAATGACTTTTATTTTCATTCTGGAAAACTATTGGGTGTAAGCCAATTAATTTCAAAGGAGAGTAACCAAAATTTGAGACTTGAAATAATTACCGATGAGGCCTTAAAAACCTCTGAAATCGAGGGGGAATATTTTAATCGAGAAAGCGTTCAGTCCTCTATTCAGAAACAATTTGGACTGAAAGCGACTTCCCGGAGACCCAGTGCTGCCGAATATGGAATAGCCGAGATGATGGTGGACTTATACCAATCTTCGCAGGTACCCCTAAACCACGACAAGTTATTCAGCTGGCATCGAATGCTGACCAATGGAAGAAGGGATTTGGATGATATTGGCCGGTATAGAACGAGTCCCGAATCGATGCAGGTCGTATCAGGTCCTTTGGGAAAAGAGCGGGTCCACTTTGAAGGACCTCCTTCTGATCGAGTTTATTCGGAAATGGAGCGATTTTTAGAATGGTACAATACCGAGTCTAGAAAGCTCCATCCGGTAGTTCAGGCAGGGATTGCACATCTGTATTTTGTTTGCATCCACCCATTTGAAGATGGAAATGGTCGAATCGGTCGTGCCATTGCTGAGAAAATACTTTCTGAGAGACTAGGACAGCCTAGTTTGATCGCTCTTTCTTATACCGTAGAGAAGTATAAAAGACAATACTACGAGGCTTTGGAAAGGAACAATAAATCAATGGAAATCACGGATTGGTTGGAATATTTCTCAGAAACCATCCTGTTGGCAATCCAACGGAGTTTGAATCTAGCAAGCTTTATCCTAGCCAAAACCAGATTTTATGACAAGTTTCAGCAGGTCATGAATGAACGTCAAAACAAAGTTTGTGAGCGAATATTCAAAGAAGGGCCTGATGGGTTTCAAGGCGGGCTTAGCTTGAGTAACTATCTGAGTATCACAAAAACCAGTAGAGCTACGGCGACAAGAGATCTGATAGCCTTGGTTAATTTGGGAGCTTTTCGAAAAACAGGGGAGTTGAAAGGAACCCGTTATTTTTTGAATTTGGAAGACTTGATTGCTAAAGAATGAATGGAAGGGAGTTAAAATATGCAACTACACGCTTATCCTGGGCCGAAAAAGCCTTTTTTGAAAAATGGAATTTCTGAAAAACCTTAAATTCATAAACCAAGAAAAATGGCTCAACAATCGGTGTATATTTATACTATTACTACACAATCATAGGGCTCAAAGGATTACAGTAACTGAGCCAAATGATCGATGGCTCAAACAGAAAATTGAAGAAAATGAATATCCCAGCAAGAGCGAATTGATCAAAGGAGAAAAAAGCGGTCTTTCCACCAAGACCATGGCTGAAATCCTTGAGGAGGCAATAAAACGGGGCAAGTAGGAAATATGACTTTTAACCTAGGAATTCAGGCGAAGAAGCACTTAATTAATGAAATCAATCAAAATCAGCGCTATTGAAAAGAAAAACCCCTTCGCCCATAGTGGAAATACACGAAATTAATCGGGAGGAGTGGCGTTTATAGGGATGTTAGCGGCAACCCTAAAGAAACTCCTCAATCTTGTGGGTATCTAATCCAGTATAGGTGTGTATCAGTTTTCGTAAAGACAATCCACAACTTTCAGCCATTTTCATACGGTCTTCAATACTCATTCCATCATACTCTTGGTTATCATACATTTTATCCATTAATGCCGTTTGAAAAATTATTGTAGCATTCATAAAATCACGTTTGGAATAATTAGGCTTATTCTTATTTCCTTTTGCATCAGCATTTTGATTTAATAAATCATTTGCGATTTCTTCTAATTCTTTTTTGTAACTTCTCATTCTATTTTGATTTGTGAAGAAGGGCAGCCGCTAACAAGTGCTATACAATATGGCGGCTGACGTACTTCGGTTTAACATTTTTACTTAATTCAACTTTGGTACTTCGTATTGAGCTTTCGTGCTGAAAATCCGCCACATCGTATAGCACCGATACGTTGGCGTTCAGCTTAAAAAACACAAATGCATACAAGAAGCAAATTGATAATTGGAATTGCATTGACTTTCTTCCTCTTGGTCAACACAAGGGACTTATGGACAGATGACCTTAGCTTCTATGCGATGGTTTTTTCTATTATTCTGTTTCTGACATTTATCGGGCTAACAATTATTTTGGTTATACAGCTCTTTTATGCAGTTAAAGAACGATTTAAAAAAAGAGAAAGAAATTTGACGGCTAGTGTTTTAGTCTTAGTTCTCATCTTGACAGTTTTCATGCCATTTGGAATTGTGAATTTTAAGAAATTTGAAAGTAAGGACATTTTAGTGGCTCAGAGAGAAGGTGTAGCAAATTGTACGGTTACTCTCAAACTTAAAGAAAACAACGAATTTACCTTTAGCAACATCTGCTTTGGCACATCGATGACTAAGGGAGAATTTACAATAGGTGGAGATACGATTTATTTTCATGATACCAGATTGGGAAGGAATATTGAAAAGTTTTACGAATTTGGCATTCAAGAAAATGAAAATAGAATAATGCTTTTTTCAAATAAGCAAGACACTGTAGGGTTGCAGTTAAGAATCATAGGAAGCAAGTTGACATACGAAACATATGATGACTGACGAAACTTATAATTTCATCTTAGGACTATTACTAATGGCTCTTGGAGTCCTCATTTTGATTTTTAAATCACGGAATCCATTAAAGAAAGATGAAAACGAATTTGGAAAAGCAGCACACTATCAGATAATTATTCTAGGAATATTTTTAATATTGATTGGAATAATAATGATATAACGAATTGAAAAGCCGAAACGCCAACATTGACTAAGAGCAAGTGGGCGGAAAGTGCCAAATTGAAAGTGTTTACCTTTTATAAACATTGGTCGTGGCAGACAGTGAATCGGGTTTTAATGCCCACCCGCTCTTAGCCTTGACCGTTAGCAGCAATAATATTACGACAGCTTGTAAAATGAAATCACCTGACGACATAGAAGCAAATATCCTACTTAGGAACAATATACCTTTGGACGATTTTTTGGGACTATCTGCAACAGAAATTCACCATTTATTATACGACACATTTAGCGAAAAGTCTCCTGTTCAATTGTATAACAACATTGACGACAAAACACTTGACCAAATTCCACTTTTTAGGATTGTGGAAGAATATCTAAAAATTATTCAGCGTGAGAAGCAAATTAAGTTAACACCACTCGGAGCTTTGCCTAAAAAAGTAATGGTTGAACTGTATGACAGAAGATTTTTACTTGACGAACATATAGAAAGAGGTATAACAAAACTTTGGAAAGAAGACGACTGTATTGCAATTAAGACGGCAAGATTGACGGCTGAAATTGCTGGACTTGTAAGAAAAGTAAATAATAAGCTCACTTTGACAAAGACAACGACCAAACTATTTGAGAAAAGCAACCGTTTGCAAATTTTCAGACAATTTTTCCAAGCGTTTACAGACAAGTTCCTTTGGAGTTTTAATGACGGTTATCCTGAGCAACCAATTGGACAACTTGGCTGGGCTTTTTCGGTAATTATGCTTGACAAATTTGGACACCAACCACAAACGGTAGGCTTTTATGCAGATAAATATTTAAGAGCTTTTCCAAAGTTCATTGCTTTTTTTCAGCCAGATTACTCAACACCTGAACGACAGTTTTTTAGATGTTATGGTGTTCGCACTTTTGACAGATTTTTGCTTTGGTTTGGTTTAGTGACAGTTGACAAGCAAAAAACATTTTTAGATATAGATACTGATAAGTTTAAACGAACTGAAGTAATGAAAAACATTTTCAAAATTGACGACAAATAACAATAGACAAAGATAGAATTACTGCTGCTAACAGCGGTAACCGTTGCACAACTCCTCTTTCAACCTTCTGATTTTTCCGCATTGGGTTTTCTTCAGTAATGGAAAGTTTCTAATAGGCTGGGATTAGCGATGCAACGATCTCCGGATTTTTTGTGAGGGTATCCAGCTGGAATCCCATTCCCGATAAATGGGTGAAAAATGAGCT